>NZ_AGIK01000003.1 GCF_000230675.1 Synechococcus sp. WH 8016 | reverse complement strand
TTTTCGATGACACATGTGGAGCAGGCACTGGCGGTCTCGCTACCGATTGTGCTGGCTCCAACGGAACTGTTCAGATTGCATACGCTCCTGAGAATTGGGGCCTCGCAGCTGCTTACAACTACACCTCCAAGAACAATGGTGGTTCTTTGTACGCAGGTAACGGCACACCTCTTGCCAACACCTTCACTTCTAACGGCAACAGTTCTTCTGTTGGCTTGAGCGCTTGGTGGTCCCCTGAGGAAGCAGGTTGGATCCCCTCCATCAGTACTGGCTGGGGCTACAACAGCGTCACCGATGGTGATGACACTCGTGTGTTCCGTTCCGCTACAACGCAGTCCTGGTATGTGGGCCTTCAGTGGGCTGACGCTTTCTTGAAGGGCAACACCTTGGGTATGGCCGTTGGTCAGCCCACCTTCGTGACCAACGTTGACTATCGCAACGACGTTTCGAATTCAGACTTCGTTGCAGACGGCAACTACGCCTGGGAATTCTGGTACCAGTTCCAAGTCACCGACAACATCTCTGTGACTCCTGCGATCTACTACCTCAGCCGCCCTTATGGCGATCTGACTGATGGTGGTAACCGTGCCTTCGGTGGCGACCGTCAGAACAATTCCAGAGACACTCAGTTCAATAGCTTTGGCGGCCTCCTGAAGACCACCTTCAAGTTCTGATCACTAAAAGATTGATCCCCCTTTTGAGGAATGTTCTCTTATTTGCTTTCCCCATATTGCAGAAGAGTATGAGATTTTTAATGGAGAATTGGCTTCTAAAGTGATTGTCTGAAGTCCACGCCTAGCTGCAAAAACTTATCCATCGTGGTTTCTGCTGGTGGCTTACTGCTTAATCGTGTTAGCCGCTGCTTTGGCTCGAACGATCACCTCTGGAGGAAGGGAGATGTAGCCCAGCGCGGGAGCTTTCGCTTGGGATTCCTCCGACAACATGTAATCGAAGGTTGATTTGAGTACATCCGTGTTGGCTCCGTTGCCGTTGGCGTAAGCCAGCACCCAGGAGAAGGTCACGATCGGATATCCGTTCTCTGGATTGGCATTGCTACCGATGAGATTGGGTCCGAGGTCGATGGAACCCAGGGCACGATTTGCCGTGGCATTGGTTGGCACCACTTTTTCTCCGGAGCCGTTTTGAATGGCAGCCGCTTGTAAATCCCCTTTGACATAGGCCAGCTCGACATAGCCAATCCCACCATCAATCTGGGTGAGTTGAGCGGCGACACCCTCATTGCCTTTTGCTCCTACGCCTGTAGGCCATTGAACGGATTTATTGGCGCCTACAGCGTTGCTCCATTCCGAACTGATGGCAGAGAGGTGCTTCGTGAAGTTGTAAGTGGTGCCAGAGCCATCGGAGCGATGCACCACTTTGATGGCTTTGGATTGGCAGCCCAACTCCTTGTAATCACGAATCTTGCCTAAAAAGATTCCAGCAAGTTGCTCTCGTGTGAGCTTCAATTCACAGCCTGGATTGTGATATGCCACCGCGATGGCGCCTGCTGTCATCGGAACCTGGACGACGCCGCGACTCACTTTGGCAATGGCTTCGGCTTGCATTGGCTTGTCAGAAGCCCCGAAGTCAACGGTGCCTGCAGTTAATTGACGGACTCCTGCACCTGATCCAACGGATTGGTAATTGACCTGAATTCCTTGTGGTGCCAGATCTTGGAACCAGCGTTGGTAAATCGCAGCTGGGAATGAGGCCCCCGCTGCTGATAGTCGGCCTTGTTGTTTGCCAGTTCCCTGATCGCTCGAGGAGCAGGCAGCAAGACTGAAAGCGGCAGCAACGCTGATCAGTGCAGTGCTTGAGGGGCTCAAGAAACGGCGAAGCATGAGATCGAAGGAGCGATTTACTTGCATGTCATCTCTAGATCTGAGGTGTCAAAGACCAATAAAGATCGAGATTTGCTGACAAACCCAGTCTGCCGTAGCAGGCGCCAAAAGAACTCCGTTTCGATAATGCCCGCTGGCCAGAATCAAGCCTGGCTCCAACACGTCAAGCAATGGTGCTGGCTGTCCAGAGGGTCTGGCCCTGAGGCCATGCCATTGATCGATCACCTCGGCCTGTTGCAGCCAGTGGGGTGCCAGGCCATCCAATCGCCGCATGATTGCAGGCTCTTCAGTGGAAGGTTTCTCGCCTTGTTCCAGGGTTGCTCCAAGCCAAAGACGGTTGTTGCCATGGCGAATCAGATTGACTCCATTGCAAACCAGTACTGCTGGCCAGTGATCCCATGCCTTGCTGGGGGCCGAGACTTGAAGATCCAGCACCTGGCCAAGCACTGCACCCATTGGATAGTCGTGCCCAAGAGGTTGGAGCAACAATGCACTGGCCAAGGCTGTGCAGAGCACAACAACGGCGCAGTCGATGGTGTGGTCTGAGTCCAACTCCAGGTGCCAGCGGTTGTCTTCCCCGGTGCTCGTTCGATGGAGTTTTGTCACGCGAGCCGGTACAAGCCCGACCTTTTCTGCCTTGAGGCTGCGTCTTAGCGCCCGTTGCAGGGCAAGGGGATCAATCCGTCCGTCATGTTTGGAAAGCAATCCTCCATGCCCCCCAGGATTGGGCCAGGGGACTGGATGGGATCCCGTGTTCACTGAGCTGAAGCTTTCGAGCCCAAGGTCATGGCGTTGATTGGCTAAAGCCTCCATGCGTTCTGCCTCCATTGGGTCAGAAGCCAGTTGGATCAGAGGAGAGTGGAGCTGCAGGGGCGTATCCGGATGATTCAGCCTCTCCACCCATTGAGGCCAAAGCTCCATGCTGCGTTGACGCAGCCGCCAAGCCCGTCCGCTTGATCGACGGAAGACGTTCCCCATCAACACGCCAAGCGAAGCGGTCGTGCCATTGAGGGATTGGTCACTTTCGTTGCTGCGCTGAATCGGCGCGTCTAACGACGGGTCGATCAACGTGACGGTGTGTCCTTGACGGGCCAGATGCCAAGCCGTGCCGGCGCCGACGGCACCAGCACCAATCACGGCAATCGAGGTAATCAGCTCAACGCTTCGGCGGGAATAACGCGGGCGTAATTAGCAAAACCCGTTGCAACGGATGTGTAGGACTTTTGCAAGCGTGTTCCGTCTTGGAGACGGGCGGCCTCATCCACATCAGCGAGAGCTTCTTTGAGCTTGGTCGCCAGCTTGTTGGCTTCGGCCCGGTCGTTTGGAAGGAGGCGCTGATTGATGTACAGCATCTCGCGACCGACCTCTTGCATCGGTCCGTGAATCAGGTTGCGGGTAAAGGTCCAATCGCGCTGATTAACAAGGGCTGCCAGATCTGGGAGACGTTCCTGGGCTTGCGTGAATCCCTCGGCTTGCCTACGGATGACTGCCATGTCTTCAGGGCTAATCGTTGCGGGCTTGGCATTGCCATTACCGCTGCAGGCCGCGAGGCCGAAGCAGAGGCACACGCAGAGGCAAAACGCAGCGAGGCGACGCAGGGCGCTCAGCATGGGGATCGGTAGAGAAGGGAGTCCGCGAGTTTACCTGCGTAATTCCGTTCCCCGAGCAATGACTGCCAAGAGAGAATGAACTTGTGAATATCTGCTGCGCGTGAACGGCTCAACGGTCATCCTTCAACTGATCTGTCCTGATCGGTCAGCACTTGTGAGTGAGCTGGCTGGTTGGGTGGCAGCCAACGGCGGCAACATTCGTCACGCTGACCATCACACCGACTCGGGTGCAGGGTTGTTTTTAAGTCGGATTGAGTGGGAGCTTGATGGATTCGGGTTGCCTCGGCACGCGATTGAGCCAGCGGTTTCTGCCCTTGCGGAGCGGCTCGGCGGTGAGGCCCAGCTCCATTTCTCCGATGAGTTGCCCCGTGTTGCGATCTTTGTGAGTAAGCAGAGCCACTGTCTGCTGGATTTGCTTTGGCGCTCTCGCAGCGGTGAATTGCCGATGGAGGTTGCGTTAGTGATCTCCAATCATCCCGATTTGGAGCCATTGTGTGGTGATTTTGGTGGACGATTTGTGCACGTACCGGTCACTCCGGCAACCAAGCGGGACGCGGAAAACCGCATTCTTGACCTTCTTGAAGAGCACAGCATTGAACTCGCTGTGTTGGCGAAATACATGCAAGTGCTGAGTGGCGATTTTTTAGAGCGCTTCTCCCAGGTGATCAATATCCATCACTCGTTCTTGCCTGCCTTTAAAGGTGCTCAGCCGTATCACCGCGCCTGGGACCGGGGCGTGAAGTTGATCGGTGCCACGGCGCATTACGTCACCGAAGACTTAGATGATGGTCCGATCATTGAGCAGGCCACCCTGTCTGTGAGTCATCGCGATGAGGTGGAGGATTTGATTCGTAAGGGCCGTGACACGGAGCGATTGGCCTTGGCCCGGGCTCTGCGCTTGCATCTCTGCCGGCAGGTCATGGTGTATCGCGGCCGGACGGCGGTGTTCGCATGATCCAGCGCATCGATGCATCCCGCCCGCACCAAGCGTCGCGCTGGGGTTGGCGATGTTTCCAGATTGGCTTGTTCTTGCTGCCCTCTTCGGCGCTGCTGGCCAGCTTGTTGTTGTTTCCCTCTCTGCTCATGAGCAGTTGGAGGAGTGAGCGTCCGTTTTGGCGTGACCCCTGGAACGCGCCTTTGTTTTTGGCGTCCTTGTTGATGGTGATTGGATGCTTCGGCTCCTATTCCGGGTCCCTGGCCTGGGTCGGCATGGGGAACTGGTTGCCATTCTTTTGGGCGTTTTGGGGCTTTCAGCCCTACGTCAGTTCGGCTGAGGCACGCCGTCGTTCTGCGCTTTGGCTTGTGGCCGGTAGCTTCCCCGTGGTGTTGACGGGTTTGGGACAACTTTGGTGGGGCTGGCAAGGTCCCTGGCAAGTCCTGGGTGGTTCGATTATTTGGTTCATGACCCCTGGTGGTGAACCGGAGGGTCGCCTCTCAGGACTGTTTGATTACGCCAATATCGCTGCAGCCTGGTTGGCTCTGGTTTGGCCGTTGGCGCTTGCAGCACTGATTCAGCCGGGCCTGAGCAAGCTGCGGAGAAGTGTTGTTCTTGGCTTGGTGGCCGCTTTTGTGACGGCCCTCGTGCTCACCGAGTCGAGGAATGGCTGGGGCGCGTTGGTGCTGGTGCTACCGATTGTGTTGGGTCCTATGAGTTGGTCTTGGCTGGTGCCGCTGCTGGTGGTTGGCCTTGGGCTGTTGACTCTCTCTGTTGTTCCTGGGGTGCCGCTGTTGATTCAGGCCCCCGCGCGCTCGTTGGTGCCAGAGGCGATCTGGGGAAGGCTCAGTGATAGCCAGCACGCTGGTGAGCGCGTCCTTGCCTCCACGCGCCTGAGTCAGTGGGGTGTGGCGGTTCAGTTGATCGCTGAGAGGCCCTGGCTGGGATGGGGGGCAGCGGCTTTTTCGGTGATTTATCCGCTCAGAACGGGGAAATGGCATGGCCATGCTCACAACCTTCCCCTTGAACTGGCCATTGCACATGGTTTACCGGTGGCGGCTTTGGTGGCAGGGCTGGTGTTGGCTTTGTTGATCGTGGCACTCCGTCGTGGGGTCACACGATTGTTTGATCGTGCCTGGTGGGCAGCGGTGCTGATCTTGATGGTGCTGCATGGGACCGATTTGCCGTTTTTTGATAGCCGCGTGAATATTGCTGGCTGGATTTTGCTGGCGGGATTGCGCTGTTTGCTCAGACCGAATCAGGAGCGCTTTCAGGAGCGTTCTCTGGACTCAGCGCTTCACGTTGATGCTTAAGAAGCGTGTCGCTGGGGAGGGGACCATCGAGATGACACCAGGGAAGAATCTGGTGATCGGCCCAGGTGTGATGAACCACCTCCTCCCAGGCGGGGGGCCGGGGCAAAGGCACTCCGGCAGAGCTAGCGGCAGGTAATTCCTCCGACCGTGCGGCTCGATAGGCCTTTTTCCAACCACCAAGACTCTCTTGAGAGCCCCTCACCGCGGCGATCACTGGTGCGAGTCGACGGTCACTGCGGGAGAGCAGGGCCTGGATCACGCTCCAGCCGTAGCTTTCAGGCCGGAGTTCCACCCCTTTGGGTTTGAGGCGTTTGGCGAGTCGTTTGAGGCGTTTGTCAGCCTCTGGCATGACCCCTTGCCACTGAAAGGGTGTGTGGGCTTTAGGAACAAAGGTGCTCACGCCCAAGGTGAAGCGCAGGCCTGGAGTTTGTTTTTTCAGATCCAGCAGCAGATCGGCGGTGGCCTCGACGTCGTCGTCCTGCTCCGTGGGAAGTCCCACCATTCCGTAGAGCTTGAGGCTTTTCAGTCCTCCTTCTTTGGCGTACCGGGCTGCGTCGTTGATTTCCTCGCGGCTGAGTTTTTTATTCACGACGCGTCTCATCCGATCACTTCCGCTTTCGATGGCGATCGTGACCGACTTGCTACCGCGGCGACTCAAGGTTCCCGCTAGTTGCGGGGTCACGGTGGCCGCTCGTACGGAGCTCACACTGACGCGTAAATCATCAAAGCGGTCTTGATCCAGCCACTCCAGCAAATCGCTGAACTGGGGATGTTGGGTGACGGAGGCACCTAGCAAGCCAAGACGACGGGTTGCCTGAAGCCCCTTCTCGACGGCAGGAATGAGGCCGTCATCAAGAGACGGGGTTCGGAAGGGCAAGGTGAGATAACTCGCCAAGCAAAAGCGACACAGTTCTGGGCAGCTGCGCACCACCTCCACCATATGAATGTCGGGCCAGGCGGCCTCAGGGGTGATCACCGTGGAATGGCTCAGGCTGTTGCCCCTCCAGGTTTGCTTGGCGATTCGCTCCGGTAGATCGGCTTCTCTGGGTTTGATGCCCAGCAGGGCACCGTCGGCACTGAACTGCGGAGCATGAAGATCGGGCACGTAGATGCCGGGGATCTGCGCTAGGTGACGAAGTCGCTTGTGACGGGGTTCGTCCCGCATCTGCTGGACGGCATCGATGAAGGTGGGCAGCAGTTCTTCTCCATCCCCAAGCAGCACGACATCAAAAAATGGGGCCAGGGGTTCGGGGTTGGCGGTTAAAACGGGACCGCCACCAAACACGATTGGATCCTGATCACCCCGTTCATGGCTCCAAAGGGGAATGCGTTGTTGCTCGAGGAGATCCAACAGAACCGGTCCATCGAGTTCCCAGCTCAGGGACAGTCCAAACAGATCACAGCGACGGTGTTGCGGATCTCCCTGATCTGTAAACAGTCTCCTGACATCGAGGTCAGAGCGCATGGCCAAGCTGGCCCATACGAGTTGGTAGCCAAGGCTGGTGATGCCCACGGTGTAAGTGCTGGGAAAGGCCAGCACTGTTTTCAGTGCCCCTGCTTCGGGTGCAGCAGGTTCAAACAGAAGGGTTTCGCGGTTCAGCAGCGCCCATGCATCACCCATGCATCCTGCAGGATCAACGGAGCAGAGACAATTCCTAGGGGTTGTGGTCTTCGGGGTCTGGCTCGTCTTTGTCTGATTGGGGTTTGGGTGGTTGAAAGGCCCGACGTTCGTTTTCGGCTTGGAGGTGATCTTCCTCGAGAAACTCAAGCCCCATCTGTCGTTCGTAGATCGAGCGGTGATCAAACAGACGTGCGATCAGAAAACTCGCCAAGCAGGCCACCAGAATTGGTTTCAGGACTAACAAGTTCTTCGTTAACGCGAAGGCCAAAAACATGGCCGTGATCGGCGTGCGCGAACAACTGGCCACGAAGGCGCCCATCCCTGCAAAGACATAGGTGCTGGGGACGTGGCCGGTGAGTGCTTCCACCCAAATCCCACAGGCGAGGCCGATCGCACCGCCCAGGGTCAGCATTGGAAAAAATAAGCCTCCGGGTGCACCAGATGCTGCTGCTAATCCGGTGCTGAAAAACAGCACCACAAAGGTGCCGAGCGCCATTGGAATATCAGCTTTCCCATCACCGATGAGGTCTTGTAAGCCTTCGAGATTGTGAAATGCAGAGGGGAGACATGCATACACCCCACCTAGCAGTGCTCCGCTGATCACCATGCGCAGAACGAGGCGGTCACCGAACCAACGATGCCCTTGTTTCTGCATGGCGAGGACATAGCGGCAATACAGCTCGGCAAGAACTCCCACCACGACGCCCAAGCCAATCAGGTAGCCCAGATCTATGGGTAAAAAACTCACCAGTGGTTCGTATTCCTTCTCCAGCTGAAAGCCAAGGCCAGTGTTCAGCCCACCGCCGCCCGTGCTTAAACCCGCGAGCCCCAATACATCCGCCCAGGCATCTGCCAAAAAGGTGGTGACGATCGCCAGCAGCATTACTACTGGCCTTACGGAGTGCAGTAATTCCTCAATGGCGTAGAAAAATCCGCCAATCGGAGCGTGAAACACAGCCGCAATCCCAGCTCCACCGCCCGCGGCGACGAGCACGCGACGGAATGCCGCAGGTGCTCTTAGCCAACGGGCAAGTTGCCAGGCCACCGATCCCCCCATCTGAACAGCGGGACCTTCCGGCCCGAGGGGGAAACCACTGCCGATCGCGACAATTCCGGCTATCAGCTTCACCAAGCCCACCTTGAGACCCATCGGGACGGCCCGATGTTTCAGGAATCCCATGATGTGGGTGATTCCGGATCCACCTGCTGAGGGTGCCAGCCGAGACACAAGCAATCCGGATACCAAACCACCTGTTGCGCCTAAGCCAGGCAGAACGGCCCAAGCAGGAAGGTCTGCCAGCAGTTCCAGGCGCCAGGCCCCTAAAACTTTGATGCCCAACTTGAACAACACTCCGGTGAGGGCTGCGCCAAGCCCCGTGAACATCAAGGCGAGCACAACAACCAGCCAGCGGCGTTCCAGCAGCCGGCGAATGCTCCGACTCGAACCGGATGGATCTTGTTTTTCTTCTAGGTCGCTAGCTGCTGTCATGGCTTTGAGCGGATGCCGTTTAGGCGCCGGCCATGACCTCCGCTTGTTCCGTAGCGCTCAGCACTCGGCCCTGTTCGACGAAGTTATTGATTTGGTCGAAGTTGAGGTATCGGTACAGCTCTGCGGAGAGTGGATCGATCTTTTCAGCGGCGATCCTTTGGTATTCATCGGGTGTGGGAATGCGCCCGAGCAGGGCGCAGACAGCGGCTAATTCAGCGCTTCCCAGGAAGACCTGCGCTCCTTTGCCAAGCCGGTTGTTGAAGTTGCGAGTGCTGGTGGAGAACACGGTGGTGTTGTCACCGACTCGGGCTTGATTGCCCATGCAGAGCGAGCAGCCTGGCATTTCCATGCGGCTGCCGGCTGCTTCAAATGTGGCGTAGTAGCCCTCTTGCTTGAGCATGTCCTCGTCCATACGCGTGGGCGGGCAAACCCAAAGCCTGGCAGCGATGTCGCCGGCTTCTTCGAGCACTTTGGCCGCGGCGCGGTAGTGGCCGATGTTGGTCATGCAAGAGCCGATGAACACCTCTTGAACGGCTTCGCCAGCCACTTCGCTGAGCAGCTTCACGTTGTCGGGATCGTTCGGGCAGGCGAGGACGGGTTCGGTGAGCTCATCGAGATTGATCTCAATCACTTCGGCGTATTGAGCGTCGTCATCGGCTTGAAGGAGTTGGGGGTTGGCCAGCCAGTCCTCCATCACCTTGATCCGTCGCGCCAGGGTGCGGGCATCGCTGTAGCCGCGCGCAATCATGTTTTTGAGCAGTGCCACATTGCTGCTCAGATATTCACTCACGGTGGCTTCGGACAATTTGATGGTGCAGCCTGCGCAAGAGCGTTCCGCCGTGGCGTCCGTGAGTTCGAAGGCTTGCTCCAGCTTGAGATCTGGCAACCCTTCAATTTCCATGATTCGGCCATTGAAGACGTTCTTCTTGTTGGCTTTTTCCACGGTGAGCAGGCCCTTTTGGATCGCGACCCAGGGAATCGCATTCACGACATCGCGGAGTGTGACCCCCGACTGAAGAGAGCCGCTGAACCGGACCAGCACCGATTCGGGCATGTCGAGGGGCATCGCGCCGATGGCGGCAGCAAAGGCCACAACCCCTGAGCCTCCTGGAAAAGAAATGCCGAGGGGGAACCGGGTGTGGCTGTCACCTCCTGTGCCCACGGTGTCGGGCAAGAGCATCCGATTGAGCCAGCTGTGGATGATGCCGTCACCGGGGCGTAGGGCGACACCGCCGCGCTGGGCAAAGAAATCAGGCAGTTCTTTCTGGGTTTGCAGGTCTACCGGTTTGGGGTAAGCGGCGGTGTGGCAGAAGCTCTGCATCACCAAATCAGCGGAAAAGCCCAGGCAGGCCAATTCCTTCATTTCGTCCCGGGTCATCGGCCCGGTGGTGTCTTGACTGCCAACGGTGGTCATCAGCGGTTCACAGCTCGTGCCGGGACGGACGCCTGGAAGACCGCAAGCTTTGCCCACCATTTTTTGCGCCAAGGTGAAGCCTTTTCCCGTGTCGGCAGGGGCGCTAGGCCGGATGAACGTTTCAGAAGGAGCTAGTCCCAGTTGGCTGCGCACCTTGTCGGTGAGAGCGCGACCAATCATCAGTGGGATGCGACCACCAGCACGCACTTCGTCGCTGATCGTGCTCGGCTTGAGTTCAAATCGGCTGATCACCTCGCCATCGCGTTCGATCGTGCCGGCGTAAGGGCGAATCGTGATCACGTCACCGGTGTTCAGATCACTGACATCGCACTCAATCGGTAAGGCGCCTGAATCTTCCGCAGTGTTGAAAAAGATGGGAGCAATCTTGCCGCCAATGATCACTCCGCCGGCGCGCTTGTTGGGAACATGGGGAATGTCATTGCCGGTGTGCCACAGCACGGAGTTGATGGCGCTTTTTCGAGAGCTTCCGGTGCCGACCACATCACCCACATAGGCCACGGGATGACCTTTCTTCTTCAGGGTTTCAATGGTGTTGAGTCCCTCTGGATCACGGGTTTCCAACATCGCCAGGGCGTGCAATGGGATGTCGGGACGGGTGGTCGCGTGGGTGGCTGGTGAGAGGTCGTCCGTGTTGGTTTCGCCGTCCACCTTGAACACGGTGACGGTGATCTCTTCGGAGAGTTGATCTCGCCGGGTAAACCATTCCGCTGCAGCCCAGCTGTCCACCACCTGTTGGGCGTAACGGTTGCTGGTCGCTAGCTCCATGACGTCATTGAATGCGTCGTAGACCAAGAGGGTGCGGCTAAGTCCTTGAACGGCACAGCTCGCAAGCGTCTCGTCTGGATGCTTCAGCAGTTCGATCAGTGCGGCGACGTTGTACCCGCCGACCATGGTGCCGAGCAATTGCACCGCCTCCAAAGGCGCCACCAATGGGCTGGATGCTTTGCCTTGAGCGACGGCACTTAACCAGGTTGCTTTGACATAGGCCGCTTCATCCACGCCGGGGGGAATGCGTTCGCTCAGCAGGTGCAGCAAGGTCTGCTCTTCTCCCGCCGGTGGATTTTGAAGAAGTTCCGTGAGGGCTTGTGTCTGAGCGGCATCAAGAGGAAGCGGCGGGATGCCCTGACCTTCCCGTTCCTTGGCGTTCTCGCGATAGGTGCTCAGCATCGGTTTTGGCGGCGCAGACAGCGATACACACCATTGTTGTTGGTCAGCGTTCCACCCTGTTGTTTGTTGCAGTGGATCGCCTTGCGTAATCTGGATTGAATTTCAGGCCAAGGCATGACCACCACCCACGATCTGCATGTGGTGGACACGCGACCACTGATTCCACCGGCTCTGTTGCATCGTGACCTGCCCATTGATCCAACGGCTTTAGAAACGGTGGCGACGGCTCGCAGCCGCATCCAAGCCATCCTGCGTGGATTGGACCGCCGACTCTTGGTGATTGTGGGGCCCTGTTCTGTCCATGACGTGGAGGCGGCCAGGGACTACGCCCGTCGTTTGGCGCCCTTGCGTGAGCGCCATTCCGCTGAGCTGGAGATTGTGATGCGGGTGTATTTCGAAAAACCCCGCACCACCGTGGGATGGAAGGGGTTGATTAACGATCCCCATCTCGATGGCTCCTATGACATCAATACTGGGCTACGGATGGCTCGCTCCCTGTTGCTCGATTTGGCGCGGGAGGGAATGCCCACCGCAACAGAGCTGTTGGATCCCGTGGTTCCTCAGTACATCGCGGATTTAATCAGCTGGACCGCGATTGGTGCACGCACCACAGAAAGCCAGACCCATCGTGAAATGGCCTCAGGCTTGTCGATGCCTATTGGCTACAAGAACAGCACCGATGGCAGCGCCACGATTGCGATTAATGCCATGCAGGCTGCATCCAAGCCCCATCATTTTCTCGGCATCAATCGTGAGGGTCATGCGTCGATCGTTAGCACCACAGGAAACCCCGACGGTCACTTGGTTTTACGGGGTGGCAATCGCGGGACTAATTATCACTTGGAAGCGATTCAGGATTCAGCTGCGGAATTGGCTGGTGCAGGTCTGCCTGATCGCTTGATGGTGGACTGCAGCCATGGCAATTCCAATAAGGACTACCGCCGTCAGGGTGAGGTCCTACAGGCAGTGGCTGCTCAGGTGGACCAAAAACTGGATCACATCATGGGAGTGATGATTGAAAGCCATCTCGTGGAAGGCAACCAAAAGTTGGCTTCAGATCTATCCACCCTCACTTACGGGCAGAGCGTGACCGACGCATGCATCAGCATCGAAACCACCGCTGACCTTCTGGGAGAGCTTGCTGCCTCTGTGGCCAAGGCAAGATTCAGCTAACTCGCAGACGCGTTAGGCGTTGGCCTTGATCAGGCTGTCATCCAGGTCCAACTCAGGGCTACGCCAAGGGGCACGGACAGGTTGTCGATGCCCCAGACGCTCATTTGTTCGAGCCCGACAGCCAACGAGCAGACGGCCAAAAGTCGAAGTGGGTTGAGTGGACTTTGGGTCACTAGTACTAAGGCGAACAACACCACAGCACTGGTGATGGCC
This sequence comes from Synechococcus sp. WH 8016, assembly GCF_000230675.1. NCBI lineage: Bacteria > Bacillati > Cyanobacteriota > Cyanophyceae > Synechococcales > Synechococcaceae > Synechococcus > Synechococcus sp. WH 8016. The sequence goes on along the minus strand of NZ_AGIK01000003.1, from coordinate 279,356 downwards.
ATCGTGCTTGTGCCGATCAAGGACTTGCGCTGCTCCAAGACCGTCCAGTTTGGGGAACGAATGGCGCGTCCAATCAGACCTGCTAGGCCATCACCGAACGCCATCACCAGCACACCAGCACAGGCAGCAGCTGGATTTTCAGCCCAAAACAGGATCAGAAGCAGACAGATGGCGACGCCATAGGCAACGGTCCCGTAGCTCTTTCGACCCACATCCTCCACCGCAGGTAGCAAGTGCCAACGGTGATTGATCAAGGTGATCACGGTGACCACCACAGCGAAAGGCACTGCAATCGCGATTGGAATGCGGAGAAACCAGGCGAGTGGAAGAACCGGTCCAGTGCCGATGTGAACAATCTTTCGACTCAGCTCGCGTTGATTGGGCCAGCGTTGACGGCAGATCAGAGCGCTGCCTAAGACACCGGCCATCCAGAGGGCGATGAGCAAGAGAGATGGCAGAGGCAAGGACGACTCAGGCGGCCTGTTGATGATTGGTCATCGTGCGTAATTTCAAAATGGCTTTGGATTCGAGTTGGCGGACGCGTTCTCGTGACACATTGATTTGACGGCCAATTTCGGCAAGGGTGAGGGGTTCTTCTCCACCAAGGCCGAACCGTAAACGCAAGATTTTTTGTTCGCGCTCATTGAGCTGTGAGAGCCAGCCGCCCAGGTGCTCCTTCTGAATGCTGCGATCCATGCCTTCCATCGGCTCATCGCCGTTGGGATCTGGGATCAGTTCTCCGAGGGTGCTGCGATCTTCTTCGCCACGGGCGTGAGCATCAAGAGAAGCGCAGGGGGCGCTTTGGGAGATGAGTTCTTCGAGGTCTCTCGGTTCAATACCCATGGCATGAGCCAACTCCAAACGGTTCGGTTGACGCCCGAAACGATGGGAGAGCTCCCGGGTGATCTTGCGCATTTTCGACAGCTTTTCACTGATATGAATCGGCAGACGGATCGTGCGCGCACTGTTGTCGATCGCCCGTGTCATCCCTTGCCGAATCCACCAGTAGGCGTAGGTCGAAAATTTGTAACCCATCGCCGGGTCAAATTTGTCGACAGCACGTTCGAGCCCGATCGCCCCTTCCTGAACGAGGTCAAGAAGTTCGAGGCCTTGATTTTGATATTTCTTGGCGACACTCACAACCAACCTGAGGTTGGCAGCCATCATCCGGTCGCGTGCTCTCTTCCCCATCCGGATGCGATGGCGTTGTTTAGGAGTCCGGTCTTCTTCTTGAATGTCAAGAAGCTCTTTCATGGCTTGCACATGATGGGCAAGCTCAATTTCTTCAGCAGCCGTTAGGAGTGGTACACGTCCGATACTGCTTAAGTAATGACCAATTGAATCGGTGGCCAAGCGTCCACCCGAACGACTTGTTCTGCCGGAGCTTGTGCCACGTGAATGATTGGCTGTATTGCGTCGACTAGCTGTCGGCAATAAAGGTTCCTTAGAGGTGCCTTTAGGGGCAGCCTCATTGGACTCCAGAGGGATCCCCATCACCCTGGTCTCCTGACGAATTTGGGCGAAACTTAGCACCTTGAGCGCTTAGTGGCGGTTGCAATTCTGAAGCCTTTCGGTAGCTCGCTATCTGGATCGATTTGCAGTGTTGATGGCTACAGAAATATTGGGTTTTTTCCTGATTTTGCCTTCAATCGTCGTTGAGGATTGCATTCGATTTGGTTGAACTAGTGCATTCCTTTCCAGTCATCAATTAACTGAGATTGGGAGTTGCGCTCTTCTCCTTCGGGATACCGTTGAATAAACGTACCATCGGATTGCATGTCCCAAGCACCCCTGTTATCGCTTAGGTAGCGTTCAAGCAGGCGTTCGAGCTGTGCTCTGAGGTCGGGTTCTTCAATGGGCACAACCGCTTCGACGCGTCGGTCAAGGTTGCGTGGCATCAAGTCGGCGCTACCGATGAATACCTCTGGTTCCCCACCATTGTTAAACCAAAAGATGCGTGAATGCTCTAAGAAGCGACCAATAATGCTCACCACGCTGATGTTGTCGCTAATGCCTTCAAGGCCCGGGTAGAGGCTGCACATTCCTCTGATAATTAATCGAATGGTGACTCCGGCTTGAGAGGCTTCGTACAAAAGAGCAATGATTCCCGGATCCACCAGAGAATTCATCTTCGCTTTGATTGATCCACCACGGCCTTGTTTGGCATGTTCGATTTCGCGGCGAATCAATTGTTCCATTCCCTTTCTTAGGGAGACAGGAGCAACGAGTAGCTTGCGGAAGCTTTGTTGTTTGGAGAAGCCTGTTAGATAGTTAAACAACTCCACGAGGTCTTGGCCGAGCTCTGGTCGTGCTGAAAGCAGACCTAGATCGGTGTAAAGACGAGAGGTTTTGGAGTTGTAGTTGCCAGTGCCGATATGCACGTAGCTGCGCAGCCGCTCTTTTTCTTTGCGTACGACCAGAACAATCTTGGTATGCGTTTTGAGGCCAATGACGCCGTAGACCACATGCACCCCTGAGCGCTCAAGATGTTTGGCCCATTGAATATTGTTGTCTTCATCAAAACGTGCCTTGAGCTCTACCAGGGCCATCACCTGCTTCCCATTTTCTGCTGCACGGATCAGTGCTGCGATGATCGGGGAATCTTTGGAGGTGCGGTAGAGGGTCATCTTGATCCCCATCACAAGGGGATCATCTGCCGCTTGATTGATAAATTCCTCGACTGAGGTGGAAAACAAGTCGTAAGGGTGATGGAGGAGAACATCGCGACGACGCACGACTGAGAAAATGCTCTCGAACTCCTCTTCTTTGATAGAGCCATCTTCCAACCTTCCCCTCTGCGCTCGGCTGAGGATGGCAGGAGTTTGACCTGAATGTGTTGCATCTTTGAGGTGTGGCAACGGCAGGCTCATCAAGCCGAAAAGATCATCGAGCCCGAGGGGGCCATTCACCCTGTAAAGGTCTTCTTCAACCACGGACATACCGTCCATCAACATCTCAATGACGTCTTGAGGGGTGTCGCTAGCAACTTCCAGGCGGACGACTTCACCCCCCATCCTTCGCTTTCGCAAGCCCTGTTCGATGGCGATCATGAGATCGTCGGCTTCAAGGTCGCGTAGTTCCAGGTCTGCATCCCTGGTGACCCGGAAAAAGTAATGACCTTCAATGCTCATTCCTGGAAAGAGCAGGCTGAGATTGAAAGCAATGACCTGCTCAAGAGGCACTGCTGTGTGCAATGGCTTGGCATCAGCGCCGCCAAGCTCAATGGGAATTGAGACAAAGCGCGGAAGGATCTTCTGAGGAACCTTCACCCGGGCCAGCTGGCGTTGCCCCGACTCTGGGTCATGGATCAGGGCGGCGACGTTGAGGCTGAGATTGCTAACGAAGGGAAAGGGATGGGCAGGATCCACCGCTAAGGGCGTTAAGACCGGAAAAATCGCCGTTTGAAAGAAATTGTCCACCCAGTGCCTCTGGGCTTCATTCAGCTGTTGGTAGTTGAACAGGAAAACGCCGTGATCCTCCAGCCCTACGCGCAGATGGTCGAGGAAATGCTTTTGCTGGGCCTCCAGCAGAGCTGAGAGCTGGTTGCGAATCTCATGGAGCTGCTCCCGAGGGTTGAGGCCGTCTTCGCTCTGCTTGTCGATACCGGCCTCAACCTGAGATTTCAAGGACGCCACGCGCACCATGAAAAATTCATCCAGGTTGTTGCTGAAAATGGCGCTGAATTTGGCCTGCTCTAATAACTGTGTTCTTTGGTCAAGCGCCTGAGCTAAAACGCGCCGGTTGAAGGCGATCCAGCTGAGTTCCCGATTGATGTAGAGGTTCCCGGGAAGCATGACGCCGCTCATAAATGGACGAGAGCACTGTGCTCGCAAGCGAAAGGTAGCAATCGTCGGTCACCCTGTGGACTCCTCAAGGGGACTGCGCGTCACCAAGAGCACGACGACTAGAAGTAATCCGGCGCCTCCAAAGAACGGACTGGTTTGACCCAGGAGGTCGTAGCCCAGTCCAGCGAGAGGTGGGCCTAAAAAACTGCCAAGACTCTGCAGTGCTTGCAGGCTGCCAAGAGCTGCTCCTTGTCCTTCATCGCTGAGGCGCCTCGAGACGAGGCTGCGAAGGCTTGGGGTCACGAGACCCGTGCCGCTGGCCAAAATCGCCACGGCTGTAAACACTCCGATCCTGGCTTGCTCCGGATCGGTTGTGGGGATGAGCAAACAACCGGCGATGACTAAACCGAGGCCGATCAGCGTGAGTTTCCACTCCCCAAACCGTTTCACCAATGGACCGATCAGGCCACCCTGGACCACGGTGGCGACGACCCCCACAATCAAAAAGGCTGTAGTGGCAAGCTCTGGACCCCAATTGAAGCGTTGCTTGAAATAGAGAACCAGGATTGCGGTGAAGCCATTGAAGGCAAGAAAGAACAGAAAAAAGCCCAAGGCCAGACGCCCGACGGCTGGATTGCCAATCACCCGCGCGATTTGAGCGAAGGGGTTGAGCTCCCGTTTGCGGGGAAGAACGCGGCGTTCTGACACCGGATGGGTTTCAGGGAGCAACGTCAGGACAACAACAAGGTTGAGCACGGCGAAGCCGGTTGCCACCCAGATCGGCACCGTGACGGCAATGCGGGCTAATTGGCCACCAAGAAAGGGGCCGATAATGAAACCAAGCCCGAAGGCCACTCCGATCAATCCGAAGGCGCGTGCGCGTTGCTCCGGAGGGGTGATGTCTGCGAGTACGGCTCCTGCTGTGGCGGCTGTTCCACCACTCACCCCATCGATGAGTCGGGCCCCAAACAGAAGAAACAGGGGTAAGACAGCACCTGGGGGCCAGTCTTGGCTCACGGTGATCGCAAACAGTCCGAGGCCGAGGACGGAACCACTGACGCAGATGGCGATCACAGGCCTGCGGCCGAAGCGATCACTCAGGGCTCCGATTAAGGGAGTCGCTGCGAACTGAGCAAGGGCGTAGCTGCCAGCTAAGAGACCAAGGGTGCGACCGTCGGCATTGAACGATGCCAACAGAAAGGGCAGCAATGGAAAAACAATGCTTTCGCTTAGTCGGTCATTGAGAAGCGTTAGAAACGCACTTAATAACGTTGGAACGTGAGGACGGCGCACGTTCGATCGAGACGGTTAATCACCCTCCCACAGACGCCCGCCAGGCGATCAGTTTTTCTAAGGCGGCGGTGCCAACTCCATTGGCTTGCATGGTGCGGGCCTCCTCTACACCGTCCTCCAAGCTTTTGCTCAGTCCGCTCAACCAGAGGTAGCAGCCTGCGTTCCAACGCAATGATTGGGCCATGGGCCCTTGGCCTAGAAGGGCCTCTTTGGCGTGTGTCGCCCAGGCCTCCTCTGATTCCCAGCGGGGGTCGTCTCCAAAGCAGCCATGATCACGGGGGTGAACGATGTGTCGTTCGGGTTCTCCTGAGTTGTGAATGCGAGCTGTGATCCCGGCCCGACTCACCGGCAGGTCTGTTCCGCCCTCTAAGCCCTTCACGGTGATGACCTCCGTTTCTCCGGCCAGCTCTAGGGCTTGCCAGGCTCGGCTTTCCGTTGGTGGATGCACAAATCCACTCACAAGCAGGTGGTGCCCTTGGTGAGCAGTCCAGAGCAGCTCGGCGCTGGCCAGTGGAGGTCGTTTCCCGAGATCATCCCGCGCGGGAAGCAGTGCCTCGCCAAGAGGGAAATGTTCCGGTTGATAGATGAGGGCAAGACCATGGAGGTTGAATCCTGCTTGAACATCATTGATCGACAGTCCCTGCAAGTTGAGTCCGATCGAAGCGAACAGCTCTGCGGCAGTGATTCCAAATTTCACCGGCATTCGCTTCCCTCCCTGCAAGACCACAGGCTGTCCACACCCCACCAACAGCAACGTTGTTAAGGGGTAGATCGGTGCCGTGCGAGATCGGCCGTCAAAGGGCATGCCAAAGCAGATCGGCCGGCGTTGATCGGCTTCACTCTGAAGACAGGGCCCGAGACGTCTATAGGTATCGAGCATGCCGGTGAGCTCTTGAGGCTCGGGCCTGCGGATGCGATGGGCAATGAGAAAGGCGCCGATTTGAACGTCTGAAGCTCCTCCCGTGAGCATCAACTCCATGGCCTCATCGGCTTCGCTTCGCGTTAAACCTTTGCTGGTGTGCTCTCCACTGCCAATTTTGCGTAGCAATTGCTTGAAACATGCACGCTTATTGGCTTCTGGAGAGCTTTGCATTGATATGACCGGAACCGAAAGAGATCGTTCCGCAGAATCATCTCCTTCGGTGGTAGTCATTGATACCAGAATCTTTTATGTAAGCCGTTGGCTAGCTTCTGCAAAGGCCCGCATAGCTCCCGTGTAGGGGGTGGGATGGGTGCTGACGTCCTTCGGCGTAATAAAGCCGTTCAATGAGCAGGTTTGGAAAGGCTTCACGCACAACGGCTGGGGTCAACGACAAAGAGTCACTGGTAAAGAAGTTATTGATACTTTTTAGGGCCTGATTCAGGGTTTGAGCGAACTGATTCATGGGTGAGGTAAGAAACATGAAAACGAACTAACCATCAGCTCAATCATGATGCTGTTTCCCTCGTTGTCGTTCTGTCGCCGATGCTGCTATTGGTTGCTCCGAGCTTTTGAAATGGTAGTCAATGCATCTTTTTTGGGTCTTGATCTTGTAGATGATTTGTTGACTGCTGAGTGGTCCCGCAAGGGTTGCTGATCTCTAGTAGTTCTTTATTGGTCTTTTATTGCATGACAACATCTGCTTTGGCACCGTCCTTGGCTGGTCCCTCGCCATCGACGCTTACTGCTTCACTCATGGCGGCAAAGAAGGCGAAGGGTCTTTCCTTCGCCGACTTAGAAGCGGCCCTTGGGCTCGATGAGGTTTGGATTGCTTCTCTCTTTTACGGACAGGCAACCGCATCCCCTGAAGAAGCGGAGAAATTAGCAACATTGTTGGCTCTCGATCCAGCTATTACCGCTGCGCTGCAGGAGTTTCCGACGAAAGGAAGCCTAGATCCTGTGATTCCTACAGATCCGCTGATCTATCGTTTTTATGAGATCATGCAGGTCTACGGTATGCCTCTTAAAGATGTTATTCAGGAAAAATTTGGCGATGGAATTATGAGTGCCATCGACTTTACTTTGGATGTGGATAAGGTTGAAGATCCCAAAGGAGACAGGGTAAAGATTACAATGTGTGGAAAATTCTTACCTTATAAAAAATGGTGAGTTTTTGATCTCATTCAAAATGCCCGGCCTAGCCGGGTTTTTTTTAATGTCTTTAATATTGCTGTTGAAGCTGACGGAGGGCATGCGCACTTCGTTCTGGATTGGTGAGCTCTGCACTCAGTGACTTCAGCGCTATTTTGCTATGAGTTGTGGCCATGCAACCCAAGGCTCTTAAGGCAGCTTCAGCAGCTGCATCGGAGCCTTTATGGACCAGAACCGCAAGCCTGGTGCTGATCTCAATGTCGTCTCGTCGCTGCAGCAAGCGTATGCAGGCGATGACAACGGGATCACGCCAATCTTGCAGAGTGCATTCACACAACTGCAGTAATTCAACGGCCTGAAGTTGATGAGATTTGAAGCTGAGAAGATCTAAACCGGCGAGGCGTTGTGCTTGGCTGGGCAACTGCAGAATGTGCTCATATTGAGACAGTGTGAGTTCTGCACCCCAGCAACTCAGTGCCTTGAGCAAAAGGACATCTGGATCATCGGATTGCTTCAGCTGCGTGAGTAACCAATCTTTTGCTTCAGGTTGATGGCATAGGCCGGCTGCATGGATCAATTCAGGATGTATTCCGTGCTGTTCGATCAGGGCATGGATGATTGGCCAACCTGTTTCTGCGAACATCCCCAAACGCTCAGCCACTGCAAAACGGAGTTCAGCAGAAAGGCTGGGAGAGAAAACCTCTCCCAGCCAGGTTGGATTCAAAGGAATCTTCCGTGCATTGGCCAGCCGATCCCAAAGGGAGGCTTCATCAATGGCACTCATATGGTTTGAAGTCAGCGGGCGCCGAGTTCAGCGGCGAGTTCACGTTCTAGCTTTTCATCATGCTCTGTGGGAAGCACATCGGAAATTTTGGTGCGATGGGTGCTGTAGAAGAGCATGCCGATGAACACCATTCCTCCAACAATATTTCCCAAGGTGACTGGGAGGAAATTCCAGAAAATCACCTTATAGAAAGGAACACCTGAACCGAGGATTGGTCCAGCTGTATGCAGGAACTGGTTCACAACAATGTGCTCCATGCCCATTGTTTGGAAAGCTGTAATCGGCAACCAGCAGGCAAGCAATTTGCCGGGAACACTTTTGCTCACAAGAGCCATCGTGACGCCGAGGCAAACCAACCAGTTGGCCACAACTCCGCGCAAGAATGCCAAAAAGAAACCCATGCTTCCAAGGGCCTCGTACTTTTTCACAACGTTGATCTGGTTAAGAGCAACGATTTTTTGAGCCACAAGATCCCAAATGGGTGGACCAACATTCTCAGCAGAAGCATCCATGCTTCCGCTGGTGAGGCTGATGGCCATGATGATCGCCACAACGAGCGTGCCGATGAAATTGCCAATCCAGACCCATGTCCAATTTCTAAAGGTTGCACTCCAGCTACATTTGCCGGCCCATGTTGCCATCGGTAGCAACGCGAAGTTTCCAGTGACCAGCTCCATTCCGAACAGGACGATGCTGGCAAAACCAAATGGGAATAGAAGAGATCCCACAAATGGCAGTTTTGTGAGGATTCCTACCGTGAGGGCCAGGATGACGGCAAGACCAAGAATGGCGCCAGAGTAAAAGCCACGGATCAGCAGGTTTTTAATGCTGACGGTTGCTTTCTTGCCGCCGGCCAAAATCATGCCGTCGACGAGTTCATTAGGTAGGACGTAGTCCATCTGGGACGCTGTTGCGCTCATGATTGGGTTTAGTAAATGAAAAAAGAATCAACCGCTAACGCGATTCATTAAGCGTGAGAAGACATCTTGTTGCTGTGGTGATACAGAGATTGGATCTTTGTCTTTACCACTTGCGCTGAGCCAATTGACAAAACGCGATAGAAAATCACCTTTGAAAGACATTGGGAAATGAATAAAAGTTTGGTTCGTGATTGCGTTTAACCATGGCTTCAAAATAAAGCGCCACGGTTTGACGTCGTCGAGCTAATTCGGTTTGCTTAAGCTCGAGGCTTTGCTCCGAATTGTTCGATAAGCACCTGTCGAAGAACGTTTTGAATGTCTTCAGCGGGAATGGCTTTTTGCTGCACTTCCCCGATCTGTGGATTTTCGCCTTGCGATCCTCCGATGCTCAAGGTGTAGCCCTCACCCATTTCGCCTTTGCTGTTTTTTGCCTTCGTGCCTGTCAAACCAATGGCACCCATGAAGGCTTGCCCGCAGGTGTTGGGACATCCGGTCCAATGGATCTTCAGCTCTTCGGGAAGCTCGAGCTCTGCATCGAGTTGGTTCGCTGCAGCAATGGCTTGGTCTTTGGTGTTGGTGAGACCAAAACTGCAGTAAGTGTTTCCTGTGCAGGAGACCGTTCCCGCCGCGATGGCTCCCGGTTGCAGGGGGAAGCGTTGCAGCAAGGAGTCAGCTTGAAATGCGTCGAGATTGTCTGTGGAGAGCCCCACAATGATGACGTTCTGGTCCTCCGTTAGACGCACTTCGCCAGATCCATATTCAAGGCTTGCAGTGGCTAAATCGTGAAGATCATTGGCAGTGAGTCGCCCAACGTTCACATGAAGCCCCGCGAAAAATTCGCCTGGATTATTTTGAGGATGAATTCCGTAGTGAGACCGTGGTGTGTCATTGAAGACTGAACCTGGATCTTCGGCTAGAGGGCCAAAAAGTTCTTCAACTTTGTTCCTGAAGGTTTCGACGCCAAGTTGGTCGAGATACATGCGAAAGCGCCCTTTAGGACGCTTATCACGTTCACCATTGTCACGCCACAAGCGGATGACGCAATCCGTCATTTTGCAAATCTCATCTTGCTTGACCCATGCATTCATAGGCAGCGCGTAGGCATTCATCTGAGAGGAGAGGATCCCTCCGATCCAGACCCCGAAACCCATCACACCATCACGTTTGACGGGATGAAAGACGATGTCGTTATGCAGTAAAAAATTATCCTTGGCACCCGCAACGGCAGTATTCCACTTGCGAGGGAGATTGGAATATTCTGGATTCCCTTCACAATGGTTGGTTAGGAAATCTTGCAATTCAGTTGTAAAAGGGCGTGTATCAACAATTTCGTTCGGGTCAATTCCTGCTAATGGGTTGCCTGTTACATTTCTAGGGTTGTCAAAACCCGATTGAATTGAACTCAGTCCGACTGATTTAAGGCGTTTGAGAATATCTGGCAGGTCGTCAAGTAAGACTCCTCGAAGTTGGAGATTTTGGCGAGTTGTGATGTCGCAACTTCCATTCTCTCCGTAGCGTTCAACAATGGAAGCAACAACGCGTAGCTGCTGATTGCTGAGCACACCGTTGGGGACTCGTAGGCGAAGCATGAACTTGCCGGGAGTTTTGGGACGCCAGAACATTCCATACCATTTCAGGCGAAGCTGTAGATCGGTTTCGTCTACTTCTTCCCAGCCAATCCGAGCAAACTCCTCAATTTCATCGCCCACAAGAAGCCCATCTTTTGAAGCTTTGTTCTGTTCAATCTTGTTGAGTTTCTTGTTTTCTAGGAATGTTCTTGTCGGGATTTGAATGCTCATAGCACGACTGATTGATAGAGGAATTCGTCGGTTGGCGAGATTCCCAGCACATCAGATTGGGGCGTGCTGGAGGAAACGTTTATAGCGATGAGTGGTGTGCCCTTTCGGTATCGGTTGGAACCAAATTGGCCATCACGAGCTCGAAATTATGTTTGATGTGATACAGGAAAGTCTCCTGGTTTCTGGCTCGATAGATCCGTCATTGGATCCAAGAATTTGATTCAGTATTGGCGACCGATTTCACCGATCCAGCGAACGGCTCCTTGGCGGATCATCGACCAAACCCTTGCCATGGCTGCTAAGTCGCGGTCAAAGTCATTGCGAAATCGTTTTGGTGCCCGGCTGCTGCGAGCTGTTGGGTGTATGGGAGCGCGAGAATGCTTTCTGCCGTAGTAAGTCATGCATGCATGAATCGTGACCACTCGACTTCATCAGTTCCGGTGGGTTTCGATCCGTGGCCGTTGCTACGTAAACGTGCGGAACCTGGTCGTGAGTACGGCCTGCGCTTGGTGATTCACGGCCGTTCTGGTGGAGTTGTTCCCCCCTGCTTTCAGGAGCTGTTGATTGCTGTCGGTGAGCTCCGAAAAGCCTCAGTAGAACTAGAGGTATTAACGGCGGAGAGCCCGAAGCCAGCACGGCGCGATTGTGCATCCCAATGGTTGGTGCCCCTGCTGTTGCTTCCTGGCAGCCATGCGCGCTGTGATGTTCCTCAGATTCGGGACCGGTTGAGGGGTGAGGGTGTCGCAGTGAAGCCGCTTCCGTTTCTTGGCTCTTGGGAGTTTTGGTGGTTCCTGATGTCTCGTTGGATCGCTGACGTTTCTGTCCAGCACCCCTCGCTAGCGCTGATTCACCACCCATTAAGGCCAGGGCTGTCGGATCGTTTCCTCACTTCACTGCAACGCCGCTTTGATCTGCCCGTTGTGCCCTTTGATCGTTGGGATAGGTTTGTTGTTGATCATCCAACCATGGTTCCATTACCGCTTTCGTTAGCCCCTAACCGGATGTCGGAGGCGCTGCGTCAGGCTGGCGGTTTGCCTTCTCTCCTTGAAGATCCTGTGCTCCGTCAGGGTCTGATCCATTGTCTTGCTGCATTGCCGTGACTGACTCGACCAACACAGGAACTGTGTATCTCGTTGGCGCGGGACCAGGAGATCCAGACCTTCTTACCGTCAAAGCGCATCGTCTACTGCGATGTTGCGATGCCCTTGTTTACGACTCATTGGTTCCTAGTGAGGTTCTCGAGCTTGTCCCCGAGACCTGTGAGCGCCACTTCGTCGGTAAACGCCGGGGGCATCATTCCGTTCCGCAGCCCAGCACCAACTCGGTGCTCGTGGCTTTGGGTCAGCGCCATCAAACTGTGGTGCGCTTAAAAGGAGGCGACCCTTTTCTTTTCGGACGCGGAGGTGAAGAGGCCGCCCATTTGGTCTCCCATGGCATTGCTGTTGAGGTGGTGCCGGGTGTGACCTCGGGTATTGCTGCTCCGGCTTATGCAGGAATACCAGTGACCCATCGGCGTGCCGGCTCCTCGGTCACCTTTGTGACCGGTCATGAGGAGATCGATAAACGTCGCCCCTCCGTGAATTGGCGCGCTCTGGCCACCGCGAGTGATGGTTTAGTGATTTACATGGGTTTGCATAATCTCCCGCGAATTGCTGAGGAATTGATCGCTGGCGGTTTGGACGGAGAGACCCCTGTTGCTGTTGTTCAGCAGGGCACCGTGGTTGGTCAGCGATGCCTCAAGGCACCTCTGCGCGAGGTGGCAGAGGCCACTCGAACAGAGAACTTTGCTTCGCCTTCCATCGTGGTGGTGGGTGATGTGGTGAGCCAACAAGTGGCTGCCTGTGCGCCTGAGCCCGCGGCGGTGACCATGCCGATTCCATTCTGAATTTTGATCCTTTGGCAGCTAAATGACGTAGACGCCTGAGGCCCCTCAACGCCCTAATCGGGATCCACCTTTTCTTTCCAGGATGCTTCTCGTAATCGCGGCAGAAGTTGTACGAGGTTGCAAGGAAGGGTGTTTGCATTCAATTGGCTGGAGATGAGTCGGTCCCAAGCTGTTTGAACGGCATCTAAAGAACCGGGAAGCACGAAGACGATGGTTCCGTTGGCGACGCCTGCCAGGCATCGACTTTGCAAGGTGCTGGTCCCGATGCTCTCGTAGGAAAGAACCCGGAAGAGTTCACCAAAACCGTCGATGGTTTTGTCCAGCAATGGGGCGATCGCTTCTGGGGTACCGTCTCGGCCTGTCAGGCCTGTTCCCCCGCTTGTGATCACCACATCAACGCTTGGATCGGCAATCCACTGACTGAGTTCTGAGCGGATCTGGTAACGATCATCAGGGCAGATACGCCGATCGCTGAGTTGATGCCCTGCTGCCGTTAAACGTTGTTCGAGTGCATCACCGCTGGTGTCTTCCGCCCTGGTGCGTCGGTCGGAAATGGTGAGGAGAGCAATTGAGAGGGCCAGCTCCAGCATCGCGAACGAAAGATAACGCTAGAACGAAGCAGGGCTTGAAGTTGTTTCCTATGACGAAATCTCCGGAGAGAACACTCCAGGTGTTGTTGTTTGCTTCGCTTCGAGATCAGGCTGGCTGGGATGAACAGTCTGTGTTTCTTCCTGACAAAGATGTTGTGACGGCTGAAGACATTTGGGATCAGTTGAAGCTTGGACCTCGCCCTGCGTCTGTGCAGATCTCGATTAATCAGCGGTTGGTGAGTTCGCTGACCCCTGTGCAAATAGGGGATGAAGTTGCGTTTCTTCCACCCTTTACCGGAGGTTGAGGGGATGACACAAAAACTGGAAATAACAGTTGAGATTCACAGCCAACCCTTTGATCCTTGGATTCAGTTGTCTGAATGGTCATCGACTGCGGCTGCTTTAGCCTCATTCAGTGGACGGGTTCGGGATGTTGCTGAACATGGGAGTTCGCTTGAAGCGCTTGAGCTCACGCACTATCCAGGACTGTGCGAAAGCTTGATCCGTGAGGATGCGGAACGGTTGTTGATGGCGCATGGCGCGACTGCAGCGCTTGTGATCCATCGGGTTGGGCGCTTATCGCCTCATGAGGTCATCGTGCTTGTGGCGATTGAGGCTGATCGGCGTGGTCCTGCGCAACGTTGTTGCATGGCTTTGCTTGAAGCGATCAAGCATCAGGCCCCTCTTTGGAAAAAAGAGTGGAGGGATGGACAAGGCACCTGGGTTAGTGGAAATACGCCGCTTTGATTCCCTCTTTAGAGGAGGCGTGCTCGCATGAGTTGCGCCCAAAGACTCTCGCCGGCTTCTAACCGTCCGGTTTGTGCTGGAATCTCCAGCAACAGATCGCTCTGAACCAGAGAGCCAATGCGGGATGAGGCTTGAGAATCGCTCACCCGCGCCATCAGCTCTCCGCTGGCATTGACCTCCAAGTGTGCGCGGGCTAATTCGGGGCGTCCTGGCCGGCGAGCCAAAGCGTTGGCCAGCTTGACTTTGACGCGTGGAAAGAACTCAGGCTCTTGTTGACCCTCCAAGAGCTGTAAGGCTGGCCAAAGCAGTTGCAGGGCTGTGATCGCTGCAGCAACAGGGTTTCCAGGGAGGCCAAAGAAAGGCACACCCCCTCTTTGATTGTTGATGTGCCCGAAGGCAAAGGGGCGTCCGGGCTTTAGAAATAGTTTCCAGAAATTCACTTGCCCCAATTCACTTACAAGCGCTCGGATCCAGTCACTGTCTCCTGCTGAAATTCCGCCTGTGCTCACTACAACATCGCAGGTGTTGCTGAGCTCAGCTAAGGCCCGCCGCAAGGCTTCTGGCTGATCGGGAATCACACATTTTGTATGGACCACCTGATGGAGGCTGTTCAGGATCGCCTCAAGCAGGGTGCTGTTGCTTTCCCATATGGCTCCTGCGCGTCGCTCTAGCCCGGCTGGCACAAGCTCATCGCCGCTGATTAGGAGGCCAATGCGAGGTTTGAGATGGACCTCCAGTGTGGCTACGCCGCAACCTGCCAGGCGTCCAAGCTGGGAAGGCGTTAAGCGCAGGCCTGGATTGATCAATCGATCCCCGGCTTTGCATTCTTCGTCTTCGGCTCGGATCCAGGGTTGATCCGAAACTTCAGCAGCCAAGCTCAGTTGCGTTTGGCTCGTCTCCACGCATTCCTGAGGCAAAACCCAGCCTGCTCCCTCTGGGAGGGGTGCGCCGGTCAAGATACGGATAGCTTCACCCGCGTTTAAGACTCGATTAAATGGAGATCCCGGGGCTGAGCGGCCGTGAAGGGTCCATTGTTGGCCGACACTCGGTTGATGGTGTTGTCCTAAGGCATAGCCATCCATAATTGAGGCTCGGAACCCTGGGATCGAGACAGGAGCGTTGATTGGTTTGGCATTGACGCGCCCTAGAGCCTCGTCAAGGGGCACCGTTGTTAGGCCTTTGATTGGCTTGATGTGTTTGAGCAGCCGCTCTCTAGCTTCGTTAAGAGGTAATCCTTCGCGGCCATAGGGCTCAGCGGGACCAGGCACCGTTGCGGCCTCCGTCCTTGTGGGTGAGAGCGACCTGTCCCAAGGTCATCCCGGGATCAATCGATTTCAGCATGTCGTAAAGCGTCAGCAATCCAATGGATACCGCTGTCATGGATTCCATCTCCACACCCGTGTTGTGTGTTGTGCGGCACCGGCAGCACAGAATTAGTCCCGGTAATGAGGAATCCGGTTCGATCGTGACTTCCACGCCACTGAGTGGTAACTGGTGGCAAAGGGGAATCAGTTCCCAGGTACGTTTCGCTGCTTGGATGGCAGCGACTCGCGCAACAGCAAGGAGATCACCTTTCGGCGTATTGCCGGAACGGATCAGTTCCAGCGTGGTTGGCTGCATTTGAAGGCAACCCCTAGCGCTTGCTTCGCGTCGCGTGGGGAGGCGATCACCCACATCAACCATGTGAACATCACCGGATGCGTTGAGGTGAGTGAGGCCTTTTTCCATGCTTAGCGGCTGCCAAAGGCAGACCAAAGTGTGGCTTCAGAGCCCACAACTGGAGCCACCTCGGCTTTTGGAGATGAGCTGGTGGCTGCTGAAGACGCAACTTGCTCAACAACTTCGCTGCGGGATCCCAACTCGGCCCAGAGGGTGGCTGGTGAGCCAATCACAGGCTCCACTTTTGCGCTGGCTTGATTGTCGCCGATGGCAACGCCAGCTTGACTGCGCACCATTTGTACTGCAAGCGACCCAACAATGAAGGCTCCTAAAAAGCCCGTTGCTATGGCGATTTGACTGCGATTCCCTGTAGAGACGACCCCAGAGTTCATGCCTAAGTTGAAGAATTCAGACTCTCACTATGGAAACGTGTTGAGTGAATCGCTACCAAATGAGGCAAAAGCTCCAGGATAATTCACATTCTTGAGGCCGTAGGGCGTGCCTGCATGTGCATTGGCTTCGCTGGTGTACCAGCCGTGAAGAGAGCCAAGAAGAAGTCCAAGGGAAATGGCTAAACGCACAGAACAGGTCATAAACTCGCGAAATCTTCTCTTTGGATGAAGGAGTTCGAAGTTGCGATTGAAACCATTTCGGTGGGCGATATCTGCAAATGGTTCAAAGTGAACAATTTATGTCGTTAAATGCATGAATCAAGCCAGCCATTGCTTTGGGTTTGAGAAGGATTTTGTGGGGAACTGGCGGTGCATCCCTCTTTGTGTGCGTCGGAAGCTAGATCTCATTGGCGTCAAATTAAAATTGAGTCATTGGCTTGAGCTCACTCAGGAACAGCGCCAAATGCTTGTGGATTGGCCTGATGAGTTGCCAGTTTTGAATGAGTTGCGTGAGCACTTGCGACTTCTTACTCGGCTGTTGGCGGAGGGGATGGCCAAAGACCTGCCCTTAGCTGTGGATGAACCTTGGCAAGTGTTGGGAGAACTGCCCAGCATTGTGCAGGAATCTGCCTTGAAAAAATCGATTGTTATTAATGTGAACCAATGGGCTTCTTTGTTTGAATTAGAGCGTTTTGCCTTATGTAAATTGGCCCGTCCTGGCCATGATCATCACAACTTGGATGCTGCTTTTAGCGAAATACTGGGTTGATCAATTTTCGAAGCGCTTCTAAGCGCCCCGCTTCCTGTTCGATTGGTTTGATGACAGAAACTGCTGGAGCGACAATGACTGCACTTGCTTTTAATTCCGGTTGCTTTGATATGGGGCAAGCCTGTTCATGCATCAGAGCATTCACTTCACAGGCTTGAGTTTGCGTGAATCCCCAATGCATCGGAAGAAAGACTGTGCTCCGTCGGATTTTGTCTGTGACTTTCACACGAGCGGTGAGTTGGCCCCTTCGGGAGCTCACCGCGGCGAGCTCTCCATGCTTCACCGCAAACTGATCTGCATCTTTAGGGTTAATTTCTAAGAGGGGTTCTGGGTGCATCGTTTTTAAGCGCTCCACCTTTCCTGTCCGAGTCATCGTGTGCCACTGTCCGAGATAACGGCCAATAGTGAGGACCAGTGGGTAGGTGTCACAAGGTGGTTCTGCAAGACCAAGTGGTTGGTCGCTACAGAACCTTGCTCGTCCATTTGTGGTTAAAAACTTGTGATTGGTGTACAGCCGTTTTGACTCTTGAGATGGTGAACTGTTTTGAGGAAATGGCCATTGTTGGGGTCCTTCTTTGTCCAGAACGTTATGACTTAGCCCTGAGACATCACATAATCGTTTTTTCGTTAGTGCTGTAAATTCTGCATAAACTTCAGCCGCAGATGCGTATGTGAATTGTTCTTCAAACCCTAAGCGCCTTCCGATCTCGGCAAACACTTCCCAATCGGGGCGGCTTTCTCGATGGGGATTCCTGAATGCTGGGCAGTAAGTCACCCTGCGCTCAGAGTTGGTCATGGTTCCAGCTTTTTCGCTCCATTGAGCAGCTGGCAGAAGAAGATGGGCGTAATGCGATGTTTCAGAGTCTGCATAGGCTTCGCTAACGATGACCAATGGGCAGCGCTGCATCGCTGTTTTGACGCGATCTAAATCTGGCATGCTCACGAGAGGGTTCGTCGCAACGACCCACCACAAATCCAGCTCTCCCCGTTCCATTGCCTCTACCTGTTGCCAGGCCGTTAGTCCAGGCTTGGAGTCAATTTTCCCCTCAGAAAACCCCCAGGAGTGCTCGACTTCAGCACGATGCTCCGGGTTCGTAACTTGACGATATCCGGGAAGAAGGTGGGAGAGACCGCCTGCTTCTCTGCCTCCCATGGCGTTGGGTTGCCCTGTTAAGGAGAAGGGTCCAGCTCCTTCTTTGCCAATTTGACCTGTCAATAAGTGCAGATTGATGATTCCACCCACGACGGCTGTTCCTTCGCGCCGTTGATTCACACCCATCGACCAGAGGCTCAAGACTTTTTCGCGCCGATGAAACAGTTGGGCGACTTCCCGTAGACGTTTTTCCGGAATGCCACAAAATAAGGCCACACGTCTAGGGGTCCAGCGGGCTACGACATCAAAAAAGGCGTCGTAGTTGTCCGTGCAGTTATCGATAAACGTTGGGTCTTGTCCGTTTTCACGGATCACCAGGTGGGCAATGCCGTGAAGGAGGGCAAGGTCACTCCCAGGAGCGACTGCTAAATGAATGTCAGCAGCCTTTGCGGTATCGGTTTGGCGTGGGTCCACCACCACAATGGTGACGGAGCCAGGGTGTCTTTTTTTTCGTTTTAGTAATCGTTGAAAGAGCACTGGATGGCATTCAGCGGTGTTGGTTCCGATCAGAAACGCCACCGTGCAATGGTCTAGGTCTTCGTAGCTGCAGGGGGGACCATCTGAGCCCAAGCTACGGGTGTAACCCGCAACAGCAGAACTCATGCAGAGTCTTGAATTAGCGTCAAAGTTGTTCGTTCCAAGTGCTCCTTTGAGGAGTTTTTGCGCCAAGTAATAGTCTTCGGTGTGAAATTGCCCAGATCCATACATGGCGATGGCCTCTGGTCCTTTGGATTTGAGGCTAGTTTTGATCTGGCTTGAGATGCGCTCAAGCGCTTCATCCCAGCTGATCGGTTGGAAGTCGTCATCAAGACTGTTGCGTCCAAAGGGTTGATCCAGTCTTCCCCTCGACAGGGCTTCTCCGACTGTTGCCCCTTTGATGCAAACTTGGCCGAGGCTTGATGGATGCAGTCGATTCCCTCGTGCCGTCCACATTGGGGTCCCCTCTGCATCTCGACGCACGGCCTCCCCTTTTTGGGCTGGTGGTCGTAAGTCCAGACCACACCCCACTCCGCAATAAGGACATTGACTGCGAATGGTTGTGGTTGGTTCTGCCATGATTTCAAGTGGGTATTAGAAACACCCGGAGCCAATGGCGCCGGGTGCTTTGCAGATACGAACAGATATAAGGAATCAGCTGTTGGCGAATTCAGGAGTCGATGTTTCTCCTTCATGCAAGTCATCGAAGGAACCTTTGGGTTCTTTGAGGAAGAAGAAGCAGAAGAAAGCAACAATCAGGCCAGCGACCCCCAAGACTTGGAAGAAAGCACTATTGGAGGCTGCGATGATTTCTGGAGAAGGATCTTTACCCCCACCCATCCACATCGGAAGCAAACTAAAAATTGTGAGGTAAGTTACAGCTCCGACGTTGCCATAGGCGCCAACCAAACCAGCAACTTGGCCTGTGACGCGTCGCTTCACCAAAGGAACGAGTGCAAAGGTAGCTCCTTCTCCTGATTGAACGAAGAAAGAGGCCAGCATGGTGATCAACACAGCGATGATGATCCCTGTGGTTCCGCTGAATGTGCCAGGTTTGATCATGCTCATGACGAGGTAACCAATACCCAGACCGCCAGTTAAGAACGCCATTGTGTTTTTACGACTGCCAAGTTTGTCGGAGATCAGACCACCAGCGGGGCGAGCGACAAGATTCACAAAAGCAAAGCAGGAGGCAAGGATTCCAGCGGTTGCTTTGGGGAGATCAAAAGTGGTTTCGAAAAATGTTGGCAACATTGAAACAACGGCCAACTCTGATCCAAAATTCACAATGTATGTGAGTTCAAGGATGGCAACCTGCTTGAATTCGTAGCGATCTTCTTTCGGGTATGTTTTTGTACCCATGATCAGTTCTCGATTGGTGCGAATGATTCCCCAGGTTTGAAAGATAAACCAGATAAGAACCGCAGCTAACGCCAGTGGATACGTTCCTGCATTCAGGAAACCAACCTTTTGTAAGCGCCAGCAGAGGACACAAAGAATGGCTGCAAACGGAACATTCATTCCTAACAATCCCCAGAAATCACGCATTGATGTGACTTCCAATCCAGCTGTGCGCTCAGGCTTTTGATAAGTTTTTCCAGGGGGTGTATCGCTAACGTTGAAGTAATAAATAAAGCCGTATACAGCAGAAATAATTCCCGTCAGAGCAATTGCACCACGCCAATTAAGGACAGCGCCTGAGGGAAGTTCAAACCCGCCTGAGAACGAGAGCCATCCGGCTAGTCCTACGAGTGTTAAGGCCGAGAACGCTGATCCGAAATTGCCCCAACCGCCATAAATCCCCTCAGCTAGGCCAATCTCTTTCGGAGGGAACCATTCGGCAACCATGCGGATCCCGATCACAAAGCCTGCACCCACGATGGATAACAGCAGGCGTGCCACCACGAGTTGATTGAAGTCTTGGGCTGAGGCGAACATCAGGCAAGGAATGACCGAAAAAACCAGCAGGCTGGAATAGGTCAGTCGAGGCCCGTATTTGTCGAGGAGCATTCCAATCAGAACGCGGGCTGGGATCGTGAGAGCCACGTTGCAGATCGCAACGGTGCGGATTTGACCGAGAGTTAAACCCAAATCGGCTTTAACGGTGGTTGCCAAAGGCGCCAGGTTGAACCAGACGACAAAGGTCAGAAAAAATGCGAACCAGGTGAGATGAAGAGTTCGATATCTCCCCTGGAACGACCAGAGTTCTCCAAGCATGGGGGGTCTAAATGTGTGTAAATCAACCCCGGCTTCTGAAAAATGCGCTGAGGAATCAAGGAGCGGCGCACATGCAAACCGCCTTTCTATTTGATCATTAGGCTCTGACCCTCATGGTTGTGTTTGATACCAACTAAGGACTATGCCAATGCTGATCTGTTCACTTTTGTTTTATTCGCTACATTGAAAGAGTCTGCTTTGTACGGCGATTTGTCTGCGATGGACCTGCCAATGCTGCAAGGACTTCGCGCTTGTGTGCTTAGTGGAGGGATGAGTTGTCGCATGGGAAGAGACAAATCTCTTCTTGCTCATCCACAAGGTGGCTGTTGGTTGACGCACAGTATTGGTTTGTGCCGTCATCTAGATCTGCCAGTTGATGTGGTGAGTTCAATCTCGAGTCATCGTCAGTTGGTGTCGACGCTTAAAGGTGTTGACTGCAAGTCTGACCCTTTTCCCGGTCAGGGCCCTTTGGCTGCGTTGTCGGCGGTTTTTGGTCAGGCGAAGGTGCTCGCTCTACTGGTCCTTCCAGTTGATATGCCTTGCTTGGACTCTTCGACCCTGGTCCGGCTGATTCATGCTTGGCAGGAGCAGCCTTCTGTGGCTGTGGTTTCACATGACGGAAACCAGCTTCAGCCTTTGTTTGCTGTTTATCCCAACCACAGTGTCTATCGCGATGCCTTGTGGAGTCAGTTGGCTGCTGATCGACTGAGCATGCATGATTGGCTTGGGAGGGTGCCGCATCGGGTGCTTGCCTTGCCTTATGGGGCTTTGCGAAATCTCAACTGTCCTGCTGATCTAGGAACCCTTGAGGAATGATGAAGCCATCAGCTGTCATTGATCTCCTTGCTAGGCCGCTGGGAGTTTTAAGGTTGTCTCTAACTGCAAGATGTAACTTAGCGTGCCGATATTGCTGTCCAGAAAGCATTGAGCCTCCAGGTTTGTTGTCCACTCGCGATCAACTTCGCTTGATCCATGCGGCCTGTCAGTTAGGAGCCCATACGCTTCGACTAACAGGTGGTGAACCTTTGCTCACCGATCGCCTTTGGCCGCTTCTTGATCAACTCTCGCTTGCAAGGCAGAAGGTTGTTCATCCTTTTAGTCGTTTGAAAGACGTGGCTATCACCACCAATGGTTCTCTCCTCAATGATGAGAAGGCGAGACGGTTGCGCGATATGGGAGTGGATCGCATCACAATTAGCTTGGATGCCGTTGATGGAGCAAGTATTGCCCGTATGGCTGGCTTGCGTTCTGGTCCTGAGGCGGGGAAGGCTCTCATTCAGCGCGTCTTGGCGGGAATTGATGCAGCTCGTGCTGCGGGATTCAATCCTGCGCGAGGTCGTCTCAAGCTAAATGCCGTGATCCAACGCGGTCAAAATGATGATCAGCTGATTCCATTGGCGCGTTTTGCAAGGACACAAGGATTGCCATTGCGTTTGATCGAATATATGGATGTAGGCAATCGAAATGGTTGGTGTCGGGATCAAGTTATGCCGGCCAGTGAGATGATTCAGCTTCTTCACAGCCATTGGCCGCTTCAATCCCTTGGTCGTCAACCTGGTGGAACAAGTGGTCAATGGATCTACGAAGATGGTGAAGGTTCTGTTGCCACCATTGCCTCAATTACAGAACCCTTCTGTTCTGATTGCAACCGTCTTCGGATTACTGCAGATGGTCAAGCATTTACCTGTCTCTTTGCCAGTGAAGGCCTTGATTTGCGCCGATGGCTTCGAGAGGATGTCTCCGATTCTGTGCTTACAGAGGTGATGACTGGTCTGTGGACGCGCCGTTTAGATCGTTTTAGTGAACAGCGTGGGTTAGAGCAGCCAGCAAACCATCACGCTGAGATGGCTTATTTGGGTGGATGAGTGGCATCCGCTACGGATTAAACGAGGTATAGGCGTTAAAGCTAATTTCTAATTTTTTGTTGAGATGTTCGAGCTTATTCCTTATACGCGTTTTCGCGATACTCCATCTGTTCGTTTTTTTGATGTCACGATTCCTGATTCGAATGCTCGCGACTTAGTTGTTCACCGCGGGCCAGCGGTGAGTCCGCCGGATGCAGAGGAGAGCGGAGCTTGGCAATTTTATTTGCATCCCCATCAAGAAGACAACCTGTTAGCCGCTAGTGGAGGGCGAACGTTTTATTTGGTCAATTTTGCTTGGGATCAGCCCTTTCATATTGTTCGTCTGGCGTCTGGCGGCGACATCCTTCGCATCCCTCCTGGAACGTTTCATCGATCCATCTCTGATTTGGATGGATCAGTTGTCCTCAATCAAGCGGTTCGTGAGCAGGGAGCATCGTTGACCCGTGAGTTTCGTGTTTATAACAGTTGTCGTATCCCTGCCTTGAGGTTGGTGACGACCAAAGGCGCCATTCGTCCTGTGTTGCATGGTGTTGAGCCGCTTCTTCAAGCTGCCTGAATAAGAGCCGTCTTGTTCTTCGGTTGATTGGTGTTGTCGTTAACGGTGGCTTGAATGGTCCAACTCAGGTGGCTTTGCGTGGATGCAGGCCCGCTGAAGCTGCCCGTGATCGCTGCCGTGAGATCTGGGCGGGAGGAACTCGCCAGCACGATGTAGCGATCGGTTGTTTCTCCACCGGCGCTGGGATCAAACCCACGCCATCCTGCACCTGGCAGATAAATCTCTGCCCAGGCATGCAGGTCGTAGGACTCGGGTGCCGGATTCGCTAAGTGGTACCCGCTGACAAATCGAGCCGGTAAACCAATGCTTCGGCAGCATTCCACCATCAGCATGGCGAGGTCGCGGCAGGACCCAACCCGCTCTCGCAGTGTTCGGCCTGCTGGCCAGGCGGCTCCTTGATGGCGTTGGGTGTACTTCACCCTGTCTTGAATCATTTCGATGAGCTGTTTGAGGAAAGGCAGCGCTTGTTGGTTGGTGCCCATCAAGGCGTCCTGAGCTAAGGCAACTGCTGAGGGATCGTGTTGGCCATTCGGCAGCCAGCCCTCTAGCGCTCCTTGAAGATCTGGATTCAATCGACCACGTGGGTAGGGCAGTAGGGGTTCGCGCCCATTGAGACAATTCAGTAACGGTGCTGGAGTCGTGGTTTCAACGCGACTGCATGCTTCGAAGCGGAGCTCATCAGTGGTGTTTTGAAAGCGCACGCGTTGAATGGCATCGCCGCTGGCTGCTACGAGTTCATGGCTATGGCAGGGCTGGGGTGAAATGTTGAGTTGGTAATCGATTAAGCGCTGATGACCATGGCCCCGAGGTTGCATGCAGAGCCTGTGTTCGCTCAGACTGATTTGAGCGTCGTAGTGATAGGTGATGCAGTGGGTTAGCTCAGCGCGCATGACGGATCAGTGGGAATGGAGCCAAGGTCGGTGGTGATGAAATATCGGGCGTGAATCAGCTGATGCAGTTGATTGAGATCTCCCTGTAATTCGTCGATGGCTTCGTGCAGCCCCCGCTCAATCAAGGCATCAATCCGTACATAGCTCCACTTGGCAAGCAATTGCCCGCGCAGGCACTCGAGATCATCAGGAGGGCCCAGCTGTGGTTGTCGTTGGATTAGCTGCAACGTGTCGTTGATTTGTTGCAAACAGAAGCGCACTGATCGTGGAAAGATCGGATCCAGTAAAAGGAACCTGGCCACGGAAGACGGAGTGATTGCTTGTTGAACACTTTGCCGGTACATCTGATAAGCCCCAGCTGTACGAAGAAGAGATATCCATTGAAGTTCATCAAGAACCCCACCAACTTCTTTTGTGTTTGGTAGTAGAAGAAAATACTTCACATCCAGGATCCTGGATGTTTTGTCGGCGCGTTCGATCCAGCGGCCTAGTTGACTGAAGAGCCAGGCCTGATCACGGCTTAGGGTGACATCCGTAATGCCATAGAAAAGCTGGCAACCTCTTCGGATGCTGCGGAGCTGTTCTTGATCTGGTTCTTGCCAGATTGATTCACCATCTTGAACATTCCAGTAGAGGTCGTTCAGTTGCTCCCACATTTCTGTGGTGATCACATCACGGATCTGGCGAGCATTTTCTCTTGCATTGGCAATGCAGCTCAGAATGCTGTTGGGATTGTCGCGATCAAGGAGCAAAAACCCCACGACATCTTGCGGAGATCGCAGTGGGTAGACTTGATCAAAGCTCTGCCTGTCTCCACTGGCATCAATGAGTGGAAGCCATGGTCCGGCGCTGCCGGGTGGGCAATCCAACGCCATGGCTTCACTCACTTCCAGGAAACGAGAAATGTTCTCTGCGCGTTCCACATATCGATTAATCCAATACAAGGAGTCGGCAACCCGGCTCAGCACGGCATTGCCTCCTGGATGCTTGGTTCAACCTGCCTGTCTTTGACAATCTGGCTGTCACCAACAACCCATGTGTCTTTACAACCTCCTCCTTGCGATGAGTTCACCACAAGGGAGCCACGTTTCAGGGCGACGCGAGTGAGTCCACCCGGGCTGACCCAGTTCGATGCTCCGCGTAAAACATACGGTCTTAAATCCACATGACAAGGAAACAATTCTCCATTGCTTAGTGAGGGAACGGTCGAGAGTTGTAATGTTGGTTGGGCAATGTAATTTCGAGGATTTGCTCTAATTTTTGAGTCGAATTCTGCGATTTCACTTCGGCTTGACTGTGGTCCGATTAACATTCCATAACCCCCTGCTTCAGCCACAGACTTCACTACAAGTTTTTCCAGGTTTTCTAAAACGTATTGGCGATCATCTGGCTGGGAGCAGAGATAAGTGGGGACGTTGTCGATAATCGGTTCTTCGTCAAGGTAATAACGGATCATTTTTGGTACATAGGCGTAGATCAATTTGTCGTCGGCGACCCCAGTTCCTGGAGCATTGGCGATGCCGATGCGGCCATTTTGCAAAACATCCATCAATCCAGGCACGCCAAGTGCCGAATCGCGACGGAACACTTTTGGATCGAGGAAATCGTCATCGATTCGTCTGTAAATCACATCCACCGCTTCTCGTCCAGTGGTGCTGCGCATCCAAACGCGGCCGTCTTCGCAGATCAAGTCACGCCCTTCCACCAGGGCAACGCCCATCTGTTGAGCGAGGTAGCTGTGTTCGAAGTAAGCGCTGTTGAACACTCCTGGTGTGAGCAGCACAACGCGTGGTGAATCTGCCCAAGGAGCTAAGTCCTGCAGTGTTTGCAACAATCTCGAGGGATAGTCGTCGATGGGTTGAACGGTTCGACCAGCAAACAGGCTGGGAAATAACCGCTTCATCACCCGTCGGTTCTCGAGGAAATAGGCCACACCGGATGGACAGCGCAGGTTGTCTTCCAGCACGCGCCATGTGCCTTCTTCGTCGCGGATGAGATCCGGTCCTGAGATGTGACACCAGCGATTCAACGGGAGCTGGATGTCTTGCATCTGGGGCCTCCAGCCCTGAGAGCTTTCCACGTCTTCCCTGGGAATGACACGATCCTTCAGGATTCTCTGTGGTCCATAAACGTCGGCTAAAAACCGATCGATGGCTTCCAAGCGCTGAAGAAGACCACGTTCGAGCTTGGCCCAATCGTTGAGGTGAATGAGCCTTGGCAGGGGATCGAAGGGCAGGATCCTTTCTCCCCCATCTAATCCTGCGCCATTCAGCCGGAAGGTGGCGCCTAGTCGTCGGAGGAGGTTTCCGGCCGAAGCATGATTTCGATTCAGTTCCGTGAGCCCAATCTGCCCAAGCGACGACAGCAGTGGCTCCAAATCTGCTCTGGGAGCAGATTGCTTTCGACAAAAATATTCGTCGTAACCGAGGGTTGGCCGATACTCATTGAACATTGGCTCACCATTGAACTCAGATATCAAAGATCTGCATGTCTGTTGGGCCACGTGTTGTTTGTTACCGATCGCTTGATCGGAACACGAACTGGTTCGAAGGATAGTTTTTTGGTTTCGGTTAATACTTTTTCTGGATTAATGTGTCGGTGATCAAGCAGTGAAGAGAACCATTTTTTGGTCTAGGAATATTTTGCTGACCATTTACTGATGTCATTCTGGACGATGTTCTTTGGCCGGTCGTGGTCAAAGAAGCAGATAACGCTGCGCCAGGGGAAGCACCTCCGCTGGTTCACAGGTGAGCAGCTCGCCATCGGCGAACACCTCATAGGTTTGTGGATCCACGCTCATGTTGGGAAGTGCTGAGTTGAGTTTCAGTGCACTTTTGCCAACGTCACGGGTGTGTTCTACGGCAATACAGGTGCGTTCCAGTCCGAGTTTGCTTTGGATGTTGTCGTTGAGGGCTGCATCGCTCAAAAAGGTGAGGCAACTGGGGGCAAGGGCTTTGCCAAAGGCGGCAAACATAGGTCTTCCATGTACAGGCCCAGGTGTGGGGATTGAGGCGTTGGCATCACCCATTTGGGCCCAGACGATCGATCCGCCTTTCACGACGAGTTGCGGTCGTATCCCAAAGAATCCTGGTTTCCAGAGCACCAGATCGGCGAGTTTGCCTGTCTCTACAGACCCAACTTGGCTGCTGATGCCATGGGCGATCGCTGGATTGATGGTGACTTTGGCGATATAGCGCTTCAGACGGTGGTTGTCGTTGCGGCTTGAATCTTCTGGCAGGGCTCCGCGTTGAACCTTCATTTTGTGGGCCGTCTGGAAGGTGCGTGTGATCACTTCTCCCACCCGTCCCATGGCCTGGGAATCGCTGGCGATGATCGAGAAGGCGCCGAGATCGTGAAGGATGTCCTCAGCTGCGATCGTTTCGCGGCGGATGCGTGATTCTGCAAAGGCCACGTCTTCAGGGATTTTGGGATCCAGGTGATGGCACACCATCAACATGTCGAGGTGTTCTTCGAGGGTGTTGCGGGTGTAAGGACGTGTGGGGTTGGTACTGCTGGGAATCACATTCGCCTCTCCGCAGATTTTGATGATGTCGGGCGCATGCCCGCCGCCAGCACCTTCGGTATGAAAGGTGTGAATGGTTCGGCCCTTGATGGCGGCGATGGTGTCTTCAACGAAGCCGGCTTCATTCAGGGTGTCGGTGTGGATGCAGACCTGCACATCCATTTGATCGGCTACCGACAGGCAGGCATCAATGGCGGCAGGCGTGGTGCCCCAATCTTCATGCAGTTTGAGACCGCATGCTCCCGCGCGTACTTGCTCCTCTAAAGCTTCTGAGGTGCTGGCGTTTCCTTTCCCGAAGAACCCCAGGTTTACGGGTAGGCCCTCAGCGGCCTGCAGCATGCGGCCTATATGAAACGCACCAGGCGTGCACGTGGTGGCATTGGTTCCTGTGGCTGGTCCAGTGCCGCCCCCCATCAAGGTGGTCACACCGCTGGCCAGGGCCGTTTCGATCTGTTGGGGGCAGATGAAATGGATATGGGTGTCAATCCCACCAGCGGTGAGGATGTGTCCTTCACCAGCAATCGCTTCGGTGCCGGGGCCGATCACGATGGTGACGCCTTCCTGGATGTCGGGGTTGCCGGCTTTGCCGATCCCGACAATGCGGCCATCCTTTAGGCCGATATCGGCCTTGACGATGCCCCACCAATCAAGAATGAGGGCATTGGTAATTACGGTGTCAACGGCTCCTCCAGCCCGGGAGGTTTGGGATTGGCCCATCCCATCGCGAATCACTTTTCCGCCACCGAATTTCACCTCATCGCCGTAGGTGGTGAAATCTTTTTCCACTTCGAGGATGAGGTCGGTGTCCGCTAAGCGAATGCGGTCTCCGGTGGTTGGCCCATAGGTTTCGGCGTAGGCCTGGCGGGAAATGCGATAGGGCATGAATCAGGCGTCGAGGGGTCCGTTGATGTGTCCGTTGAAGCCGACCACGCGGCGTGCTCCAGCAAACGGGATCAAATTCACGTCGCGGTGATCACCTGGTTCGAAGCGAATGGCCGTACCGGCTGGAATATCAAGCCTTTGGCCGCGTGCAGCGTCACGGTCAAAGATCAGAGCAGCATTGGCTTCTTGGAAATGGAAGTGGGACCCCACCTGGACGGGGCGGTCACCGCTGTTGGCAACGCTGAGGGTTGTGACCTCTCTGTTGGCGTTGAGTTCCAGTTCGCCGGGTTCCGGTATCAATTCACCGGGGATGAGGGGTGCCATCAAAAAAAGCCTTAGCGAATGGGGTCATGCAGGGTCACGAGTTTGGTTCCATCGGGAAATACCGCCTCGATTTGGACTTCATCCACCAACTCTGGAATGCCCTCCATCACCTGGTCGCGGCTCAGCCAAGTGCTGCCTTCCTGCATCAGGTCGGCCACAGTTTTCCCATCGCGTGCGCCTTCTAAAACCAAGAAGCTGAGCCATGCCACGGCTTCAGGGTGGTTGAGTTTGAGGCCACGCTGGAGTCGACGTTCTGCCAAGAGCGCAGCCGTGACAATGAGAAGTTTGTCTTTTTCCTGGGGGCTGAGGTGCATGGTGACCTTGCACTCTTTCTAGTTTCTATCTCCCTGGGCCAGCGGAATGTTCAAATTGAACGCTTAGGCCTTCAATGGATGTTCTTGTAAGGGCCAGACCCTGGGAATCTGCGGAGGAGCCAGGTCTCGAGCTCGACGGGTGCGAGCCCAAATTCTGCTGAACCAAAAACGGGCATCACGGCTTGAGAAGCCGCTGTAGCGGGCGATCAGCCCCTGGGGGAGAACGCCGCAATGCATCTGGCCTTCGAGATCCTCTCGATCTTGCCGAACGTCATCGATGAGGGTGTTGATCGTTTCTGTAGGAAGAGGGAAGGGTGCCGCCCAAACCAGGGTGCCGAAGACGGGTTGTTGATTGAGTCCATGGATTCCCTTCAGCGCTGCGTCGCTGATTTCGAGTCTGTCAACAAGTTCCCAGCGCTGACCTTCAGGCGTTTGGCGTTGGATCTGAACGCCTGATCTCCAGCACCCCCGCCCCAAGGTTTCGTTTGCGGCAGTGCGCCCGAGACGCACAATTTCTGCGCTGAGAAAGGATCCATCCATCGGCAAGGTGACGCTGAGGTTTTGCTCAAACAGAGCGTCGGCGTAGAGCACAAGCTCTTGGGGTAGCCACTCCAAATCGCTCTCTGCATCCAGCTCTGCCACCACCTGTTGGCGGGCCCATGCACCTCGGGGATGGCGTTGGCTGCGACCGACGGATCCATACACCTTTTGCGCGGCCACGCTGGTGATCAGGCAGCGACTGTTCGATTTCAAGCTGAGGTTGATGCTCAATTGATCTCCCCCCACGAGACCGCCAGCGGTGTGAAGCAGTGGCAGCTCGCAGCGCCCGTTCTTCCCCCGCCCGGCGCGCATTAACTTAAGGGGCGCGGTGCAGCCCCCCTGAAATTGACTGCCGCTGCGGCCTTCAGCAAACAGCAGGTTGCAGGTGCCGTGCCATGGGTCAAGTCGATGCATCTACGCACGCTCGACGCCAACTCTGCTTAGCTCTGTAGCAAGCACTACCAAATAAAAGTGTGCTGTTTGGGCAGTCTTTGTTGTGTGATCTCTTTGGCTGTCTGAACCCTTGGATGTTGGCTTGATCGTGTTGGACCATCGCCTCTTGTCTGAGGAGCCATTGCCGGACGCCACCCCGGCGGCCATGGAGTTGCCGCTGAGTGCGGATCAGCGCACGGTGCTGCGCGGACGTCGTCGCACAGTGTGTGGTCGAGACGTGTTGTTGCAGCTGCCGCGTGAGCGCCCGTTAACACCAGGTGATCGCCTCACCGATGCGCATCATCAGGTGCATGTGCTGGTGACTGCGGCTCCTGAGGAGTTGTTGCGAGTGGAGGCAGCAACGCCGCTTGCATTGCTTGAAGCTGCTTATCACCTAGGAAATCGTCATGTGGCTCTTGAGTTGCATGAGCATGAGCTGTTGTTGCTCAACGACTCCGTCCTCGCCACCATGCTTAACGGTCGCGGATTGAAGGTGACACGGTGTTGCCGTCCCTTCATGCCAGAAGGCGGTGCTTACATCGGCCATCAGCACGCATGACATCGCTTGCATTGCTGCAGTTGGTGAGTCCTGCCTTGCCCGTTGGCGCTTTTAGCTATTCCGAGGGTCTTGAAGTTTTGATCCAGAATGGTTCATTGATTGATGAATTAGATCTCCAACATTGGATTGAAGCGGAGCTTCAAAGGGGTGCCCTGAGGTTGGAGGCTGCGGCGTTAAATCCATTGCGCGTCCAGCTTCAACACTGGGAGCAAGAAAGGTCAGAGATGCCCAGCGAGTTGATGTCTTTGGATGGGTGGTTGTTGGCTTTGAGGGAGTCGGCTGAGGTGCGTGCCCAGCAAGGACAGATGGGCGGTTCTTTGCTGCAATTGATGGTTGATCTTGGACATCCATTGCCTCAGCCGGTGGTGCTGGCTTGGCCGGCGGCCTGGGCTTGGGCTGCTTTGTCGTTGAAGATTTCTGAGTTGGAGATGGTGGAGGGTTATCTCTACGGTTGGGTTGCGAATCAGCTCAGTGCAGCGGTTCGCTTGGTGCCGCTGGGTCCCACTACGGCTCAACGGATCCAGCAGCAGCTGTTGCCGATGATTCGTGAACAGGCATCTGTTTTGAAAGATCAAGACCCGTACACCCTTTGGTGTGGTGGTGCTGGTGCGGGGTTGGCCCAGTTGGCGCATGCTGAGTTGTATTCACGTTTGTTCCGGAGCTGATGAGCAGCAAACTCAGGCTTGGCATCGCCGGGCCGGTGGGCTCAGGCAAGACAGCGCTCGTGGAAGCGCTGTGCAGGAGATTGCGCAACCGCCTGCAATTGGCGGTTGTGACCAATGACATTTACACCCAAGAGGATGCCCAATTCCTGACGCGTTCAGGTGCCTTAGAGCCTGAGCGCATCCGTGGGGTTGAAACCGGAGGGTGCCCGCATACGGCGATTCGAGAAGACTGCTCCATCAACCGAGCGGCTGTGGGTGAACTGGAATGTCAGTTCCCAGGGCTTGATTTGGTGATGGTGGAGAGCGGAGGTGACAATCTTGCGGCCAGTTTTAGCCCCGAATTAGTCGACCTTTGTATTTATGTGATTGATGTAGCGGCTGGGGACAAGATTCCTCGCAAAGGCGGTCCTGGCATTACACGATCCGATTTATTGGTGATTAACAAGATTGATCTGGCTCCCCTTGTTGGTGCTGACTTAGCCGTGATGGAACAGGACACGTTGAGGATGCGGCGGGATCGACCCTGGTGCTTTACCAACCTTCGAAATGGGGAAGGACTCGATCTTGTGGAAGCCTTTGTGTTGCAACAGATACCAAATTGACGCGTATTTGGTCTGCCGATTGGCAAATAGTCTTTGTTGATACAGGAGCTTCTTTCTTCAGATCGGTACCTTTCGAACTCCGGCGTTGAAACGTCGTTCCTCTTGTTTTGATACTCATGAGTTCATCATTGTCCAAGCGTCTCTTTGCCGGCATGGCCGCAGCGTCGCTGGGTCTGGCCGTCACAGCTTGTGGTGGTGGCGATGAGAAAGCCTCCAACGTTGAGTTTGACGACAGCGTTACCGTTGGCATTCTTCACTCTCTGACTGGCACGATGGCCATCTCTGAGTCCACCTTGGTGGATACAGAAAAAATGGCCATTGATGAAATTAATGCTGCCGGTGGTGTTGAGGTAGATGGTAAGAAGTACAAAATTGATTACATCGTTGAAGACGGTGCCTCCGATTGGCCCACGTTTGCTGAGAAGTCCAAAAAACTCATCGATCAGGACAAAGTTCCTGTTGTGTTCGGCGGTTGGACCTCTGCTAGCCGTAAGGCAATGCTTCCGGTGTACGAATCGAAAGATGCTTTCCTCTATTACCCGATTCAGTACGAAGGCCAAGAGTGTTCGAAAAATATCTTCTATACCGGCGCGACTCCTAACCAGCAGTCTGAGCCAGCGACCAGCTTTATGTTCGAGAAGTCGCCAGCTGCAGGCAAGCCCTTCTATTTAGTGGGATCTGACTACGTGTTCCCTCGTACGTCTAACACCATCACGAAGGAGCAGGTGAAGTCTCTGGGTGGAGAAGTTGTTGGTGAAGATTATTTGCCTCTTGGCAATACAGAAGTTGCTCCGATCATTGCCAAGATTAAAAAGGCTTTGCCTGATGGCGGTGTGATTATCAACACCCTCAATGGTGACCAAAATGTTGCTTTCTTCAAGCAAATTCAGGATGCCGGAATTACTCCTGAAAATGGTTATTATGTGATGAGCTATTCCATTGCTGAAGAAGAAATCAGCACAATTGGACCCGAGTTCCTTGAAGGTCATTACGGCGCTTGGAACTACATGATGTCCATTGATACGCCGGCATCCAAGAAGTTTGCTGCTGACTTCAAGGCCAAGTATGGAGCTGACCGTGTTGTCGCTGACCCTCAAGAGTCTGCATACAATATGGTGTACCTCTGGAAGATGGCTGTTGAAAAAGCCGGTACTTTTGATGACGACAAAGTACGTGAAGCCCTGATTGGTATCAAGTTCGATGCTCCTCAAGGCCCAATTGAGGTTCGTCCTAACCATCACATCTCTCAAATCGTTCGGATCGGAGCGATTACTGCAGATGGTCAGTTCGAAATCGTAGAAGAGTCGGACAGCCCAATTGATCCTCAGACTTGGAACCAGTTTGAGCCCACATCGAAGGGCTTTGCTTGCGATTGGTCTGATCCCAGTAAGGGAGAGAAGTACAAGCTCTGATCATGAATAGCTCCATCGACTGATGGCTTGCTTTTGGAGGGGTCCCTTGGGGGCTCCTCTTTTCATTTTTTTCGCTTACTAGACACCCCCCGTGCAACTGCTTTTCGAAAGTTTGTTCAACGGTGTGGCCATCGGCTCTGTGTTGCTGATGGCCGCCCTTGGACTGGCCATTGTGTTTGGCTTGATGGGTGTGATTAATCTCGCTCACGGCGAATTAATTATGCTTGGTGCCTATACCACCTATGTGGTACAGCTCATTTTCAAACTTCCCCTTCTTGCGCCTATTTACAACGCCTACGTATTGGTTGCTATTCCATGCGCCTTCGTTGTGAGTGGTGTTGTTGGTATTTTGCTTGAACGCACAGTAATACGACGTCTATATGGGAGTCCACTGGAGACTCTGCTTGCTACGTGGGGTGTCAGTTTGATTCTCCAGCAGTTTGTGCGCAGCGTTCCGCTTGCCTATGCGGCAGGAATGGTTGTGTTTCTAGTGCTCGGATTCAGTGTTCCGTTGTTTCTTCCGAAGACCTTATTGGAGGGTCGTCAATCTCGGTTTGTGCGACTAGGTGGTTGGGCTGTTTCTGCTTTCATTGGTGTGTTATTTGCGGGTGGATTGGCCTCGCAAATTAGCCGTATTGCTAAGGCAACATCCCGCAATGTGGATGTCACCGCTCCGAAGTGGATGCGCGGTGGTCTCGAATGGATGGATCTCACGTTTCCTGTCCCACGCCTTGTGATCATTGTGATGACGTTGATCGCCGTTGTTGGGGTGATCTGGTTCCTCAACCGCAGTGTTTGGGGTATTCGGATTAGGGCAGTCACGCAGAATCGTTCGATGAGCGATTGCCTCGGCATTCCGACTGACACCGTTGACGTCCTTACCTTTGGGATCGGTTCTGGTTTGGCGGGGGTGGCTGGCGTTGCTGTGTCGTTGTTGGGTTCGGTGGGTCCCAACGTTGGAACCTCTTACATCGTGGGCTGTTTCATGGTGGTGGTGCTCGGTGGTGTTGGCAATCTTCTCGGCACCGTGTTGGCTTCCTTTGCGATTGGCTTATTAACCGATCTAATTGGAGCAGGTCGCCTGCTCACGATTTGGCCAGACATGCCTGAGCCACTGGCTGGCGGGGTTGAATTTTTTGCGACTACGAGCATGGCTCAGGTGATGGCTTTTGCCCTGATTGTGGTTTTCCTTCAGTTCCGTCCTGCAGGCCTGTTTCCGCAAAAAGGCCGAATGGTTGAGGCTTGATCAGATGTTTCGTTCGTTTCAACAGCGCACCTGGCTCTCGGTCACTCTTTGGGTGGTGATCATCGCGGTAATCGTTGCTGCTCCATCGGTTCTGCCTGTGTTCCGCCTTAACCTTTTGGGTCGGTTTTTATCTCTAGCGATCGTGGCGCTTGGGATTGATTTGATTTGGGGCTTTACCGGTCTTCTCAGCCTCGGGCAGGGAATTTTCTTTGCTCTTGGAGGTTATGCCGCTGCGATGTATCTCCAACTCAGGAGTTCTATTGATATGCCCAACTCCATTCCTGAATTTTTCAGTCTGTATGGGGTTGATCGGTTGCCATTGTTCTGGGAGCCTTTTCGCTCGCCTCTCTTTACGCTCATCGCAATTTGGCTGATCCCTGCTTTGCTTGCAGCTGTGTTAGGGAATTTAGTGTTCCGTAATCGAATTAAGGGTGTTTATTTTTCGATTCTGACCCAAGCCGCTCTCTTGGTTTTTTTCAATTTCTTCAATGGACAGCAAAAGCTAATTAATGGCACCAACGGTTTGAAAACAGATGTCACTGTGCTGTTTGGTCAGCTCGAGTTGGGATCGCCAGAGATGCAGCGAGGCTTCTTTTGGGTGACGGCTGTTGTTGTGATCATCGTCTGGATGTTTTTACGATGGGTTGTGCGTGGTCGTTTTGGAAATGTTCTGATTGCGATCCGCGATGATGAGCCCAGACTTCGCTTTGCTGGGTATAACCCAACATTGTTTAAAACAATCGTGTTCGCAATCGCTGGGGGCTTGGCGGGTATCGGTGGAGCGCTCTATACAGTGCAATCTGGAATTGTTTCCCCCCAGTTCATGACTGTTCCCTTTTCGATCGAAATGGTGATTTGGGTTGCTGTTGGTGGTCGTGGAACATTGGTAGGAGCGATTTTGGGATCCGTTGTAATCATGTATGCCAAAAGTTTGGTAAGTGAAGCCTTACCGGAAACTTGGCTTTTCATTCAAGGTGGGTTGTTTATTCTTGTGGTGACGGCACTGCCTGAGGGTGTGATTGGTTGGTTCAGAGGAGAAGGACCAAGAAATGTGATGTCTCGCCTGGGTTTTTCTCGGCCGATTGGTACTTATCCTCAACTTGAAGTTGATGGCAATGAGGAGGTGCAGCCATGAGCCGAATCGTTTCTGGCTCCAGAGCACTTCTGGAGCTCAAAGACATCACAGTTAGTTTTGATGGTTTTCTTGCCCTTCGAGACCTAAATCTGAGCTTGCAACCTGGAGAGCTTCGGGCTGTAATCGGTCCAAATGGGGCTGGGAAAACCACGTTTCTCGATGTCATCACGGGCAAGGTTGCTCCCAGCTCAGGAGGCGTGCTTTTTAAAGGTCGCTCTCTGGTTGGAATCCCTGAACATCGCATTGCTCGGCTTGGAATCGGTCGTAAATTCCAAAGCCCGCGTGTGTTTGAAGATTTAACGGTTCAGGACAACTTGGCATTGGCTGTAAGTCGGTCAAAGCAGCCTTGGACTTTGCTTTTTGGTCGTATTAGTGCTGAACAGCGAGACCAAGTTCACCATCTCATGAACATCGTTAATCTTCAATCACGTTCCGACTGGAGAGCTGGATCTCTGTCTCATGGACAGAAGCAGTGGTTAGAAATTGCGATGTTGGTTGGTCAGGATCCTGACCTCTTGCTGGTGGATGAGCCAGTTGCAGGTCTTACAGATGAGGAAACTGACCTAACGGCTGATTTGCTGAAGTCTTTGGCTGGAGAACACACTGTTTTGGTGATTGAGCACGATATGGAATTCATCCGTCGTCTTGAGAGTCCGGTGACCGTGCTGCACCAGGGTCATGTTCTTTGTGAGGGCTCGATGGATCAGGTGCAACAGGATCCTCGAGTGATCGAGGTTTATTTGGGAACTACGGAGGACGAAGATCAATGACAATGCTCGAGATTCGGGGTCTCAACACCTATTACGGCGAAAGCCATATTCTTCGAGATGTTGATCTGAGGGTCCTCGCTGGGGAAATGGTTTGTCTCATCGGCCGGAATGGAGTTGGTAAAACCACACTCCTTAAGTCTCTGATCGGTTTGCTTAAACCACGATCCGGTGAGATTATTTTTGAAGGTCATGGAATGGAGCGTCAGCCTCCTCATCAGCGTGCAAGGTCTGGACTTGGTTATGTACCTCAGGGGAGGGAAATCATTCCTCAATTAACTGTTGAAGAAAATTTGATGTTGGGGATGGAGGCTCTCCCAGGAGGTCTTTCTCGAAATCGTCGAATTGATCCTTTTATTTACGAGCTCTTCCCAATTCTCCAGGAGTTTCTTTCACGTAAAGGAGGAGATCTCTCCGGAGGTCAGCAGCAGCAGCTTGCTATTGCTCGTGCTCTCTTGGGCCAGCCTAAATTGTTGCTTCTTGATGAGCCAACGGAAGGGATCCAGCCCAATATTGTGCAAGATATTGAAGCTGCCGTTCAACGAATTATCGCTGAGAAAGGGATTGGAGTTTTGCTTGTGGAGCAGCATTTGCATTTTGTTCGACAAGCGGATCGTTATTACGCCATGCAGCGCGGTGGAATTGTGGCGAGTGGCTCTACGTCCGAGCTCAGCCAAGATGTGGTGGATCGGTTTTTAAGTGTGTGAGCGCGTGGGGTGACACTTCTGGTAGAGCGCTGTTGACTGCAATCGGCAGCACCAGTAGGGCCATCCCCGCCAGGACTCCGAGATGGGCCAGGTTCGAGAGTTCCAGGGGTTGTCCTTGGCTGAACAGCTCCATGTCCAACACAAGTAGTCCGAGATAAAGCCCCCACCAAAGTCCTGCTTTGGTTTCAATCTGCTGGTGTTTTCGCCAGTTGTGGAGAGCAAAGAGCAGGCTCGGGATTCCGATGGCGAGCACGGCTCCCTCTAGCGCTGTACGTCCGCACCAGTTCGTTGCCCACGTCGCCATCACAAAGGCCAAAGCACTGAGTGCTCTGGGATAGGGAATCCGAAAATGGCCCTGCTCTTGAGGAAGTTGTTGGCGCAGCGCTAACAAGCTTGCGGGTCCCATGGCTAAAGCGATCATCTGGGCTGCGGTGAGAAAGGCCACAACCTGTTGCCAGCCTGGGCCGATGAAGAACAGGGCACAGCCAAGGATCAGGCTGCTGATGACAGCAATATGTGGCACCCCATTTCTGTTGACCCGACCAAGGGATTCAGGGAGCAGTTTGCAGCGACCCATCATCCAGCTCACTCGCGCCGATACTCCCAAATAGGCCATTGCGGTGGTGCTGGGGGAAAGGGCTGCGTCGATGAGTAACAGCACCACCATCCAGCCCAGACCAAGGCCAAGGGCCAGGGCTGCGAGTGGGCCGCCATGTTGGCCAAGGCTCAGTTGGGACCATCCCTGCTGGAGGGCTTCCGGCGGCACGCTCACCAGGAATGACCACTGCAGCACCAGGTAAATCAACAGGCTGATGCCGAGCCCAAGTCCCATGGCGAGCGGCACATTGCGTTGGGGGTTGCGCGCCTCTCCAGCAAGGTCAACGGCTGTGCGAAAACCAAGGAGGCAGAAAAGAATGCCACCGCTTCCCACGGCATTCACAAGTTCCGTACCGCTACCACTCTTGACGGCCGCTGTGTTGCTGCCGATCGTGACTGGAATGCTCATATTGCCCCAGTGCTGACTGAGCAGCATTAACACAGCCGCCACCAGGAGAGGCACGATCAACTTCCAGATGGTGAGGTTGTCGATCCAGCGGGCGAGACCCTTCACACCGTTGAGGTTGATCCAGGTAAAGAACACCATCAACAGGATGGCGACAGCTAAACCGGCTCCGCTGAGAACTTGCGTGCCGTTGCGTTCCTGCGTGAGCCAGGGCAGGCTGCTGTCGAGATAATCGAGCATCGCTAAGAGCTCGATGGTTGGCACGCACAGATAGCTGATCCAGATGCTCCAGCCACCGACGAAACCCGATAAGCGACCGTGGCTGAGGAGTGGAATCTGGGCCAATGCCCCGGAACTGTTGATGAGAGAGCCCAGCTCTGCAAAGACCAGAGCGAGAAGAAAGGAGATCAAGCCTCCTAGAAGCCAGGCGGGAAGGCTGGCGGGTCCGGCCGTTCGGGCGGCGTAATAGGAGGCGAACAACCATCCCGATCCAATCGTTCCGGTGACGACGGTGAGGGTGAGGCTTGTGAGGCTTAACTCACGCCGTAATTCCATATCGCCAATCGCTTGTTGCTGCGCTCAGGATGGCAATGATTCCTCAGAATGAGATGACAGTAAGGATCTCCAAAGGGCTTCTCCCCGGCCGCTGATCGTGAGTGGCTCATCATTCACGTGGTTGATCGTCTTACAGCCAAGACTGTTGATTAACAACCATTGATCACCTGGTTGAGGTTTGGATGAAAGCGACAGCTCTTTAATCAGCCCCTGTTTGAGGCCTTGACCCCGCATCACTCCAGGTAGGCAGCCATCACTTAAAGGGGGTGTGAGCCATTGGCCATGGCGGAGTACGACAAGGTTGGCGCTGCTTCCGCAGCACAGTGAGCCATTGGTGCTGAGCATCAATCCATCGTCAGCTCCCCTCTGTTGAGCTTCCCGGCGCACTTGAATCGCTTGTCCGTAGGCAAAGGTTTTGCATCGACTCATCAGACTGGAGGCATGCCGATATTCATGACGACTGATCCATGTGCTGATGGACTCGAACGTTGGCGTATGGGTTTGTAAGGTGAGCCAAAAGCGATGCCTGGAGGGGTCGGCTGCGTTGTGATCGAGCCCAATTCCTCGTTGGCTTCCATCGCCTCGACTCCAGTTCAGGCGCAGGGCACCCTCCCCATGCTCCAGCCCGAGTCGCTGGATCGCTTCTTGAATCAACGAAACCAACCAGGGTTTTTGGGGTGGTGGTGCCATCCCTAACAGCTCACAACTTCGCTGCCATCGACGGAGGTGTGCATCGAATAGGCAGGGACGGTTGTGTTGAACGAGAATCGTTTCGAACAGTCCGTCGGCGAGCTGCAGCCCCCGATCGCTGAGTGGCAGCGTCAGCTCTGCAGGCCGACCCCATGCTCCGTTGATCCAGGCGATGGAGTGTTGTGGCTCAGATGCTGTCACTCCAGTGCCTCTAACAGTGGTAGCAGTTTCCAGTCCAGTTCATCGGCTTCTGCTTGAGGATCCGAGTCGGCAACGATTCCGCAGCCTGCATGCACCCGAAGCTCGTTGTCTTTGCGCAGAACGGTGCGAATCAAAATATTGCTGTCAAAACGCCCATCCCAGTTCAGCGTTAGCAAAGAACCGCAGTAAGGACCTCGACCTTTGGGTTCTAGTTCTTGAAGTCTTTGGCATGCCCTCAGTTTTGGTGCACCACTAATCGAACCACCTGGCCAGCTCGCCTCTAGGAGATCCACCCAGGTCAGCCCGTCTCGGAGTTGGCCTTTGACGACCGAGGTGAGGTGGTGGACTCGGGCATAGCTTTCGAGCTTGACCAGTTGAGGGACATCGACGCTGCCAGGCACGCAGACCCGGCCAAGGTCATTGCGCAGCAAATCGACAATCATCACGTTTTCGGCACGGTCCTTTTCGCTGCAAACCAATTCAGCGGCTTGGTCGGCATCCTGTTGTGGATCGGAGTCCCGAGGGCGTGTTCCTTTGATGGGTCTCGTTTGAACAGCACCGTTGGGCAGCACTTCCATGAAGCGTTCCGGTGATGTGGACAGGAGTGCTTCGCCATCGGCCTCACCGCTGGCAACGACGAGACCTGCAAAGGGTGCGGGACAGGTTCGACGCAAGCGCAGAAAGAGCTCCAAATTGTTGATCGGCTCTCGCAAGGTTGTGCTGGTGCAGCTGGTGAGATTGGCTTGAAAGAGATCGCCCATCGCGATCAGTTCACGGATTCGCTCAACGCCCTTGGCATAGGCCTTTCTGTCGCAGTGGCGTATCCACGCTGTATGGAGCGGGTTGGGGCTGCGGTGTGCGTCAGGGTGTTGTTTGAATCGTTCACGCAGTCCCAGAATCCAGCGCTCCATCGCGGCATGGCGCTTGGCATCAAGCCCCTCAATCCAAACCTCCTGTTGTTGGAGGTCAAAGCGCAGAACGGGGTCGTGGCGACCGATCCAAAGGCTGGCCATGGCATCGCTTCGCCAAGCGTTTGTGGGTTCGAGCCAGGCGGCAGCGTCGTAACTCAGCCAGCCCGTCCAGTGCCCAGGATTGAGCGAGCGCAGAGCCTCAAATGGATTGGTGGAACCAACCTCTCCTGGTAACCCCCGGCAACAGAGTTGCTCGAGAGGGTCAGCGGCCAGGGTGAGCCAACGGCCCAAGTCGCTGGCATCCCCGTCCAGCCAAATCAAGCCAGCGTCTCCGTGCTCTTGGGCGAGCGCTTTGGCCACGGAATCAGGTTCGATCCAGGGATGGCTGCTGCGAATCAGCTTCTGGGTGCCGGCGTGATTGGAGGTCATGGACGGCCTGGGCTGCACAGGTCCGGCCGTCCGGCGGCGAGCAGTGCTTCATCACGGATTCGGCAGCTGTCGCAGACACCACAGGGCACGTCTTCGCCGCTATAGCAACTCCAGGTGCGTTCGATGGGAACCCCTAGATGTAGTGCTTCTTCTGCAATTTGCTGTTTACTCCACTCCACAAGTGGTGCCCATAGCTTTGGACCATGGCCTTCTCGTCCAGCGCGGCTGCTGAGGTCTGCAAGATCTTGGAAGGCCTTTAAATAATCCGGCCGGCAGTCTGGATAGCCCGAGTAGTCCACGGCATTGACGCCCAGCACCAGTTGATCGGCACCCCGCGCTTCGGCGAGGCTGAGGCCGATTGCAATGAACACGGTGTTGCGCCCTGGCACATAGGTGCTCGGGATGATGCCTGGCTCAACGCCGTTTGTAGGAAGGGTTTGGGCGTGATCGGTGAGCGAGGAGCCTCCCCACATCGCCAAATCCACCTTGATCGTGTGGTGTTCAGCCAGATTGAGGGCGTTAGCGATGTCTACGGCAGCATCCAGTTCACGCCGATGGCGTTGGCCGTAATCAAAGGAGAGGCCAATCACGCGGAAGCCTGCCTTCATGGCGAGTGCCGCGGCCGTTGCGGAATCGAGCCCTCCCGAGAGCAGGGCAATCGCGGTGGAATCGGTCATGCTTGCATTCTGTTGCCGTGTGGGTATGACCATGGGTCTGGGATTCTTGAGGCTGGCACTGCCGCTGCTGATGGTGGCTGCTTCAGCTCCTGCTGTGGCGATTCCCCGTCTTGACCTGAGTGGTTATCCAGCACCCAAGCAAGGCCTCAAGCGTTGGCTGATTCAGCCCTCGGGCCTGCTGCCGAAGAGTGACGACGCCATGATTTCGCCCCATCCACTCGATTGGCGCATTCAGTTGATCGTGGGAAAGGAGGTGGAGGTTGATTGCAATGTCAAGCGCTTGTCGGGGCCGTCTTTATCGATGCAGCGACTGCCTAAAGCTT
This sequence comes from Synechococcus sp. WH 8016, assembly GCF_000230675.1. Taxonomy (NCBI): domain Bacteria; kingdom Bacillati; phylum Cyanobacteriota; class Cyanophyceae; order Synechococcales; family Synechococcaceae; genus Synechococcus; species Synechococcus sp. WH 8016. Next base: position 237,607 of record NZ_AGIK01000003.1, on the reverse strand, counting down.
CTGGGAAGGCCCTGTTTGAAGTGAGTGGGCCAGTGCTTGTGCTGAGTACGCGCATGGCTTGCACGTCGGAACAGGCCCAAGGCAAATCCTTTTTGTCCCTCGGCAAGCAGCCCTATTTGATTCCCTACAACGCCTCTTGGCCGGTAGTGGTGGATCTGCCTGAGGGCGTGGAGTTGCGCTGGCGAGTTTGGAAAGCGGAGACGCGTCAACAGGATGCTGTGAAGCTTTGACTGGGATGAGAGATCGCTAGCGCACGCCAAGCCATTTGTGGCTTTGCATGCTCAACCTCCAGCGCTGATCTTGCCGAACTTTGCCGATGGCGAGTTGCAGGCCTTCCTCGCAGTCCCAGCCAGGCTGAAGCAACCAATTGGCTTGGGGCGCTTGTGCTGCCACCACCTCCGCAAACAGCAGATCTGCCGGCTCGTGCACCACAACCTTGAGCTCATGACACGCTTGCAACACATCCGGCCTTGGAGGCTTGTGGCGCTTTGGCGAAAGGGTGATCCAGTCGGGGGCACCACTCAATCGATCGACGCCACTGGTTTCAAGATGCACGGGCTGAGTGCACTGTGAGCGAATCGCAGCGGTGAGCTCATCAAGGTTGTGGTGCAAGGGTTCTCCACCGGTGATCACCACGAAGGCGGCTCCGCTGTCAGCAGCATCAGTGACCTCAGTCGCTAAGTCCATCACCAGACGCTTCGGATGCGAGTCAGCAGGCCATGAGTGCTTGGTGTCACACCAGCTGCAGCCCACAGTGCATCCCGCCAGGCGGATGAAAAAAGCACTTCGCCCTGTATGAATCCCTTCCCCTTGCAGAGAGTGGAAGGTCTCAACAACGGGCAACGCGTGGGTCAAGGCTGCAGGCTGGGATGACTGGATCCAGTCGCTGAATTGTTTTGTTGGCGCATGGCTTCGCTGGGGCTGGAGGGCAAGCGTTGTTGGGCCGCTTCGATCAGACCCCGGAAGAGGGGATGGGGCCGGCCGGGTCTTGATAGGAATTCAGGGTGGTACTGACAGGCTGTGAAGAAGGGATGTTCAGGGAGTTCGATCAGTTCCACCAACCGGCCATCGGGGGAGCTTCCGCTGATTTCGTAGCCAGACTCGAGAAACAGGTTGCGGTAGGCGTTGTTGAATTCGAAGCGATGGCGATGGCGCTCATAGACCACTTCTTCCCCATACAGTTTTGAAGCGAGGGTGTCTGCAGCAACCCTGCAGGGATACACCCCAAGCCGCATCGTGCCTCCAAGGTCCACAACGTCTTGTTGCTCAGGCAGAAGATGAATCACAGGATGGGTGGTTCCTGGCTCGAGCTCAGCGCTTGTGGCATCTGTAAGGCCTGCCAGATTGCGTGCCCACTCGATTACGGCGCATTGCATCCCTAGGCAAAGGCCAAGGAACGGCACGCGTTGCTCTCTGGCCCAGCGAATGGCGGCGACTTTTCCGTCGACACCACGGTTGCCGAATCCACCTGGCACGACCACGGCGTCCATGCCTTTGAGAAGGGCATCGGCGCCTTGATTTTCAATTTCTTCGGCGCAGACCCAGTGCAGATCGAGGGAGGCGTCTTGGGCTAAACAGGCGTGGCGCAGGGCTTCCACGACCGATAGGTAGGCGTCATTGAGTTGGACGTATTTGCCCACCAAGGCAACTTTGACCGCGGGACCGGGATTGCGGAGTTTGTGGACCAGTTGCGCCCAGTCCACCATGTCGCTGTCGTGATCTTCAAGGTCTAGGACGTCGAGGACTTCACGGCACAATCCTTCGTCTTCGAGCGTGAGCGGCACGGCGTAAATGCTGTCGGCATCCAGGGAGGGGATCACAGCGCGCTGGGGTACACCACAGAAGCCTCCGATTTTGCGTTTGAGCTCATCGTTGATGTCGCGATCACTGCGGCAGACGAGCAGATCTGGCTGGATCCCGATCGAGCGCAGCTCCTTAACGGAGTGCTGGGTGGGTTTGGTTTTCAGTTCTCCCGATGTGCCGATGAAGGGGAGCAGGGTGACGTGGATGTAGGCCAGATCGCGTCGCCCCACATCCCCTCGGAACTCTCGAATGGCTTCCAGGAAGGGCAACGATTCGATGTCACCAACGGTGCCACCGATTTCGGTAATCACCACATCGGCATTGCTATTCGAGGCCACACGGTGAATGCGGTCGCGGATTTCACCGGTGATATGGGGGATGACCTGGACGGTCCCGCCGTTGTAACTGCCTCGGCGCTCCTTATTAATGACGGATTGATAGATCGAGCCGGTGGTCACGCTGTTCAGGCGTGACATCGCGGTGTCGGTGAAGCGTTCGTAATGGCCTAGATCCAGATCGGTTTCGGCACCGTCTTCGGTGACAAACACCTCACCATGTTGAAACGGGCTCATCGTTCCTGGATCCACATTGAGGTAGGGATCCAGCTTCAGGATGGAAACGCTGTAGCCCCGAGACTTCAGCAGGCGCCCGAGGCTCGCGGCCACAATCCCTTTGCCGATGCTGGAGACCACACCGCCGGTGACAAACACGAACTTGGCCATGGCTTGCTCGGCAACGTGTCAATTTACCGCTGTAGACCTTCACCCGTGTAGCCGTGCGCACTCTCCTGATTAGTGGTGCAAGTCGTGGGATCGGTCGAGCGGTCGCTGAACGCGCTCTTGCTGACGGCCATCGCCTCAGCCTTGGGCTTCGCGATTTGGAAGCGTTGAGACAGACCTCCCTTGACCCTGATTTGGTTGGGAGTGAACGGGTCTTGCTTCAGCCCTATGCGGCTGAGGACCCAGCGGCGGCCCAGGCTTGGGTTGATTCCACCGTCGAGCATTTTGGTGGCTTCGACAGCGTGATCCATAGCGCTGGGATCTTCAGCCGTGTGCCGCTTCTGTTTGAGCCGAGCGAAGAGCATGAAATCGCCCACACCATCAATGTGAATTTGATGGGACCGTGGTGGTTGACGCGCGCTGCCTGGCCGCAGTTGGCATCCCATGGAGAAGGTCGCATCCAGGTTTTGGTTTCCATGAGTGGGAAGCGCAGCAAGGGTCGCCTGGCGGCCTACAGCGCCAGCAAATTTGCCCTGCTTGGTCTCTGCCAAACCATGCGCAATGAGGGCTGGGCTGCAGGAATTCGGGTGACGGCGATTTGTCCTGGCTGGGTGAATACGGATATGGCGGCTGCTGTGCGCAGCGGTTCGAGCGATCGCTGGCCAACGCAGGCGATGGAAGCCGAAGCGATGACGCAGCCCGAGGACATCGCTTCGATGAGTGCTGAACTCTTGAAACTTCCCAATCGGGCGGTTCCCTTTGAGCTTGCGGTCAACTCCAGCCTGGAGTGATGCTTAGTTTTCCAGCAGGCTGCGCAGCATCCAGGCTGTTTTTTCGTGGATCTGAAGCCGTTGGGTGAGCAGGTCAGCAGTCGGTTCGTCGTTAGCAGCCTCTGCCAGCGGAAAGATGCTTCGTGCTGTGCGGGCCACGGCCTCATGGCCAGCCACCAGCTCACGCACCATGTCGAGGGCTGCAGGTTGTTGCTCTGCTTCTGGGATCGAGGCCAAGCCGGCCAGGGTGGATCCGCCATGGGGAGCCAAAACGCCGAGGGCGCGAATGCGTTCAGCGATGACGTCGAGGGCGTTCCACAGCTCGGTGTATTGGTTCATGAACATCAGGTGCAATGTGTTGAACATCGGCCCGGTCACGTTCCAATGGAAGCCGTGGGTTTTGCCGTACAGCACGTAGGTATCTGCCAGCAGGCGGCTGAGTGCAGCCGCGATTTCTTCCCGTTGTGCGCTGGTGATGCCGATGTCGATGGCGGAGTGACGAGCCATGGTTGGTGAGAGTGGAAACGGCTGGTTGGTTTAGGAATCCAGGGCTTGGATGTAATCGCGCACCTTGCTGCGGCGCTGGGGTTGGCGCAGCTTCAAAAGGGCTCGGGTTTCGATCTGACGCACCCTCTCGCGGGAGAGGTTCATGTCTTCGCCGATTTGAGCGAGGGTTCGGGGAGTGTCGTCTTCAAGTCCAAAGCGACAGCGAATCACGGTGGCTTCCCTCGGGGTGAGCTCATCCAGCAGGTGTTCGAGATCGTCGTGGAGTGCATCACGGGTGAGGGTCTGCTCTGGTGTGGCGTGCTCGTCTTCGAGGAGCTCTCCAAGCTGGGTGTCTTGATCCCGGCCCACCTTGGTTTCCAGGGAGACGGAACGGGGGACGCGAGCCAGGGTTTGACGCACGGTGTCTTCGCTGACGCTGAGCTCCCTCGCTAGGTCTGTCACCGAAGCGGTGCGCCCCTCCGTGCTGGCAATTTCTTGCTGCACCCGTTTGATGCGGTTGAGCTTTTCGGTGATGTGGACGGGGAGGCGGATGGTGCGGCTTTGGGTGGCGATCGCCCTGGTGATGCCTTGGCGAATCCACCAGTAGGAGTAGGTACTGAAGCGAAAGCCTCGGGTGGAATCGAACTTTTCGACCGCCCGTTCCAGCCCCAACGTGCCTTCCTGGACGAGATCCAGCAGCTCCATGCCTCGGTGCTGGTACTTCTTCGCTACGGCCACCACCAAGCGCAAATTGGCCTGGATCATCCGGTCACGGGCCTTCCGCCCCTCACGCAGACGCCGTTGCAGGTCACGGCTGTCGGAGGTGATCAGATCCGCCCAGGTTTGATAGCCCTCGGTGAGGGCCAGGTTCAGCTCTTGCAAGGGCATCTCGGCAGCCCGTGCCCATTCCTGTCTTGTGGGCCAGTGAGAGAGATGGTTCGCCTCTCTCAACTGCAGTTCCTCAAGGCATAGCAACCGTTCGATTGCCGGATGATCTTCGGCGAATTGACGTTCTTCGCGCTTTAGGCGCTCGTATTGCTGCACGAGGCGCGACAACACCACCTCGTCTTCAGCGGTGAGCAGGTCCACCCGACCGATGTCCTGCAAGTAGAGACGCAACAGGTCGTTGCCGCCGCTCCAGCGGATCGGGGTGGATCCCGTCGATGAGGAGCTGGCGGACAAAGGACTGAGAATTCGATGAGATGTCTCAAGGGTCTCGGTTTAAGCCAGTTGGTCTGCAGAAACGTCGGTTTCTGTTCGGGTTTTGCGCTCCGACTAGTCAGTGTTCTCTGTCACGGGATCTACCCAGGTGCTCGCGACATGCAGATCCTCGAGCTGCTGCCCGGAGACCCCTGCCGGCGCTGCCGTCATGAGGCAACGGGCCTGCTGGGTTTTCGGGAACGCAATCGTGTCGCGGATGGAGTCCTCTCCCGCGAGCAACATCACCATGCGGTCCACACCAAACGCCAGTCCACCGTGGGGAGGTGCGCCCATGTCGAGGGCATCAACCAAGAATCCGAACTGCTCTTGGGCCTCCTCCGGAGCAAGCCCAATGCTGTTCAGGACTTCACGTTGCAGGGCGGAGTCGTGGATGCGCAGGGAGCCCCCTCCTAGTTCCAGGCCGTTGAGAACCAGGTCGTAGGCCTGAGCTCGTGCGGTGGGGAGGTTTTTTCCCCAATCTTCAGCGTTATCGCCCAGGTCGGTGGTGTTTGGGGCGCAGAAGGGATGGTGCAGGGCTTCAAGCCGATTTTCGTCCTTGTTGAATTCGAACATCGGGAAATCGACGACCCAGAGAAAATTCCACTGATCGTTCTCCCTATCGGGCTTCACGAGCCCCATCTCTTTGGCGAGATACTGGCGCACGCGGTCGAGAGCTTTGTTCACCGTCGCGGTGTCTCCAGCGCCAAAGAGCAGCAGGGTTCCGGGCTCAGCCCCGGTGCGCTGCAGCAGGGTTTGTTTTTGCTCGTCTGAGAGGTTGTCTTTGATGGCGCCGATGGTGTCGATTTCGCCGCCCTCTCGCACCCGGATGAAGGCCAAGCCACCGGCTCCTGCCGCTTGGGCTTCGCTGAACACATCACCACCGGGTTTGATCCGCACATTGGACACAGCGTCATTGCCTCCGGCAACCGCAATGCACTTCACGGAGCCGCCGGACTTCACGGCTCCACTGAACACCTTGAAGCCCATGTCTTTCACGATGTCGCTCACATTGGTGAGCTCCATGCCGTATCGGGTGTCGGGGCGATCCGTGCCGTAGCGCTCCATCGCCTCGTGCCAAGTCAGGCGTGGAAAGGGCAGAGGCAGATCAATCCCTTTGACCGTTTTCCAAATGGCGGCAATCAGACGCTCGTTGAGCGCGAGGATCTCTTCCTGGCCCATGAAGCTCATCTCCATGTCCAGTTGCGTGAACTCAGGTTGCCGATCTGCCCGTAGGTCCTCATCGCGGAAGCAGCGAGCCACTTGGTAGTACCGCTCAATGCCGCCCACCATCAGCAACTGCTTAAACAACTGCGGGGACTGGGGGAGTGCGAACCATTCACCACCGCAGACGCGACTTGGAAGGATGTAATCCCTGGCGCCCTCTGGGGTTGAGCGGGTCAGCACCGGAGTTTCCACTTCGATAAACCCTTCGTCTTCAAGGAATCGGCGTGCCGTTTGGATCGTTTGGGCACGCAAGCGCAGGTTGTCGTTCATGCGCTTGCGGCGCAGATCTAAGAAGCGGTGGCGGAGGCGCAGTTCTTCGCGCGTGTTTTCCTCGTCATGCACAGACACAGGAAAGGGCAACGTGCCCTTCACCCTGTTGAGCACGTGGATGCTGCTCGCTAAAACCTCCACCGCACCGGTGGCCAGTCGGTCATTCAGCGACTCACCAGGACGGGCCCGAACCAAGCCCTCGACTTGTAAGACGGTTTCACTGCGCAAGTGTTCGGCAACAGCAAAGGCATCAGCACCTAGGTCGGGATCCACGGTGATTTGAACCGTGCCGCTGCGGTCGCGCAGGTCGATAAAAATCACCCCGCCATGGTCGCGGCGACGATCCACCCAGCCGCAGAGCTGAACGGTTTCGTCGATGTGCGTGTCGCGCAGGTCGCCGCATCCGTTGCTGCGCATGGGAGTTTCGCTGGAGAGAGGCGAGTGTCCCACAGCCTGTGCCCACGACCTGTGCCCAGGAGCCCGTGCCCCAACTAGGAACGGCGATAGAACGGGCGTTTCACGACAGTGGCCGGCTGCAGCTGTCCACGGATCTCCACGCTCAGCTCTGTGCCGAGTTTGGCGAGGGCTGGGGGAACGGAGGCGAGAGCAATGGGCTCTTCGAGGGTGGGAGACCAGCTGCCGCTTGTCACCACGCCCACGGTCGTCCCGTTGTGGATGACGGGGTAATCGTGGCGAGCAATCGACCGCCCCTTCAGCTTCAAGCCCACCAGACGCTTGGACGGTCCCTGTTCAGCAGCTTGCTCAAGCGCGTCCCGTCCGATGAAGCTGGCTGGCATCTCCAGATGCACCAGCCACCCCAAGCCCGCCTCAAAGGGGGTGGTGCCGGCGTCCATGTCTTGGCCGTAAAGATGCATGGCTGCTTCCAGTCGCAGGGTGTCGCGAGCGCCAAGGCCGCAGGGTGTCACGCCCTCCTCAAGCAATTGCTGCCAGAGCTGCCGTCCGTCGTCTGCGTTGAGCAGCAGCTCCACGCCATCCTCTCCGGTGTAGCCCGTGCGGGCTGTGAAAACCGGAGCTTTCAGCCCGTGAATGTTGAGACTGCAGTGGCCAAAGCGCGGTAGCTCGCTGAGATCGCTGCCACTCAATCGCTCCAGCAGGCTGATGGCCGTTGGCCCTTGGAGAGCAACCAACACCCCGTCCTTCTTTTCGTCGAGGACCTGCAGATCAGCTTTCTCAAGATGGTGGCGAATCCAGGCTGTGTCGGTTTCTGCGCAAGCTGCATTGATCACAACCAGCAAGGTTTCGTGGTTCGCATTTACCAACGATGGTCCTAGGTCGTAAATGATTAAGTCATCAATGATTCCGCCCTGCTCATTCAGCAACACCGAATAGCAGGCTTGCCCCGGACCGATTCGGTGCAGATCACTCGGGAAGAGTTCTTGTAAAGCATCTTTGGGATTGGCACCTTCAATGCGCAGAACTCCCATGTGGGAAATATCAAACATGCCACTGCCGTTGCGAACGGCCTTGTGCTCAGCCATGAGCCCTGAAAACTGAACGGGCATCTCCCATCCAGCGAAGGACACCATGCGACCTCCGGCCGCGATGCAGAGGTCATGGAGCGGTGTGAAGTTCAAGTCCATGACCGAGGTGCGAGCACGCAAATCCTATGAACCAACTTTGCTCTTGCATCGGAATGATTCCCGGAAGTGGAAGCAAAGCAGCAGATTGCGGCGGTTTTGTGGTCCGCTTTGGCAAGCGTCCTTAGTCTGAGCTCGCGTTTCTGCAGGCGTGATGTGACTCAGTCAAGTTGTCAATCCTGCGTGCACTGCACTCCCCCTGCAGCAACAGGATCTGGATGGTGTCGGTTGCGACGACTGACCGTTCATGCGGAGTTGGCGAGCCAGGTGTTTTGTCACCACTGGACGTGTCGTCCACCATCACTTCCCGAGCTCAATCTTCAGGAACCTCTGTTGATCCCCATGGATCGTCAGTTGGATTTATGTGATTCGATGCAAACGTCTGATCAGGATTCCGAACGAACCGTTCGGTTATGAATTCGGCTCAAAATTTATTTTGGTCGTGTTGGATTCTTTGTTGAGGCTGGAGGGCTAGGGGGCTTATCAACGCCAAGTCTTAATGCTTGGTTGTTTGATGTTTCATGGCGTTGATTGAATGCCTGAGCGATGGTTTGCGTTGCTTATTGGGCCAGCAAGAGCAGCAGGCTGCGTGTGACTTTGGCCGCCAAAACGCTACTAATCCCACTCGGATCGAGTTGAGGAGCGAGTTCCACCACGTCTGCTCCGATGAGGCGGTGATTGTTTAGCTCGTTGATGACGGCTGCGAAATCGTTCCACACAAATCCACCTGGTTCTGGGGTCCCTGTCCCTGGCATCACAGCCGGGTCGAACCAGTCGAGGTCCACTGTGAGGTAGATCGGCCGTCCCCTGAGCGCGTTCATTCGCTCCGGGATGTCTTGAATGGAGATCAGGCGTCCGCTGCGACGCAGTTCTTTGAACTCATCACAGGTGCCGCTACGGATTGCAATCTGCATGAGCTGTTGGCTGGGAAGCACCTCCAAACAGCGGCGCATGGCGCAGGCATGGCTGTGACGGGCTCCAAGCCACTCATGCCGGAGGTCGGCATGGGCATCGAGTTGCACGAGCACGAGGTCGGGGTGTTGCTCCGCTACAGCAGCAACCGCACCAGAACTGATGGAATGCTCACCGCCCAGCATCAGCGGTTTCAGCCCTGCACCTAGCACTGTGCTGGTGGCGTGGCGCACGGCATTCACAACGGGCTCCGGATCGCCATAGGGAATCTCAACAGCTCCTATGTCGGCGTAAGCGATGTCTTCGAGGTCCCGATCCAGCTGGGGGCAGTAGGTCTCAAGACCTGTGCTCACCTCACGAATCGCGGCTGGGCCAAAGCGGGTGCCAGGGCGGAATGAGGTGGTGCCGTCATAGGGCACGCCAAAGAGGGCCACGCGGCACCCCTCAGGATTGCGCTGCGCTCCCATGAAAATGGCACCTTCATCGTCAAACAGGCTCTGATCCATCGGTTGGGCTTTGGGATTGGTCATGGATTCAGTTCCCGTTCAATGAAGGCTGGAATGGTGTGGAAGGCTCCTTGCTGCCAGCGGGGACTCCAGATGGCACACCCTTCGGCCACGGCCGTGGCGCGTTCGTTTTGAACGGTGAGGTAACGGGGCCCATCCTTTGCGGCAAAGGTCCAGCTCCACCAGCCACTGGGATACATCGGCACCCAGCCGTAGAGAGGATCAGCGTGGCCAAACAGCTCCCGAATGAGCTTCACCATGTCGATGTGCACTTGGCGGAAGGCTTCGGGTGATTCGCTTTGAGTGGCAAAGACACCCCCCGGCTTGAGGATGCGGCAGCAGTGGCCAAAGAAGGCACGGTTGAACAGGCCTTCCGCGGGCCCCGTGGGGTCGGATCCATCCACCAGCACTACGTCGTAAGACGCGTCTTCAGCTTCAGCAGCCCAGGCGATTCCATCACCAATTCTCAGCTGGAAGCGGGGGTCGTTCCAGCACCCGGCTCCGATTGAAGGGAGGTGTTCTTGGCTGAGCTCCACAACCCGGCGGTCGATCTCCACCATGTCGAGGTGCTTCACCCCTGGGTGGCGCAGGCATTCGCGGGCGGTCCCGCCATCACCACCGCCGATCACCAGCACGCGCTCGATGGCCTTGGCCGAACAGAGCGCAGGATGGACTAATGGTTCGTGATAGTGGCGTTCCTGGTGTTCTGCCGTCATCCAGCAGCCGTCTAAGAGGAGTCCTTTCCCGTAGCGCTGGCTATCGATCACAGTGATGCGCTGAAACGGGCTGGTCTCGTCCACCAGCACGCGTCCCTCCAGGCCGTAGCGCACGCCGTTGTGGTGCTCATCGATCCAGTTGCCACTGGTCTGAGGTGCCGTGGTCATGGCGGGTCGCTAGACGTTCGCTCCATCCAGCTAAAACCAGCACCGGTTTGAAGGCGAAATGCCAAGGTCAGGGGTGTCAGTCGGTCGTTCAGCGATTGATGCCGTGACGGAGTGCTGGAACGATGCCCCAGGACCTCACCGTGAATGCTCGCCTGGTGATCCCTTCAAGGGAGCTTCAATGGCGGTTTTCTCGCGCTTCAGGTCCTGGAGGGCAGGGCGTGAACACCACGGATTCTCGGGTTGAGCTGGTGTTCGATCTGGCGAATTCGTCGGCGCTGGGCCCCTTTCGGCGACAACGGCTGATGGAGGCCCTGGGATCGCGACTGGTGGATGGTTGTGTGCGTGTGGTGGCAGCAGAGGAGCGATCTCAGTGGCAAAACCGCCAGCGAGCGATGGCTCGGCTTGCTGATCTGTTGCGTGAGGGCTTGAAGCCACCGCCTCCCCAGCGCCGGGCTACGCGGCCTGGCAGAGGTGCGGTGCAGCGACGGCTTGAGGCCAAAGGGCGTCGCGGTCAGATCAAAAGAAATCGCCAACAGCGTCCGTCATTGGACGATTGATCGATGGGGCGCTTGCCCACTGTCAGCGGTGGTTGTTGGGTGCTGTGGGCTTGGAGGCTTGTTCAGCACGGATTGCCAGCTTTGCTTGTTGCCACACCATTTCAAGCTCCTTGATGCTGCGTCCTTGGAGATCTCCTCCCAGGGCGGTTTCCACGCGAGAGAAGCGATCGAGAAAGCGCTGGTTGGTGCCGGCGAGACCTTCTTCCGGCTGGATCTCACACCAGCGAGCCACATTCACAAGCGTGAACAACAAGTCACCAAGCTCTTCCTGAGCATGTTGTTGATCACCAGAAGACACCGCTTCCTTGAGTTCATCAAGCTCCTCATGCACTTTGTCCCAAACCCCCTTCATGTCATCCCACTCAAACCCCGCCTTGGCGGCTTTGCGCGAGATGGTCATCGCTCCAGCCAGAGCGGGTTGTCCACGGACTTTCTTGGTGAGTTGATCGCTCAATGGGCTGGTTGATTCGGAGGAAATCTCTCCCCGTTCCGTTTGTTCTGCGGCTTTGATGCTGTCCCAATTCGCGGAGACGGTTTCGCTGTCATGGGCTTCTGCATGGCCAAAGACATGCGGATGGCGGCGAATCAACTTGTCCGTGATTCCACGTGCAATCGCGTCGAGATCGAAGCGTTGTTGCTCCTGAGCGAGTTGGGCATGGAGCACCACTTGCAGAAGCAAATCGCCTAACTCCTCCTTGAGGTGCCGATCATCCCCATGGCGGATCGCGTCCACGACTTCGTGAGCTTCCTCTAGGACATAGGGCACCAAGCTCTGATGCGTTTGCTTGAGGTCCCAAGGGCAACCGTGGTCGGGGTCGCGTAATTGCGCGACCACCTCGACCAGATCGTGCATGGCGTCGCTCATGGGGGTAGGTGGAGGAGTCTTTAAGTCTCGTTGGCAGGACAGCCACCAGCCGTGCTCAACGAGGGCGTCAAGGTCAAGGTCAAGGTCTAGGCCAAGGTCAACCTCGGCGTCGGCGTCTTCGTTTGGGCGACAGCGGACGCTTGATCGGCAGTTTTGGCATGGGGTCCCCGTCTTGAATCAGATGCAACCAAGCGCTTGCCTCAAGACCAATCAACCCGATCAAAATGGCGTTTGATGATTCCTTCCATGCCTGTTGCAGCCAGCTTCGCCATTGTTCTGGCGAAGGCGTTCCCCAACGGCTGCCTAGCCAGCTGATCGCCGCTACGAGGAGGCTGAGATAGGCGAGCCGAATCGCCGTTCCTAGAAATGGACTGTGCGATAGCACCGAGCGGTGATGGATCAGGCGTTGGTAGGGCCACCACAGCCAGCGCAGCACACCCCAGCGTTGATAGGGCCTGGAATTGATATCGAGATCAGGGGAAAGAAAGAGGCCGCCGAATAAAAAGGCCGCGGCACTGCCGGCGGCACCACTGATCCCTAGCCATGGCCACCAGATGGCCCCGTAGATCAGAGCGAGGACACAGGTGGCGCGATCGTGCTTCCGGCCGGAAGCCATGTTTTAGAAACAGTGTTGGACGTAGCCTGCCACCTTCAGGCAGAATCCCTGTCTAAGGGCGATTAGCTCAGCGGTAGAGCGCCTGCCTTACAAGCAGGATGTCCCTGGTTCGAAACCTGGATCGCCCATCTCAGCTCACCTTCAAAAGTCCGTGTTTGCTGCGGCGCGACCCGGCTAGCGCTGCACTCCATGGCGCATGGCCATGGGCCGAGACATGGGATTTGCTTTGAGTAGAAATGACTACCAATTGAATCTTGATGGTTCTTTACATTCGATTGGAACGACTGCTTCGCCATGGGTTTGCCTCTCCACTTCCAATTCGAGAAGCTTCGGCTTCAGGGGGCTATCCAACAGGCCAGCGATATGGATGAGCTTAAAGAAGTAGCTGGACAGCTTTTAGACCTTTACTTCATGCAAAAGGCTGCTACAGCACGCGTCATTTCTGAAAAATAACGAGTTATCCCATGTCCCAGGATCATTCCGAAGAAATCGTCGCGACTGTCCACTTAAGCCGAGAAGCGTTGCGATTGGCGTACAAAACCACTTGCGATGCGCTGCGCAATTGGCCTGGCGGTGATCCCCTCGAACAACAGTTTTTAGCAGAAAGCAAAGATCAGCTTTTCCGTTGTTTGCTTGAACAGTCGTTTGAACTTGAGGCTGGATGAGTTTTGTCGCTAGTGACTTGTTCGGATATGGGTTTGCTCGTGAAGTATTTGTCTAAATGTGTGCAGTAAAACTAGATAAGAGCTCCATCCATCAAGGCGAGCAGCGTGTCCTGGATGATTGTCAAGCTGCTCGGATTTATCTTATTGATTTGCTTAGCCTGAATGTTCAGCACCCCTTTGGTTTTGGCTTTTAGGTTATTGAATACTTTAGTTGTCTGTGCCGCAACATAGTCCAGAAAAAGATCCATGCAGTGGGTGGTCAGGGTGTTGTCGCCCCTCGGCGTAATAAAGTTTTTCCATGAGGAGATTTGGTTTTGCTCCCATCGTTGCCTGTGCTGGAGTAGCCATCAGAGTAATAGCGGCAAGGGCGGATAATAGTTTCATAGTTTTCATCCAATGAATTGATCTTTGTGAACCTTGTTAAAGGCCGATCGCATGCAATAAGTTCTCGCCCGTGATCATTTCTGTGACGACGGCAGCAACGAAGCCAAGCATTGCCAAGCGTCCATTGAGCTTTTCTGCACGCTCATGGAAGCCCCAACCAGCATCGGCGGCCGCATAGTCCATTGGTGGCTCTTTGGCATACACATTGTCGTGACCTTCGCCATCTTTGGTGACGAGGCCCATTGGGGTACGGAGGATTGTTGTGGTCATCGATGTCTCCAAGTGGGACCAGGTCGGTCTAGATCTGCTCCCCTACGCCTGGAAGGGGGGCAGCCGTATCGGAAGGTTCGGTTTGAGGACCTGACTATTTCGTCTTGGCGTGAGTATTGAACGGTCTGTTTTTGCTTTGAGCGTGCGCCATGCTCTTAGACCTCCTTTATGGACTTCCTTCACTCATGTATTGAGTTGCGTTAGTCAGGTGTTTGAAGGACAGCTGTAATGCTGTGGGGCCTTTGCATGAGTTCTTCGTTGAACTCCATTGCTAAATGTTGTGCCTCCATTGCATCTGAGGCATAGACATTGTCTTCATGAGTCGATCCGAATGAATCTCGATATCGAATGGCGTAGCGTTTATAGGGTTGCTGAATGGACATAAAAGTTGCGCTGAGCTTGATCAGATGTGAATGAAGTGTGTCCTGCCTGCAGTGAAGGCGGCAGGACACGTTGAAGGACGACGTCAGTGGTGTGTTGTGATTAACCAGCAATCGCTGAAATGCTGTAAGGAGCCTCAGGAAAACTGGTTGGCATTGGGTCAAGTTTGCCTTGGGCTAATGCTTTGGCGCGTTGATACATTTGGCTCGATGTTGCACCTGATGCCTCCATGGCTTTGGCAACAACGTCCCAATTACGAATTTCAGTGGACATTTGAATTCAATTCAGAACCCACAAATAATCGCTAGTTGATCGCGTGTGGCGTGACAGTGAAATCCCCCCATCGCCCGAACACGCGTTTGCGCTGAGCTGTCGATACAGTCTTTTCAAAAAATGGTTTGTCGTTGACCACTGCCACGTGGCTCTGTGTGCATCGCTTGCATGTACAGCATTTCTTCTTCACTCTGATTTCTTTTGACTTGCGCTTTGCTCGCTCGCTCGATAGGTAAAAATTGCAAAGATTGGCTGACATCCAGGCAGTCAGGAGCCATGATTGAGCTTTAGGGTGCAAATTGATGCTAAAAGTTGAACATGTGGCAATTGCATGCTTTGCCGCATTGCAATCTTTTTCTTTTGCTGGCCTGCCTGTGAGTGCGGCGCAAAATTGTGGCCCTAATCGGCACTGGGTTCAGACGGGAGCGGGATACGGCTCTGGATATTGCAAACCCAAAAACAGGAGGGACCATCAAGTTTGTGCAATCGGCTATCACTACGAAGGTCGTGGTGTTTGTAAGCGCAATGGAGACTGGTGGCAAGGACGTAGGCCAATTAACTGGGGGCCTCGCTATGAACCTCAGAAACCAGAAGGTGGCGTCTCATTCAATGGTCCTAATGGTGGGAAGATTCAAGTGAAATGGTGAGATCTCTTTGGTCTTAAATGGGTTGCTGTAATTTGTCTTTCCCCCGTGTCATGCGGGGTTTTTTATGGTTTGTGCCTTGGTTTTGCTTACGCTGATTTCTTTTGTTTAGGCAGTGATTTTGTGGCGATAGGTGATTTAGTGAAATGCAATTCGCGGACATGGATTCGCTCAGATGCCATTTGTTTTTGTTCCGTAAGCGATGAAACGATTTCTTGTTGGATTGTTTCTTCTGGCTGCGGGATTGGTCATGATCAAGCTTGATCCTTGGGGAGCAGCTCATGTCAAAAGCACGCGATCTGATTAATGCCCATCTATATCCAGTGCTGGCTACATTCTCTGTGATTTATTTCTCGATCCAAATCGCTCCGATTGCAAATCAGGCTCGATATTTTGACCATTGTGTGGATGAAGTCATTCAGGAAGCCAAAGGTAGTTTTGCTCAGAAACGGGCCTTTGCCGTCAACCGCTGCAGTGGAAGTTGATCCGTGTGTGCAGGCTGATTAAGGCTGATTGTGTTGGCACTCAGAGCAAATGCCGAAGAATTCCAAGGTGTGGAACAACATCTTGAAGCCAGACTGTTCTTCGGGTGTGATGGAGACTCCGTGAATTGGGCAGTGATCCAAAGCCTTCGTGCTTCCACAGTCCACACACGTGAGGTGATGGCGGTCCTGTTCAACCGGGGCATAGAGGGCCTCTCCAGTCGGTAGATGGCGGCAGCGCACGAGACCCTGCTGCTGTAGTTGCCTGAGGTTCCTGTACACCGTGGCGAGTCCCATGGAACTGGTCCCGCTCTCTAAGAGCCGATGAAGCTGTTGCCCGCTCATTTCGTCACCACAGTGACGCAAGGCTTCGAGCAGGCTTTGTTGTCGATTTCGGCTTGCGGACGGCTGGGTCTTCATGGTGATTCAGACCTTGCTCATTGTGGATTGAATCATGTCTTCGCTGGTCGTCCAAAGACGCTCGCGTTGTTGGGGGTCTCTGGCCGTACGGGCCACAGGCTGACGTGTTGGCATTCCACGCATGGAGGCAAACCCACCTGGTCCGAAATGCTCTCCACCCTTAGCGCTGCTTGCTGTTGCTGCATGCAATTGGGGCAGTGCGCCCATCGCGGCACTTTGGAATAAGGGATCCATGAGCCGGTAGGCCAAGGACTCTTGCCAGGCACCGGTCGCGGCAATGGAGACTGGTTGAAGATTGGTACGGGCCAGGCCTGGATGGGCGGCGAGAGAGATCACGGTGCTGTTTTGCTGCTGAAGCCGCTGGTTGAGCTCGAGCGCAAACATCACATTGGCCAATTTGCTTTGGCCGTAGGCACTCCATCGGTCGTAGCGCTGCTCACCTTGCAGATCTGACCACTGCATTTTGCCGAAATATTGAGCGCCAGAGGTCACCGTGACCACACGCGCATCAGAGCGGCCTTCCATCAGGGGAAGAAGCCTTTGGGTGAGAGCCATGTGCCCAAGATGGTTCACAGCAAACTGCATCTCGAAGCCTTGGACGCTCAACCGTCGTGGGGGTGCCATCAGGCCCGCGTTGTTGATCAACAGGTCCAGGCGTCCGTATCGCTCTTGGACAACGTTGGCGCAACGTTCAACACTGTTGAGATCGGATAAATCAAGATCCAACAGGTCAACGCCCGTTCTGCCGAGATCCAGCAAGTCACGGCGTGCCGCTTCGCTTTTGCGTTGGCTGCGGCATGCCATGAGCACGGTGGCACCTTTTTGTAAAAGCGCACGCGTGGTTTCTAAGCCCAGGCCGCTGTTGGCCCCGGTGACGAGGGCCACGCGTCCAGTTTGGTCTGGGATGTCCTTCAGGGTCCAGCCCATGGAGCAGGCGTCAGAGAGCGTCCAGTCTCGCTGTTGGAATCAGTCTTCGGGGAACAGCAAGTCCGCTAGTTCGTCGGCATCCACGTCGTAGACACGGGCAAGGGACGTTTCGATCGCGCTCGTTACTTCGCCTGGGAGGAATCTCATGGCGTTGAGGGCGTCTTCGGCGATCTCGTCTGTCAGGAGCTGGTCATCGCCTTCGAGCTTCTCGTCATTGATGACGGCCATCACCCAGCTCTGATAGGCGTACACCAGATCCGAGAATTCGAGTTCGGGATCGTTGAGATCCAGGGTCATGGTCCGAGCCGGTCGTTGGCGTTCCTAGTTTGACCTCCAGGGGGGAAGATGTCTTGCAGCAGATGTTCGGTATGAGCCTTCCGGATCCTGATCAACTGCAGGGAACCCTTGTGGACTTCGCTCTTTTGGAGCTGATTCGACAGCACCGTCTCAGTTTTCAACCGCTGTGGACTGTGGACAGTTGGGCCAAATTGATGATCTGGCTTGCCTTGAATTGCGGACTTTCTGGTGATGCAGACAGTTTTGAGCATTTCGCTCAGGCGCTAGGCGAACGGATCACCACGCGGATGCGCCGCACGTTTTTTGAGCGAGAGCTGGGCGATCTTGAGTTGCATGTCTTGGCGGATCCAGCTGATTCTCAAGTGCTGTTGCTGTCTCAGGCCCCGCAGGACCCTGCGGTTTTGGCTCCGGAGTGCTTGACCCGTGCCTTGAAGCGGGTTGATTTGTTGGAGCTTGTGAGTGCCGATCGCAGTCAGTGGCAAGCCCTCGATGGCGTTGTTGCGATTCCTTGGAAACGTCTTGAAGCCTGATGACTACTGACTTGATCGCTCGGTATCGCAACGCCGGTTTTGAAGCGGTGGCGGATGGTGCCATGGCCTTTTTTGATCGCCGCAGGGATCTGCAGCGGGCTGGGGTGGCCTTTGGACCTGGAGGTGCTGATGAGGAACCGGCCAAGGTGTCAACGGATATCAGCTTGGTTGCGATTGATCGCAGTGATCCAGACGCCGTCGGATTGTCGGAGGTGATCTTGCGCGGCGTTGCTGCTGGTTTAGAGCGCTATCTGCAAGAAAGACCTCTGTTCCGTTCGGTTTGCCCTGATCAAGAGTTGTTTGTCATGCCGATCTTCAACTTGCAGCGGTATGCGCCTGGAGAAGGTTTTAAGCAGTGGCATTGCGATTGGACGATCAGCGATGAAGCGACTGAGCCCGTGCATCGCGTGCTGGCTTGGATTCTTTATTGCGACACGGTGGAAGAAGCAGGCACGGAATTCCATTGGCAGAACCATCACGAACCTGCCGAGCGCGGGAAGTTAGTGATTTTCCCTGCGGGTCCATCGCATATTCATCGGGGCAGGGTGAATCCGGATCTCAGTAAAACGATTGCCACGGGCTGGATCAATGCTGGTTCGTATCAGGGTTTTATGCAACGCCTAGCATATGAGGAATGCATTGATTCACTCTCCATTTAGAGGATAGGCTGCTTGAAAGGCTTTTTGGTAGAATCACTATTAACCATCTAATCTTGATGTTTTTGATTGTCATTGATGCTTTGAGATGAGACGCGTTTTGCTGTCCAAGGCTGCTTCGAAGTTAAAGTATCGTGCAGGTCATCAATTTGAGAGGAAGAGGCGGATTAGGGCAGTTCTAGATATTGCTCTTCAAGTGGTGATGTTGTGTTGCTTAAAAGTAGTAATTCATGAATTGGGCTTTGAGCTGATTGGAGTTAGTCAATTGTTTTCGGCAACGGTTGCGTCAACAGTTTTTCTTTTGGGTTTTTTGCTTACTGGAGTTTTGGCAGACTTTAAGGAGGCTGAAAAAATACCGTCTGGCTTGGCTGCAAGTCTGGAGTCTCTGAGTTTGGAGGTCTTGGCAATTCCTGTGTATCAGCCTGGTGCTCAAGTGGAAGAGCATGCTATGGAAATTGCTTGCTTTGGCTCTAGTCTTGTATGTTGGCTGAGGGATGGAAGTAGTTATCTCGATTTAATGAGTGATTATCATAAGTTGCATCAATGTGTTGTGCATGCGGCGAGTTTGTTTAAGGGGGACGTGTCAAGTCTTCGTGGGCGCTTAATGCTTGGTATGGACCAAATCTTGGGGCTTGTGAAGCGTGTCAAGGTGATTCGAGGTACCAGTTTTGTACCTCTTGCCTACTGGATGGCTTATTTCGGGACAGCGCTGATGCTGTGCGGATTGGTCTTTGCAAAGTCTGAAAGTCTCTTTGATTCAGTGTTTTTCATCGCGATCATTGCTTTTCTTGTTTTACTCGTTTTACGTCTGATTGCTGATATCGATAATCCGTTCGCTTTGTCGGATCCGCGATCAGTTGAAAATGTTTCTTTAGACGTGCTTGAGGACACTGTGAGTGTCCTGCAGGCGAGTTGTTTGGGTCGAGGTGTCTAACTAAAAAATGTTTAGTTTGCGCTGACGGCTGATTTAATTCTTCACGAATGCCAGTTTTTCATTGTCCACAGCAACTCACCGGCATCCCAGCTGCAGAGATCGAAGTTGTGGATCGCGGTTGCATCGGGTGCATCGAGCAAGCGTTGGGCGTAATGCTTCACCAGTGCCGCAGGGTCGATCTCAACCCCTGCCTGGGCGGCCACTTCGCTCACGGCACTAGCGGTGGTGGCCATCCGCAGGCCCCTTTTCAGATCGTCATTTTGGGCCACAGCTTCGAGCATCTGCTCGATTGCAGCGCTGAGATCGTTAAAAGTGGAGTCCATGGATTCTCGGCATTGACGCCGTTTGATCATCGCTGTCAAGCCGCCTGAAAACGTCTTTTGCGACCATGAATGGCGTGTATGGGCTCTACCCGTGTCGGATCTGGCGAAGACCTATGACCCGGTTGGTACGGAAGCCAGATGGCAGAAGGCCTGGGAGGACGAGGGGGCCTTTCATCCCGATCCTGCGGCTGAGGGCGAACCGTTTGCGGTGGTGATCCCTCCGCCCAATGTCACCGGCAGCCTGCACATGGGGCATGCCTTCAACACCGCTCTGATCGATACGATCGTCCGCTATCAACGGTTGGCCGGCAAAAATGTGCTTTGCCTGCCTGGCACGGATCACGCTTCGATCGCCGTCCAGACCATTCTTGAGAAGCAGCTGAAGGAGGAGGGCAAAACGCGCCATGACCTTGGGCGTGAGGCCTTTTTGGAGCGGGCTTGGACGTGGAAAGCGGATAGTGGCGGGCGCATCGTTGATCAGTTGCGCAGGCTGGGGTATTCCGTCGACTGGAAGCGACAACGCTTCACGTTGGATGAAGGCCTGAGCGAGGCGGTGAAAGAGGCCTTTGTTCGGTTGCATGAGCAGGGCCTGATTTACCGAGGCGAGTATCTGGTGAATTGGTGCCCCGCTTCGGGCTCCGCGGTGAGTGATCTGGAGGTTGAGATGAAGGAGGTGGATGGCCATCTCTGGCATTTCCGCTATCCGCTCAGCAGTGGTGAGGGACATCTCGAAGTGGCCACCACCCGGCCAGAAACCATGCTCGGTGATACGGCGGTGGCGGTGAACCCCAGCGATGAGCGCTATGCCCATTTGGTTGGTCAAACCCTTGATCTGCCTTTTACCGGCCGTCAGATCCCGATCGTTGCCGACGATCACGTGGAGAAGGAGTTTGGGACTGGCTGCGTCAAGGTCACACCAGCTCATGACCCCAATGACTTTGCGATCGGGCAGCGTCACGGACTGGCTCAGATCACGGTGATGCGCAAGAACGGCACGATGAATGCCGAGGCGGGTCGCTTCGAAGGGATGGATCGCTTTGAGGCGCGCAAGGCTGTGGTGGCAGCCCTGGATCAGGAGGGTTTGTTGGTCAAGGTGGAGGACTATCGGCATACGGTTCCCCACTCCGATCGGGGCAAGGTGCCTGTGGAGCCTCTGCTCTCTACCCAGTGGTTTGTGAACACGGAGCCCCTTGCGGCGCGCTGTCGTGAGGCCCTTGCGAAACAGGATCCTCGCTTCATCCCTGAGCGCTGGGAGAAGGTCTATCGCGACTGGCTCACGGATATTCGCGATTGGTGCATTAGCCGTCAGCTGTGGTGGGGCCATCGCATCCCCGCCTGGTTTGTGATTAGTGAGACCGGCGGCCGATACACCGACACCACTCCTTATGTCGTGGCGCGGAACGAGGCGGATGCGCTGGCCCAAGCCCAAGAAAAGTTTGGTGCTAGTGCACAGATTGAGCAGGACGAGGATGTGCTCGACACCTGGTTTTCCAGTGGTCTTTGGCCGTTCTCAACCTTGGGGTGGCCCGATGCGAATGCCGCTGATTTTCAGCGCTGGTATCCCACCAGCACGTTGATCACGGGTTTCGACATCATCTTTTTCTGGGTGGCCCGGATGACGATGATGGCGGGCGCCTTCACGGGTGAGATGCCGTTTAAGGACGTTTATATCCATGGGCTGGTGCGGGACGAGCAGAACCGCAAGATGAGCAAAAGTGCCGGCAACGGCATCGACCCACTGCTCTTGATTGAGCGCTACGGCACCGATGCCTTGCGCTTCGCCTTGGTGCGGGAAGTGGCGGGGGCTGGTCAGGACATCCGCCTGGATTACGACCGCAAGAAGGACACGTCTGCCACGGTGGAGGCGTCGCGCAACTTCGCCAACAAACTCTGGAATGCCACCCGGTTTGCCCTGATGAATCTGGGTGGGGCCACACCCGCGCAGCTTGGTGAACCTGATCCGTCTGCGTTGCAGCTCGCCGACCGTTGGATTCTGTCGCGGTTGGCGCGCGTGAATCAGGAAACGGTAGCGCGATACAGCAGTTATGCCCTTGGTGAAGCCTCTAAAGGCTTGTATGAGTTTGCTTGGAATGATGTTTGCGACTGGTACTTGGAGTTGAGCAAGCGCAGGCTCAATCCCGGCGACAGTCCTGCGGCGGAAGCATTGGCGGATCAGCTCACCGCTCAGCAGGTGCTGGCCAAGGTGATCAGCCAAATGCATTTAATGTTGCATCCGTTGATGCCTCACCTCACGGAGGAGCTTTGGCACAGCGTCACCGGTGAACCAGAGACCACTTTCCTGGCGCTTCAGCCCTGGCCTGTCTTAGATCAAGCCGCGCTGGATGATGGGCTTGAGGCCTCCTTCGCTGAACTGATTGCTGCGATCCGTGTGGTGCGCAACTTGCGAGCGGTTGCCGGCTTGAAGCCATCGCAATCCGTGCCCGTGCGTTTTGTGACGGGCCGCCCAGAGCTGATGGCGGTGCTGGAACAAGGGACGGCTGAAATCACGGCTTTGACCCGCGCCGATTCGGTTGCTGTGATGACGCCTGCTCAGGCCGATGCTGCGCCGGTGGCGAAAGCACTCGCTGGTGTGAGCGGTGAGTTGCAAGTGTTGCTGCCCATCGAAGGCCTTGTTGATCTGGAAGCGCTTCAGGGCCGTCTTGAAAAAGATATTGCCAAAGCGGAGAAGGAGATCAAGGGACTAGCCGGACGCCTCAGCAATCCAAACTTCGCCGATAAGGCTCCGCCAGAGGTGGTGGCTGAATGCAAGGCAAAGCTTGCTGAAGCGGAGGCTCAGGCTGCCCTGGCACGCACACGGTTGGCGGATCTGGATTGATTTGTGGTCGTCAGGATGCGGGGAATAACTGCTCTGGTTTCAGGTTGGGTGCTGGATAAAGGGTGGTGCAGTCGAAAGCAAAGTCGGCATTGTTTGCCTTCACGATGTTTGCAATTTCCAGAAAAATCTCCTGCTGGATGTCTAAGTAGTCCTGCCAAACGGTGGTTTTAGTAAAACAGTAAACTTGAAGATTGAGTGATGAGCTTTCCCATGCGTTGAAGTGAACCAAGATGATTTGATCATTGTCAATGGCGTTGTGGTTTTTTAGAAGTGCGCGTACTTGTTTGGTGATGGTATCCATTGCAGGGATGTCTTCATAGCGCAAGCCAATATTTGCCAGGATCCTGCGGTTATACATTTGCCCAGGATTGACGATGCTGTTTGTGGCGAATACTGCGTTGGGGATATACATCGGTCGTCGCTCAAATGTCCGTAGACGTGTGTGATACCAGCCGATATGTTCAACCGTTCCTTCCAGGCCGTCCGTGCTGATCCAGTCGCCTTCCTTAAAGGGGCGGTTAAAGAACAACATGAAGCCGGAAAAGAAGTTTTGGGAGATGTTTTGAGTTCCGAAGGCCAGGCCGACTCCTGCACCGCCGCCCAAGGCCGCGAGGGCTGTGGCAGGAACGCCGTAAGCGATCATCAACGCACCAGCACCAATCACGAGAATCAAGATCGTGAAGATCCGCCCGATAAAGCTGATGGCCATTGCCCGATCTTTCGGGTCGTCCATATGGAGCCATCGCTCAAACCGCCTGGTTTCCATGACGGCATGGCCCAATCGGTGCAACGCCCACATGACGGCGAGGATCGTGATGGTGGCGGAGAGTTTTAAAGCGTTGCTGCCGTCCAGCCATGCAACGTTGTTGGCGATGAGACGTCCTAGCCAGCCCAAATACAGAGAAGCGCTGAGACCTAACAGCAATGGCTGTCGGATCGCTTTGGCGATCAGGCCTCCAAGATGTTGTCCTCTCCGCTCTATGAGGCCAAGGACAAGCCAAAGCAGCAGGAGAACGAGAGTGCCAACCATCACCCCAGTGTTGGAGTGGATTACGTCCAAGTCCTGAACGATTCGTTCCTTCATTGCCTCATTGTGTAGACCTGTCTCTTGCAGTCTGCCTTCTGTTTTGAATTCGATCAGGCCGAATGTTGAGGCTTCTCAAATTTCATTGATTTGGTATGCCATAGCGTTCGCTATATCTGCGAGTGACTGATGGTTCTGTTGTGATCGAGGTTCAGGGCCTCAGCAAGACTTACCGAGTTGCTGATAAGCAACCGGGTTTGGGTGGAACCTTGCAGCACTTCATGCGCCGGCGTCACCGTGACGTTCAAGCCGTGAGCGACGTCTGTTTCAGCATTGCTGCGGGAGAGATGGTGGGATTTCTTGGTGCCAATGGCGCCGGGAAAACCACCACTTTGAAAATGTTGTGTGGGTTGATCTACCCCAGTGCTGGTCAGGTGGTCGTTGCAGGTCATCAGCCGCAAAAGCGTCATCCTGATTTTCTGCGTCGGATCACTCTGGTGATGGGCCAGAAGCAGCAGTTGTTGTGGGATCTGCCGCCGATGGATTCCTTGAGGGTGAATGCTGCTGTTTATGGCATTAGTGATCGGGATGCCAAGCGCCGCATTTCCGAGCTGTCGGATTTATTGGAGTTGGGAGAGGAGCTCACGCGTCCCGTTCGCAAGCTGTCGTTGGGCCAGCGCATGAAAGCTGAGCTTCTCGCTGCCTTGCTTCACCAGCCGGATGTTTTGTTTCTTGATGAGCCCACCCTTGGTCTGGATGTGAATGCGCAGTCGAGAGTGCGGCAGTTTTTGGCTGATTACAACCAAAAAACCGGTGCCACTGTGCTGCTCACGAGCCATTACATGGCCGATATCACGGCCCTTTGTCCGCGTGTGTTGTTGATTCATCAGGGGCATTTGTTCCATGACGGCCCGCTTGATCGCTTGGCGGCTCGGCTCGCACCCGAGCGTCATGTTCGTTTGGAACTTGCTTCACCCGTTGGGGCTGAGGCGTTTGCTGGTCTTGGCCGGCTCGATCGTTGCTGCGACTGCGAAGTGAACTTGCGTGTGCAGCCCCATGAGCTCACGGCTGTGGTGGCTCAGTTGTTGGAACGCTTTGAGGTCCGTGATCTTGAGGTGAATGATCCCCCGATCGACCAGCTGATTGGTGATTTGTTTCGCCAGGGAAGCTTGTAATGCGGATTTTTGGACTCAATCGCAAGATTATTCGGGTTTTGTTAGGCACGGAATACGCCCATATGTTGGAATATCGCGCCGAAATTGCTCTTTGGGCTCTTTCCGGTGTTCTTCCTTTCATCATGCTCAGCCTTTGGAATGGCAGCGATGCTCGTGGAGCGTTGGGGATGGATGGAGTGGGCCTTGATCGTTATTTCTTGAGCGCCTTTTTAGTGCGCCAGTTTTCAGTGGTTTGGATGATTTATGCCTTTGAAGAGGATGCTCTCTCTGGGAGATTGTCTCCTTATCTTCTTCAGCCACTCCATCCGCTCTGGCGTTATGTGGCGAGTCATCTTGGCGAGCAGCTCACGCGTTTGCCTTTTGCTGCGGCCATCACCGCGATTTTCTTCTTGATACAGCCCAAGGCCGTTTGGTTGCCATCCTTGGGTCACTTTGTGCTGGCTTGGTTGGCCACATGGATGGCCTTCTCGATTGCTTTTCTGATGCAAAGCCTGATTGCTTCTCTTTGCTTTTGGAGTGAGAAGGCCAGTGCTCTTGAGCGCTTGTTGTTCATCCCTTTTCTGTTCTTGTCTGGGCTGCTGGCTCCTCTTACCGCTTTTCCACCCCTGGTTCGCAGGTTGGCCCAGTGGACGCCGTTCCCCTATCTGATTGACTTTCCGGCGCGTGTCTTAGCGGAACAGCCTGTGGACTTGTTGGCTGGATTTGCGATTCAATTGGCTTGGATTGTGTTGCTTTTGCCGCTGGTCCTGCTGCTTTGGCGCGCTGGGGTTCGGCGTTACAGCGCGATGGGGGCCTGAATGGGGCGTTATTTCAAAAGTCTGCGGCGATTTTGGGGAACGGCAGTGGCTTCGCAGTTGGAGTATCAACTCAACATTGTGATTGAGCTCGTTGCCGTTGGCTTGAGTTTGCTTGGCAGCCTGTTCATGCTGTCTCTTTTTTTTGGACCAGGACGGGCTTTGGGTGGGTGGAGCTGGCACGAAGCCTTAATTGTTCAGGGTTTTTATACGGTTCTCGATGGGATGGCCAGCACCTGGTTACGCCCCAACCTCTCGTCGATCGTGACCCATGTACGCGAAGGCACGCTGGATTTTGTGCTGCTAAAGCCGATTGATAGTCAGTTCTGGTTGTCACTGCGGACCATCTCGCCAGCCGGGTTGCCGGAGATTGTTCTGGGGTTGTTCTTGGTGATTTGGGGCGGACATCAGGCTGGTGCTTCCTTGTCGGCGGGAGGCATTGCACTGGTGTTGTTGATGCTCTTGGCTGGTGGACTGATTCTGTATTCGCTTTGGTTTCTGATTGCAGCGACCAGTATTTGGTTTGTGAAAACCTGGAATGCAACGGAGGTTTTGCGAGCTGTGTTGGCGTCAGGCCGCTATCCGGTAGCGGCCTATCCAGCTCCTTTGCGTTTGTTGTTTACCTTGGTGATTCCGGTGGCCTTTCTGACAACAGTTCCGGCTGAAGTTGTGCTGGGCCGAGCAAGTGCATCCATGCTGTGGCTGGGATTAGGCCTTGCTGTGGGGTTCTTCGTCGCTGCCCGTCAATTCTGGTTGTATGCCTTGCGGCATTACACCTCCGCTTCCAGCTGAGTGCAGGCTTTGTTGAAGGCTTGGTGGCCACTCCATTGGGTAGACCTGACGTTGTGGGAAAGGAATGGTGATTTCTTTCTGTTCAAATTGCTTCCAGATTGTTCGGCGTATATCACTGCCAACTTCAAATGCATCGAGGGGGTTGGAAACCCAAAAGAGAACCTTGTAATTAATCGAAGACTCTGCAAAGTCGATTACAAATGCATTAACTGGTGGGTATTCTAAAACTTTTTTGTGCTCTTTCGCAATTGTTTTTAATAGCTCAACGATGATATCTGGATCGTGCTCATAGGCGGCACCAACCACTACGCTGTCACGTCTGGATGTTTCTGTTGCGGTGAAGGATGTGGCCTCTTGCGTGAAGAAGTTCTGATTCGGGATTAATAGTTCAGCTCCATCGCGTCCACGCCTTAGTTGAGTGGCCCTCAGCCCCAGTTTGCGCACCGTGCAGGGGTCGCCGTTGATCATCAAAATTTCTCCGGGGCGTACTGACCCTTCAAACAGCAGCCAGATGCTGCTGATGAAATTGGAGATGATTTCTTTCACTCCAAAGCCGATTCCAACCGACAGTCCACCGGCGATGGCAATGAATGCTGTGCCGTCGATGCCGATGAAGTAAGCCACTCCGATGATGCCAATGATGATCACGCTGTAGCGGAACAGGAGCTCTAATCCCCGTCTGTTTCTGGGGCGGACTCCAAACAGCACCCCACTAAGCCATGCCAGAAACGTTGCAGGCCTCGAGGAAAGCGTCATGATGACGTAGATGGCAATGATTGCCACGTAAATTCTTCCCAGCGTTAGTTCAACACCAAATAAATTTGCGACGGGAGTTTGCGCCAAGTTTTCTGTGCTTCCCATCAGTCTGATGAAAGACATGGTGGCGACAATGACGTAGACGGGTCTTAAAAATGTGCTTTCTAATTCGTCAACTGGAAATTTCTTGTTGATCCTTAAAAGCAGTGCCTTTAGGGGTGTAAATAGCATCCAGCCCAGCCAGAGAAGTCCGAAATAGCGCAGTAATCCCCATGGCAAGCCCACCAGGAGGAAAAGGACTGCACTCATTAAGAGGAGAATGGGCCCGATCAGCACTCGGATGTGTTCGGGAAGCAGCCTGTGCTCCACTCTCCGTCGAAGGGCCCCGCGTTTCTCCGCGACCATCACAAGGCCAACCAACAGCAGTTGGAGAAGAACGGTGCCGCGGTTGAGATAGGCGAGCCAGCTCAAGAGTTCGTTGGCAATGGCCCCGGGGCCGATCGTGATGAGGTACGACATGGAAAGAGTCATCGCTTCGATTTGATCTGGGTTTCAAGTTCAGAGGCTGCTTTCTCAGGAGATAATCCATCGAAAATCAACTGATTGAGTGTTGATTGAATCTCTTTCTCTAATCTCGGTCGGGCGTCGATTGCGGAGACAATCGCGTCTCCCCGGGTTATCCGTTTGTTTTCATCTGCAGTGAATGCCTTGAACCCTTGAGGTAACTGTTTGCTGACGATCAGTGCCGCGGCTGGATTGACTGGATAGCCCGTTCGGTATTTGAGGGCATAGGTTTTTGGGCCCAGGGTTGCACCATGAAATTCAGCAAGTTCAGACTTGCGGCCCGTTGACGTTTGCTTGAATTTTTGCCAAGTGCCCAGACCTGCAAGCGTGTGATCGGTGTTGCACGACCAAAGTCTCCATTGGGCAACGGGGCGATGCCGAGATGCTCTTTGAGCTCTTCACGGAGTTGCGGTAGCTGGGAACTCCAACAGCTGATCCAATGCATGTCGCCTTGGATGAGCGCCTTTCGAAGGGCGGCTTGATTTGGTAAAAACACAATATTTTGCTGATAGCTGGAGGCCTTGAGCCAACGCATCCATTCAGTGAGTCGTGCATGGGCCGCCACAGTGGCTTTCTTGCCTGCTAACGAAGTGGCTAACGCTTCTCCAGCCCCGAAACTGCCGAGGCTCCAGTAAAGATCTTGGAGGTTGGTGACCATTCCAAAAATCGTGCCTTTGCCACTGGCCTCGGACAGCTCCTTGAGGGTTGTTGGTGCTTTTTTGAGCTTGCGTTTATCGAAGCAAGCCAGCTGGAGATACTGCGAGATCGGTTGTCCCGCTAAAGATCCGCTGGCTGTTTTAACGCGCTCTAGGGCTGCAGGATTAATCAAGTTCTGACGCTCTTTCGTCAGCTGGATCGGCTCGGTTAGGCCCAAGGCCAAAAGGTTCAAGGCTTGATTGCTATCTGCAATCACGAGGTCTGGTCCTAGGCCGCTATTGGTTTGAACTTTCAACTCCTTCTCGAGAGACTCCTCGGGATAAATCGAAGGATGCAGCTTGATCCCAGGCTGCATTTCTTTTAATTGCTGTTGAAAATCTTTGCTGATCTTCCGCTCTGCTTCAAAACGATCGGGGGAGCGTTGTTCGTTTTCATTGCTTGCTTGAGCCACCTTCAACACGATCGACCTTCGGCCATCGGTCATGCCGCAGCCCCCGAGCAAGGCTGTGCATAGCAGGAGAGCGATGGGGTACCTGTTCCTCCTGATCGGGGCACAAAGGCGGTTTGCTTCCATCCCTCTTGAACAGTTGTTCAATCTTTAGCGCAAAAGTGGGTTTGATCCCTGTTGGCGCCAAAACCACCAGCATGGATTGGTGGCCTCGGATGGTGTGGAACACATGATTGAGGGAATGTCCTGGTTTGAGCCATTGATGCTGTGGCTGCGCTCTCCTTTGGGTGGACTGGTCTTTATCCCGCTCTATGCGGTTTGGGTGACGCTGTTGCTTCCAGGGGTATGGGCTTCGATGTTGGCTGGAGCTCTTTATGGCACCTGGTGGGGCAGCCTGATTGTGTTTGTGGGGGCCTGTCTCGGCGCAGAGGCCGCGTTCCTGCTCGGCCGATATTGGTTGCGAAATTGGACGAGCCAGCGTTTGACGCACTATCCAAAGCTTCAAGCTGTAGAGAGGGCCGTCAGCCGAGAAGGGCTCAAGCTTGTGCTGTTGACGCGTCTATCTCCAGCGTTTCCGTTCTCGTTGCTGAATTTGGTTTATGGCCTAAGTGAGGTGAGCTTGCGTGATTACAGCATCGGTTTAATTGGCATTCTCCCAGGCACGATTTTGTTTTGCGCCTTGGGTGCGCTGGCCGGTGATGCGGCTCGTTTTGGTGAGGTGCTTGCTGGAGAAGCCTCAGCACAGGCTTGGATCTTGAGAGTGGTAGGCGTTTTGGCCACAGTCGCCGTTGTTTGGGTGGTTGGCCGCGCAGCGCAGCGCGCTCTGGCAGATGAACAAACCAACTTTTCTTAAAACACGATTGAATCGCGTATCAATTGCTTCTCAGCAGGGAATTATGGGTTGAAGTGTAAAATTGCTGGTTTGATTCTTTGCCTAGGAATGATAAGGCAGGTGTCGATAAAGAAATGATCTCTTTGATGACTTTAACTCTTTTGATGTTGATCCGCCTGCGGGAGCGAGAGCTTCAGTCTGGGTTCGGAACTTGAAGGTCCCGCACGGCAGCAATCAGCACAAACCATCCCAGACGAAGCTTTGCTGTCATGCCGTTGCGAGAGGCTAAGTCGACATACTTGGCTCTACCACACTCTGTTTTGATCCAGCGGAAGGCTTGGGGTGAGTTCATGATTTCTTGCCTTCGGTGAAGTTGTATTTGAAGATTTGATTTGGAATAACACTAATATTAACTCGGATTTCGTCTACGCCGTAATCCTCCCTTGCTCTTGTGATGATGCGCTGGTGGAGTTCGTCGATGACCTTTTGTGTGATCAGCCCTTCTTGGGCATTGAGGACAAGCTCAATGGTGGCATTGCTTTTAGCAACGCGAACATTGCTGTAGAGCAGTTTTACTTTTTTCCAGAGATATGGATTCTTCTCGGTCATTTCAAATTGCTTCACTCGCCCCGCTTTAAAGGTGGCAAATTGAGCGTCAATGTTTTGGCGAATGCTGAAGTCTTGGAGTGATGATGCTAGGGGAATGCACAGCAGGCCAAGGAGTCCTAACCAAACCAGTAAGTTGCGCCAGCTGCGGCGAATGGAGCCATAGCGCTGCAGCAAGAACACCATCAAGCTGGCCACGGTGATGCCAATTAGGTTGGCCAGGAAGAGTAAAAAAGAACCTTCTGAGATCTGATTGCTGAGTCCAGCAACGCTTCCCCGACCGAACACCGCAATGACTTCTGAGCCCATGCTCAGTCCGATCCCGCACACGCATAGCGGTGGCACCAGGGCCACCGCTATGGCAACCCCTGCAATCGAATTGGATAACCGATCACGGGTCAATGTGAATGATCCGGCGATGGCTGCAGCTACTGCAATGCCGAGGTCGATCAGGTTGGGTGCGGTTCGGCTGTAGATCTCTCGATTCACCTCACTGGCATCAAGGATCCAGCCAAACAGCGTTGCCGTGCCAATCACAGTGAGAACGCCAATGATTACCGTGATGGCGGAGCGTTTCACCAATCGCCCGTCAGAAATCGCCAGGCCAAAGGCCAGGCTCAGGATTGGATCCATCAACGGGGCAACGATCATGGCGCCGATCACCACCGCGGTGCTGTTGGAGATCAATCCGAGCGTTGCAATCACCGCTGAACAGATCAGCAGCAAAAAGAAACCCAAGGTTGGTCTTGAAGAAGCAATGCGACTTTTGTAGAGGTCGTTCCTGGGGACCTGCGTCTCCAGGTTCAGCCTCCACTCACCAGAGAGGCTCCCAACAAGATTCTGAAAAAGGCTTGGCATGCCTGGTTGGGATTTTTAAGAGGATTCTCTCAGCATGTTCAGCAGGGCGGTTTCATCAAGGATGCTGACCCCCAGCGCCTGGGCTTTGCTGAGCTTGCTTCCCGCCTCGTCGCCTGCCACGAGATAGCTGGTTTTTTTACTCACGGATCCTGATACTTTCCCTCCGCAGGCCTCGATTTGTTCTTTGGCCTGAGAGCGGGTGAGTGTGGGCAAGGTGCCGGTCAGTACAAAGGTGGAACCCGTGAGCTGCTGGTTGGAGGCCGTCGCGTTGGCTCGCGTTTGTTCCTCCTCATTGAGAGACAGGCTGAATCCGAGGCTGCGCAATGCATCGAGGAGCTGTTGATTGGCTGGGTTGGAAAACCACTGCTGCAAACTTTGGGCAATTTCATGGCCGATGCCAAAGATGGCGGTGATGCTCTCTGGTGCTTGACAAGCCGCTTGATTCAGGCTGTCTGCATCGGAAAAAGCAGCGGTAATCGCCTTGGCGTTCACCTCTCCAACGTGATGGATTCCGAGGCCATAGAGCTGTTTGGCCCATCCTTGAGAGCGGGATGCTTCCAACGCCTGAATTAAATTCTCGGCGCTTTTTGCGCCCATGCGCTCCAGGCTGCCAAGCAAGGCCATGTCGAGGCGATACAGGTCTGCAATCGATTGGACGAGGCCTCGATCCACCAGTTGCTCAATGAGCTTGCTGCCCAGACCATCCACATCCATGGCCCCCTTGCTGACCCAGTGGCGCAGGGCACCCCGCAGGATCGCGGGGCAGCTGCTGTTGATGCAGCGCGTGGCGGCTTCGCTGCTTTCGCGCACAAGGCTGGATCCGCAGGCTGGACAGGTCTTGGGGAGCTCCACGGGTTGGGCCAGCGCAGGCCGTAGCTCCGGCAACACCCGCACCACTTCCGGGATGATCTCTCCTGCCTTGCGCACCACAATGGTGTCGCCGTTGTGGAGGTCCAGTTCCACCAGCCTGTCGGCGTTGTGAAGGCTGGCCCGGCTAACGCTCGTGCCGGCCAAGAGCACAGGCTCGAATTCCGCCACTGGGGTGATCACCCCGGTGCGTCCCACCTGACAGCTGATCCTGAGGATCTTGGTGGGCGCTTCTTCTGCTGGGTACTTGAGCGCAATCGCCCAGCGTGGTGCTTTTTGGGTGAATCCCGCTGCATCCTGCAGCCGTAAATCATTGAGCTTCACCACCACACCGTCAGTGGCGTAATTGAGCTGCCGGCGCTCTGTGTCCCAGGTGTCGAAGAACTGCTCCACCGATGGAAGGTCTGGCAATAAACCCGCATTGGGGTTCACCTTGAATCCCGCATCTCCCAGCCATTGCAGGGCATCCCATTGGGTGAGTGGTCGTCGTCCTTGCCAATCGTCCGGCAGTTGCAGTGTGTAGGCGAAAAAGTCCAGCCGTCTCGAGGCCACCACGGTTGGATCCAGTTGGCGCAACGTTCCAGCGCAGGCATTGCGGGGATTGGCAAACAGTGATTCGGCGCGGCTTAGGCGTTCGTTGTTGATGGCCTGAAAGGTGGCATCGGGGATGAAGGCCTCGCCACGCACTTCCACCCAGGCTGGTGCCGGTTCGATGTGCAAGCGCAAGGGAATGGAGCCGATGGTGCGCACGTTGGCGGTGATCTCTTCTCCCTGTTCTCCGTCTCCGCGCGTTGCCGCCCGAACCAGGACGCCGTTTTCATAACTCAGGGCAAGGGCGTTGCCGTCGATTTTGAGTTCTCCCACCATGGCCAGGGCCGGTTGGGGAGATCCTTCGGCGGGAGCGCGATCCAGCACCTTGAGCAATCGGCCATACCAGCCATGGAGCTCGTCGTGGTTAAACGCGTTGTCGAGGCTGAACAGGGGAATCCTGTGGCGCACGCTGCTGAAGCCTTCCGATAGGCGCCCACCCACGCGCTGGGTTGGGCTGTCTGCACTCACCAAGGCTGAATCTTGGTGCTCTAGCTCTTGAAGCTCCTTGTAGAGCTGGTCGTACACCGGATCTTCCATGACCGGAGCGTCGAGGACGTAATAGGCGTGTGCCGCTCGGTTGAGCAGGCGCCGCAATTCCTCTGCTCGCCATCGAGAGCTGCTGGACGATCTAACCGGCTGCGACCCACTCAACGCTTCGTGCTCAGCTGTTCACGGCGACGATGCGCTCGATCTTCCAGGACTCATCCGATTTGATAAATGTGAAATCCAGGGGCATCTCTTCCTTGTCGTCTGCGATCAACTTCACGGTCAGGATGATGTTGCCTTCCTGCAGCCGGGGGCGACCAGATTTGAGATTGCGGAAGCGATTGAGCTTCAAACCCGCCAGATAGCGAATGAACTGTTGACGGTTCACGTGCTGGCGATAGTTCTTGGTGGTGAGCAAGTAAGCAGCATCGATTCTTCCCGCTGCCACTTGCGTGAAGAACTGCTTGATCAGCGGATTGATGCCACGGGCGCTCAGCACCAGCTTCACCGCCGTGATCGTCCAGTAGAGCAGCAGCGCTCCACCGCCGGCTAATAAAGCCTTGCTACCGATCTCGCGAACCAAGCCCAGTTCCATCGGGGTGCATCCGAATGAGTGAAGATTCTGACTGACTGGATGCAGGAACGAGGCAGACTGAGCCGACTTTCGTGCTGTTTGGCTTCTTTCTCAGTCCCCATGCCCCTCGAGCCACTGCTGCCTTTGTTTCACAGGCTTAATCGAGAACATTTCGATGGCGGCCTGGTGCGGGGCACGGGCCCCCTGGTCTCCTTGCGCTGGAGTGATGGGCGGATGCGCAAGACGGCGGGCTTTTATCGCCGCGGGCCGGCGGTTGCACCGCCTCTTGGTCGGGAGATTGTGCTCTCAAAACCCTTGCTGGATCCCTTGCCACGGTCCGCCACCGAGAGCACCCTCTGTCACGAAATGATCCATGCCTGGGTGGACCTGGTCTTGGGGCAACGGGAGAGTCATGGCCCTTGCTTTCGGGCCCAGATGGAGGCGATTAATGCGTCTCAAACTCGATTCAAGGTGAGCATTCGCCATCGTTTTCCGGTTCAGCAAAGCCCCCCGCGTTGGATTGCCATCTGTCCGATCTGTGAACAGCGGACTCCCTATCGGCGCCGGGTCAGGCAAGCGGCTTGCAGGTTGTGCTGTGATCGGCATCATGACGGTCACTGGCATGTGAGTTGTCTACTCAGCTATGTACCTGCCCCCGCTCAGGATTGAGATGGATTTGTTTCTTTGGGTCCTAGAAGCTGGCGGGGTGTCGATTGCGTTGATCGGTTGGCAAAGGGAGCGTTGGCTGCAGCAGCGTCGTCGTTAAGGTCAGGAGATGGATGGACGTTTTCAACCTCGGCAGCGCATTCAGGGGCAGCGCAGTCAGGGGCAGCGCAGTCAAGATGTTGGTGATCGGCGATTGGATCAGTGGCTTGAAACCGGCCGCCAGTTGGTGGATGGTGTTGCTGGCACGCGACCTGGGCGAAGGCCTGGTGGAGGAGCCCGTCCTGGCATGGATCTCGAAACCGTGGGTCGCTGGGTCGGCGACAAGATCGATTGGCTGATGGACGAAGAAGAAGACTGGAGGGATCCGGTTCAACCACCCCTGCGGGCTGAATCGTCTGTTGCATCAAGCCGTAAGCGACCTCTTGATGCGATCTCACGGCGGGTGAATGTTGCACCGCTGCCTGAGCCTGAGTCCTTCTATGGGGAGGCTGACAACAGTTGGCCTGATGACGAAAGTTTCCGCGTGGAGCGCTGGTCCCGGTCTGCACCCCCCCCATCAACGGCGTCCCCATCAACGGCGGCATCGCCCCAGCCTCTGTCCCGTGGTTCCTCCAGGCGCCCCTTGCCTCGTTCCAGCCGGCGAAGGGACTGATCGCTGGGACGTTTGCTCTCTAACCTTCTGAAAAGACGTTGTCTGTATGAGCAATTTGGTGGTTGTGGGCTTTCCAAAAGCTCAAGAAGCGGAGGAGGTGCGCCGCGAGCTGGTCACGATCCAACAAGAGCATTTGATTGCTCTTGAGGATGCCGTGGTGCTTGAGCATGGAGAAGACGGCCATGTGCACTTGCGTCAGGCGATCAACATGACGGCGGCTGGAGCGATGGGAGGAAGCTTCTGGGGTCTGTTGATCGGTTTGGTTTTTGCCAACCCGTTGCTAGGTCTCGCCGTGGGTGCGGGGGCTGGTGCCGCCTCTGGATCGCTCAATGACATGGGCATCAATGACAACTTTTTGAAAGAGCTCGCGGAAACCCTTCCTGTGGGCAGCGCTGCTTTGGCGTTGTTAGTGAGAGAGGCCACGCCCGATCGTGTGATTGAGCGTCTACGTCGCCATGCGCCCCATGCCCGGTTGATCCACACCAACCTCAGCCATACCGATGAAGACCTGCTGAAGGAGCAACTCGAGCGGGCACGCCGGCAGGCCGAAGGCCTCAGGTTGGGTTGATTAAGAGGGTTGATTTAGGGGCTGGTGCATTCTTCGAAACGTTGGACCTGAAAGCGACAGCCTCGATGGCTGAGTTGATGGTTCACCTCTTCGATCAGATCAAATGGCAGATCTTCAGCCATTTGATCTGGGCTCGTCGAGACAGAGGCCGATCCCTCTTCCATGGCTTCGAGCAAGGTCACCCACTGTGAAATCTGTTCGCTGCGATGGATGGGGTGGTTGCCATGCTTGGAAAGCACAGCGGCGCAGATCTCGACGTTCCAGCGGTTTGAGGTGCCGTGCTGATATCTGTTGTGGCGCTGAGCGGCACCGGCTGTGATGGCTGCTTGGGTTGGATGTCCGTTGTGGTCGCGCCATCCCTCATGGTCGAGAGCGTGGCCGCAATGTCTGGCTGAAAGCCCAAAGCGGCGTCCGAGGTCGGACAGGGTTAGCCACTGGGTCGTTGTCATGAAACCATCGCAACTAGCGTCATGATCCCGATCGCCTGATTTGCTGCAAGTTGACAAGCACAAATTTGGCGAAAACGCTGGCTTTCTTCATCTAGAAAGATGAAGTGGTTGGCGCGGGGTCGTTCCGAGCCATTCTTCCAAGGCAGGGCTGAACACTTCACGAATCACCGTGAGCTCCCGTCCTTGACGGAAAAAACGGTAGTGGCGACTCCAAAAGGGTCCAGAGCAGCCAAACCGTTTTTCAAGCCATGGTTCTTGTACCAGCGCTAAACCATCCACCTCGCGGAAGAGCTCAGAACGACCCTGCGTGAGGCTGAGCCAGATCGGCAGGTTTCGGTCTTGCAAGTGTTGGTTGGCTTCGTCCTGGTTCCACCAGCTTTCAGCCCAAGCCAAGGTTTGCCCTCCACAACTCAACCAAACCTGACGGCGGAGGAGGGGAGGGGTGAGTTCCTGCACTTCGCGGGGGCAGCCGAGAGAAGCTTGTCCCACGGGTTCTTCCGCCATGGCAATCAGTTGCACGGCCACTGGATGTCCTGTGAGCAGGCGCAGGTGACGGGTTGGACTGCCGTCTCCTAAAAGCATCAATCTCCAGGGGCCCGGCAATTCACCTGGGTCATCACCGGCCACAATCGTTTCGGCAGGTGCCTCCCACACGCAGGTGGGAGAGGGCCGCAACCCAGAAGACAACGCTTGCCCTGAAGGTGATGTCAGA
This sequence comes from Synechococcus sp. WH 8016, assembly GCF_000230675.1. NCBI lineage: Bacteria > Bacillati > Cyanobacteriota > Cyanophyceae > Synechococcales > Synechococcaceae > Synechococcus > Synechococcus sp. WH 8016. The sequence goes on along the minus strand of NZ_AGIK01000003.1, from coordinate 201,104 downwards.
GGACCCCTCCCACCGAGACGGATTGGAGGTTGATGTTGAACGTTTTGCTTTGCAAATCCTGTTGTTTCAGGGAAATTTGGCGCACCCTAACCAGCCTTGCCTTCCTGGCCCGCATGGATTGGTCACCACAATTTCAGGGTGGGTATGGCTGATTGCTGGGCTGGGGTTGGCTTGCTTCGGTGATTCCGAATCTCAGAGTTCAGTAACCACTAAAACGAAGGGCCAATTCAAGGGCGCCAAGTCCGCAGAGAAAGGTTCCGCCAAGCAAAGCAGCTTCTTTAAAAGAACGAGCCATGATCATCAGGGCAGAACCCACGACTAACGCTCCAAAAAATCTAAATGGAATCTCGAGCTCCAATATTGAGACGTGTTTCATGAATCAATCATCAGGCGTCTTTGCGGCGCTGATTTCACTCAACTTCATGAAGTTCCTGGCGGAAAGGTTGAATCCCCCAGCTTTGTCGGGCGAAAGGCAACGTTTCTACACTTTGATTTACTGATCTAAATTTATAAATATCCAATGAGAGAAGGATTGGTTGTCTCTTCTGGGTATATAAGCTTATGGTCGCTCAGATTTTCGCTGGATCCACATCAGTGATCCACGGTTGGCATGTGCTATTTGCGGCGATGTCTAATGAAGAAGTGGTGCGGGGTCAATCGCCATCATCTGCCCATTTTTGAAGCGACGCAGCTCGAAGTGGAGATGAGTGGTACTGGCATGGCCACTTTTCCCTACATTCCCTATTGGCTCTCCCGTTTGGATGATTTGGCCAGGTCTGATTCGAGCACTGAGTAAATGGCCGTAAAGGGTTTGCCAGCCATTGCCATGATCAAGCAAGACAGTTAGTCCGTATCCAGAAATAGGTTGCACGATTAATGCTTTTCCGGATAGTGCAGCCAAAACTCCTGTTCCGGCGGGTGCGATTAGATCATGTCCTGTATGCAAGCGCCACTTGTTTCTATGGTCTGAAAATCGCCAACCGTAGGGACTCACTTCCTGGGCAAGCGTGGGAAGCGGGTATTCGAGTGTGATCCTCTCTCCACGTCTGATGGGCCACAGGCGTTGAGGGAGAGGTCTGACTTTTGGCCCCAGCAGAGCAAGGTCGGAGACGCTTGTCAGAATGGGCGTATCCCTTGGTCGTGAAGGTTTGGCGTCAGCATGGGAGCTGGCAAGACTTGCGATCAGCATGACGGCCAATGTCTGTCGATTCACTGGCTACAAGCACAATGAACACGTTGTATCTCTCATTCGTGAGGATGCAACGCTTCTAAGCATTCCACGTATTTCTTTTCCTTTGATTGTGGTGTTAGCAGGGTGATCCTGTTTCTGGCGATCTGACTGCAATCAGGATCGTAATGTTTGTGATCAAGGCCTCTATCTCTTGGCCTTTTTGCTTAGAAAGCACCGCCGATCGAGAGAGATTGGCGTTCACCGTTGCGTTCAATGACGGCACCTGTGCTTGAAATGCTCAGCAGTGACCAGCCACTGTTGCCGATGCTTTCTCCAGGTGTGGCAGAGAGAGATTGATTGTCTAATTGGAAGATGGCCGATCCGCCGACTTCAGCGTGCACAATTCCCACCAGAGCAGGCTGGCTCTTGGGAGCTGGGGCTACAGGATTTGGACTGGCCTCGGAGCCGCTGGATGCGGCTGGGGCAATGGCGGCACTGAGCGGAAGAGTGAGCGGCTCGAGGTTGGGAAGTGTGGCAACCGCTTCAGGTTCTGCTGGTTTGGGAGGTGGAGAAGGGGAGGGTTTGGGAGTAGCGCGTGCTTTGAGCTTTTCGGTGAGCGCGAGATTGCGCTCGCGATAGAGGGCTTGTTCCGAGAGGTGCCAGCTGCGCGCCAGCCAAGCACTGCAGAGCAGGGCGCCGAGTGTCACGCCAATCAGGGTGAGCTGCTGCCAGGGAGGTGTACTGGAACGCGCTGTTGGAGGTGGATCCGCAACTGATTTGCGGGTGGGATCTGGGGACGGTTCCACTTGAATTTCAACGGCCTTCAGGGAAGGCTCCGCCGCCTGGAACACCTGGTCCATGACTTGTTCTGCACGCAGATTCCAGTACGCCGTGGATGTGGAGAGGCGAGAGGGCACTGCAAACCTTTGGTTGAGGCAAACCTATCGAGAGTTGGCGGTGCTGGCGAGGTCTGGATTTGCTTTCGATCGGCGCTGTTGCAGCTCCAGCCAAAGCAAGAGGGCCGTGAGGTCTGCTTGGCTCACGCCAGGAATGTGGGTGGCCTGGCCCAACGTGGTGGGCTGAATGGCAGCTAGCTTTTCGCGCGCTTCTCGCGACAAGGTGCCGATGCTTGCGTAATCAAGATCGACGGGGAGTTTGCGCAGGCTCTGACGTTTGACCTGGTCAATCTGTTGTTGCTGGCGCTGAAGATAGCCGCTGTATTTGATATCGATTTCGGCGCCCTCTCTTACCGCGAGGGGAAGCTCCGCATCGGCCAGGCCATGGCGCACGAGATCTGCGGAGTGGACGCCTGAGCGACGCAAGAGATCCGCGAGCGTGATCGAGCCTCGGATCGGAGCTCCGCTTTCTTTTTCAATGGCTGGTGCGACAGGGTCGCTGACCTTGAGGCGAACCGTTTCGAGGCGCTGCTTTTCGTCTTCCATGGCCTGGAGCTTGTCGTTGAACAGCTGCCAACGCCGGTCGTCAATCAGTCCAAGCTCACGGCCCAGGGGGGTGAGGCGCCTGTCGGCGTTATCCCCACGCAACACCAGCCGGTACTCACTGCGACTGGTCAAGACCCGGTAAGGCTCGCGTAAGTCTTGGCTCACCAGATCGTCGATCATCGTGCCGATGTAGCTGTTTTCCCTCGGGAAATGCACGGGCTCTTGGCCTCCGATCAGTCGGGCGGCGTTGAGGCCAGCCACCAGGCCTTGGGCCGCGGCTTCTTCGTAGCCAGTGGTGCCGTTGAGTTGCCCGGCACTAAACAAACCCTGTACGCGCTTGGTTTCCAGGGAGGGTTTGAGTTGGGTGGCGGGAAGGTAGTCGTAATCCACGGAATAGGCCGGCCGAAGCATCACGCATTGCTCCAAGCCCGGCAGGGTGCGCAGCAGGTCCAGTTGGATTGTTTCTGGCAACCCCGTAGAGAAGCCCTGCACGTAAATCTCTGGGGTGTCGCGTCCTTCTGGCTCCAGGAAGATTTGGTGCGAGTCTTTGTCTGCAAAGCGCACGATCTTGTCTTCGATCGAGGGGCAATAGCGCGGGCCTTTGCTGTCGATGATGCCGCCGTAAATCGCGGTGAGATGCAGGTTGTCTTTGATCAATTGATGCGTAGCTGCTGTGGTGCGGGTGATGTGGCAGCTCATCTGTTCGCCGCTAGCCCAGGCCGTTGGGTCAAACGAAAAGAAGCGATCGGCGGCATCACTTGGTTGTGCTTCCAATTGCTCGAGCGCAATGCTGCGCCGATCAACGCGAGCAGGGGTGCCGGTTTTGAGCCGATCGGTGTGGAAGCCCAGCTGTTTCAAGGCGTCGGTTAAGCCTTCAGCAGCCTGTTCGCCAGCGCGCCCCGCAGACATCGATTGATGGCCCACCCAGATGCGGCCGCCAAGGAAGGTGCCAGCGGTGAGCACTACGGCTTGGGCGCCGTACACACTGCCGAAGTAAGTACGAATCCCTTTGATCCGGGCCTGGCCGGCTTGCTTTGGATCCCCATCTACTTCGAGGCCCGTCACCATCGCTTCGCGTAGGGCCAGGTTGGGGGTGTGATGCAGCAGCTTCAGCATCTCCCGTGAGTAATGGCGTTTGTCGGTCTGGGCGCGTAAGGCCCAAACCGCAGGGCCGCGGCTGGCATTCAAGACCCTCTTTTGGATGGCGGTGGCATCAGCGAGGCGGCCGATTACGCCACCGAGGGCATCCACTTCATGGACGAGTTGGCTTTTGGCAGGGCCACCAACGGCCGGGTTGCAGGGCTGCCAGGCAATTCGGTCGAGATTGAGAGTGAACAAGGCGGTATTGAGCCCCAATCGAGCAGCCGTGATTGCAGCCTCGCAACCGGCATGACCACCCCCGACGACGATCAGGTCAAAACTTTCTGTGGGGGTAGCGGCGAAGCTCATATTTTTATTGTCTAGTTCCTAAGCCGGCTCCTCGCTCAGGCGGCCAGGTTACGGAAGCGGGTGAACTGGGGCTCGAACAGAAGTTTTACGGTGCCCACTGGTCCGTTGCGGTGCTTGGTCACGATCACTTCGGTGATGCCTCGGTCGGGAGTTTCCGGGTTGTAGTACTCATCGCGGTAGATCATCAGCACCAGATCGGCGTCTTGCTCAATCGAGCCTGATTCCCTCAGGTCACTGAGCATGGGGCGTTTGTTGGTGCGCGATTCCACCCCTCGGCTGAGCTGGGAGAGGGCGATCACTGGCACGTTGAGTTCGCGGGCCATGCCCTTAAGGCCCCTGGTGATCCGCGAGATTTCTTGGACCCGGTTGTCGGGGCTTGATCCCTCCATTAGCTGCAGGTAATCAATCACCACCAGGCCCAGTTCTTTTCCCTGTTCGGCCATCAGCCGGCGGCAGAGCGAGCGCATCTCGAGCACGCCTGAGTTGGGCTTGTCATCGATGTACATCGGTAATTGCCCGAGGGTGTTGATGCCTTGGCCGAGCAAGGGCCATTCCTCCTGTTGCAGCCGGCCGGTGCGCAGGCGGCCCGCTTCGATGCCCACCTCCATCGAGAGCAGCCGATAGGTGAGCTGTTCTTTGCTCATCTCCAAGCTGAACATGCACACCGGAAGGTTGTGCAATTGCGCCACGTTTTTGGCCAGGTTGAGCACGATTGAGGTTTTGCCCATCGCTGGGCGGCCGGCCACGATGATCAGGTCACTGCGCTGGAGGCCTTGGGTCATCGCATCCAGGTCGTAGAAGTTCACCGGAATGCCCGCCACCGAGGTGCCAAGGGATCGGCTTTCGATCTCGTTGAAGGTGCTGGTGAGGATTTCTGCAGTTGGAGTCAGTCCTTTAGAAGGCTTCTCTTGACTGATCGCAAAAATCTTCTGTTCGGCCTGATCCAGCACCTGCTCCATCGGCAGGCTTTGGTCAAAGCCCAGCTGAATCACTTCATTGCCGGAACGGATCAGCTGCCGGCGCAGGAACTTATCCATCACTAGCCGGGCTACCTGTTCGATCGAGGCCGTGGAGGCCACCCGCTCCACCAGCTCCACCAAGCGGCCGCTACCGCCCACCTTGTCGAGCGATCCCGTATCGGCCAGCCAGGCGGTCATCGCCGTGAGATCGGTGGGTTTGCCCTGGCTATGGAGCATCACCGCGGTGCGGAAGATCTCCCGGTGCGCCCCTAGATAGAACGCCTCAGGTTGGAGCACGTCGGCGACGCGGCCGATGGCATCGGGGTCGAGCAGGATTCCCCCTAAAACAGCTTCTTCAGCCTCCAGGTTTTGGGGCGGAAGCGAATCGGGCAGGGCTTCGAAATTGGGCTCATCGCGTGGACGGCCCTTGCCATAGCCCCGCTGTCCCCCACCTTCACTCGCGCTGTGATCGGGTTGGGAGACACTCACCATGGCAGTGAATTGGCGCCGTTAAGTGACCACACTCTGGCTGGCCGTGACGGCGATGCCAGAAATCAATAACTGACGACTTCGAGGTTGATTTCTGCTGTGACTTCGCTGTGCAGCTTCACCTGCACCTTGTAGGAGCCTGTGCGGTGGATATCGGGAACAGTGATATCGCGGCGATCCACTTCTTTCTTGGTGGCTGCTTCGATCGCTTCGGCAACATCGCCATTGGTCACGGTGCCAAACAGCACGTCGTCTCCGCCGGTTTGCTTCTTCACGGTGAACCGTCCGATCGTGTCGAGAGCGGTGCGGAATGCCACAGCATCCTGCTTGAGGGTGGCTTGGCGCTCGGCCTCCTTGGCCCTGCGGTGCTCCACCTGCTTCATCACCGCGGGGGTGACGGGAACAGCTTTTCCGAAGGGAAGCAGGAAGTTGCGGGCGTATCCGGGTGCCACATCAACCAGATCGCCATTACGGCCCAGGCTGAGGATGTCCTCATTGAGTACGACTTGTACGCGCTTGGCCATGGCGATTTAGAAGAGGTTGACGATGAGAAGCGATTGCGAAGTTTACGACGCGACCGGTAGGCGCACCTTGGTTGCGAGCCCTAAGGCGCGCATCAGGCGGATGTGTTCCCAAGTGAGATCGATCTGACCCGGTTGCATGCCATGGCGTGCGGAATGGGGGAAAGCGTGGTGATTGTTGTGCCAGCCCTCGCCGAAGGTCAGTGCCGCCACCCACTTGTTGTTGCGTGATGCGTCACCGCTGTCGAAGACAACGTTGCCCCAGCAATGGGTGGCGGAGTTGACCAGCCAGGTGACGTGATAAACGACCACCAAGCGCAAGGGAATGCCCCACAACACCAAGGCCCAACCGCCGGCACCTGTGGCGGTGCCGAGCCAGAACAACAGCAAGCCAAGGGGGAGCTGGAGCCAGAGGAAGTGGGCATTCAGCCAGCGGTAATAGGGATCGCTTGCGAGATCGCCGGTGAGACGAGGCACCGCAGGCATGGCTTCGATCGGGTGAAACATCCAACCCATGTGGCTCCACCAGAAGCCGCGATGACTGTTGTGATGATCTGCATCCGTATCGGAAAACTTGTGGTGATGCCGGTGCAGCCCCACCCAATCGATGGGGCCGTGTTGGCAGCTCAGGGCCCCGCAGGTGGCAAAAAATCGTTCTAGCCAAGTGGGTAGGCGGAAGGATCGGTGCGTTAAAAGGCGGTGATAGCCAAGGGTGACGCCGAGGCAGGCTGTGACCCAGTACAGCACCAGCAGGCTGGTGACCGCAGGCCAGCTCCAGAAGCCAGGCAGGAGGGCCACAACTGCGAGGGCGTGGATCACGATCATGAATCCAATCGTGACGGAATGCTGGTGATTTTTAGGGCTGTTTGCCGGTTCGCCCTTGCGTGGACGATGAAGAAGCCTTGCTTGAGCCGCTGCCAGGTGCGAAGCTGCCGGCCGACTGGGCGGCGAAGGGGTTCTGATCGTGCTTGAAACCATGCCTAATCCGCTTGATGTCCATAAGCTACACCTAATAAGGATCCGTATCAAGTGACAAAGGAGGAAGTTGTTTCTGATCATGTGACCAAGGGTTACCGGGATCGGCTCGACGAGGGCCGTCGGGCGATGGCGCACTTGATCCATGTCTGGCATGAGCGCAATGGCTGGTCTCACAAGGTGTTGCCCGCCCTCGCGGATGCTCTCGATCTCGGCCGTGTTCACAACTCCCAAATTTCGAACCTGCGCAACGGCAAGCTCGCCTCTCCCGGTCCCGAGGTGTTCCTGGCCCTCGGGCAAGCCAACGCGATCCTCAACGCAGGCTTGGATCCGATCCAAGAGCATCTCGCTGAGGTGCATCCCGATCTGCTCAAGGTGCTCAAGGTGAGCGCGGTGCCTGTTGTCAGCGCCAACGGCACGCCGCTCGGAGCAGGGGAGTTGTTGGAGATCTTTGTCGGCCTTGCCCCGTTGCCACCGGGTTTTGATTGGCGCATTGATCCTGTGGAGGCGGCCGCCTTAAGTGCAGCGCTTGCAGATTCTCTCTGCAGAGGGCAGTCATGGCGTAAGTGTCGCGATCAGTTGATGAGCGCCTATCCAGTCGGAAAAAGCCAACGCCGTGAACGCTTCGCCGCCGTTATGGCGGGATTGCGTGATTACTCAGCCGAGGAGCTTGATGGGGAGTTTCTCGATCTCCACGCCACCTACCTCGCTCTGGATGGTCAAAACGGGAAGACGCCAGCCGCATTCCTAGAGGAATTGCGTCGCCGTCTCCCCAGCCAGTCAACCCGCGACGATCAGCCGGAGTAGCGGGCTTGTCGCACTTTGCGGGTGAGTCCGAGTTTGCGCAGCAGTCGGATGTGCATCCAGGTGATGTCGAATTCGAACCAGCGCAAGCCATGGCGGGCGCTATCTGGATAGGCATGGTGATTGTTATGCCAGCCCTCTCCAAAGGAGAGCACCGCCACCCACCAGCAGTTGCGTGACAGATCAGGGCTGTTGAAGTTCCGGTAGCCAAACGCGTGCGTGGCGGAATTCACAAGCCAAGTCACGTGATACACAACGGCAAGACGCAAAGGGATGGCCCAGAGAACGAGGCCGACGCCACCACCGTGCACGCCTGCAGCCTCTCCATACCAATACAGAGCTAACCCCAGGGGGATTTGGAGCAAGAGGAACCAGCGGTCAAGCCAGACATAGAAACGATCACTCAGCAGATCGCCCGCATAGCGATGCTTCTCTTTTAAAGCCGGGATGTCATGGAGCATCCATTCGCTGTGGCTCCACCAAAGGCCCCGCCCCGCATCGTGATGATCATTGGGCTGATCGGAAAAGCGGTGATGGTGGCGATGCAACGCCACCCAATCGATCGGTCCGCTCTGGCAGGCCAGGGTGCCCATCACCACGAGAACCCGTTCCAGCCAACCGGGCACTTCAAAGCTGCGGTGCGCCACAAGCCGATGCAGGCCCAGGGTCACGCCAAGCACGGTCATCCAGTACAGAACGCCGAAGGCAACCAGACCCTGCCAGCTCCAAAAGCGTGGGAGTAAGGCCACTGTTGCCAGCACGTGGATGACCACCATGAAGCTGGTGGTTCCACCTTTGAGGCGGCGTTGTTGTGAGGGGAGCGTCTGACGCGGCGCCATCACGGCTGCGCGCATGCGCAGCTCGCGTTTGGTGTTGGCGTCAGCCTGGGTGGATGTGACCAAAAGAGTCTCCTTGCACCGGATCTAGGGATTCAGACGACCAGAAGTCGGCGAATTTTGAGTCGGTTGGAAGATGCGAATGTAAAAGAACTCAGCACAAAAAGTGCGAATAAGAAGCGATGGGTTCAAATCCTGCGAATGACGTGATGGGGCTAAAGACCGCTGAAGCGTGGGCGAGAGCGCGCATTCGCCAAGCGCGAGATCAGCTCAAGCCCATGGCAGAGCAGCGCACGGCAGGCGTGTCGGTTCGCTTGGAAAAGGTGCTGAATGCCTTCGCTGCTGAGCGCGTTGGGACGCAGCATTTCGCGTCTGTGAGCGGCTATGGCCATGGCGATCAGGGACGAGAGGTGCTCGATCGTGTCTTTGCCAGGGTGCTTGGTGCCGAAGCCGCGGCGGTGAGACTTCAATTTGTGAGTGGCACCCATGCCATTGCGGCTGCTCTGTTTGGGGTGTTGCGCCCTGGAGAGCGGATGCTTTCGATCACTGGTCGCCCCTACGACACCCTTGAAGAAGTGATTGGTTTAAGGGGAGAGGGGCAGGGGTCTCTGCGGGACTTTGGCGTGCAGTACGACGAACTTCCCCTGCTCGACTCTGGAGCGGTCGATGAGGCGGCCTTGGATGCGGCTCTAGAAACACCCCGCCGGCTGGTGTTGATTCAGCGCAGCTGCGGATATAGCTGGCGCCCATCGCTCTCGATCGACACGATCGGCCGCCTCTGTGAGCGCATTCATGCCCGCCAGCCCGATTGCGTGTGTTTCGTAGATAACTGTTATGGAGAGTTGGTGGAGGAGCGGGAGCCACCGGAGGTCGGTGCCGATCTGGTGGCCGGTTCGCTGATTAAGAATCTCGGTGGCACGATCGCTCCCGCTGGCGGGTACGTGGCAGGGCGGGCCTCGTTGGTGGAACAGGCGTGCTGCAGGCTGACCGCTCCAGGAATTGGCAGCGAGGGCGGAAGTGGTTTTGACCTGCATCGCCTGCTGTTGCAGGGCTTATTTCTCGCTCCGCAGATGGTGGCGGAAGCCTTGATTGGGGCTGATTTGGTGGCGGCTGTGTTCGCTGATCTTGGCTATTCCGTGCAGCCCTCTGCAGGGGAGCCCCGAAGTGATCTCATTCAGGCGGTGCAGATCGGAGACCCAGACGCCTTGAAATTGATTTGTCGGGCTTTCCAGGGGATCTCACCCGTGGGCTCCTATCTCGACCCGGTGCCTGCGCCGATGCCTGGTTACGCCAGTGATTTGGTGATGGCTGGCGGCACCTTCATCGATGGCAGCACCAGTGAATTTTCTGCGGATGCTCCCCTGCGAGAACCTTTCAATCTTTATGTGCAGGGGGGAACCCATCGCGCCCATGTAGAGCTGGCTCTGATCAGGGCCCTTGCCGCGTTGTTGACGGCAGGTTGGGTTGATCTGGCGCAGACTGGCTAATAACCGCATCTCGTGGCCCGATGGCCTTCGACTTTCCCGATCAGTTTCGGTTCGCCGACAGCCATGAATACGTTCGTCAAGAAGCGGAGCTCATGCGGGTTGGGCTCAGCGCCTATGCCGTGGATCAGCTAGGCGACATCGTGTTCGTGGATCTGCCTGAGGTGGGGTCTGAGCTCAGCCGCGGAACCAGCTTTGGAACTGTGGAATCGGTGAAGGCCGTTGAAGAGATGTACGCGCCGATCACGGGCGAAGTGGTTCAGCGCAATGAAGCGGTGTTGGGCAATCCTGAGGAGCTTCAGAACGATCCTCATGGGGAGGGTTGGCTTTTGGTCATTCGCCCATCAGAGCCTTCCCAGATGGAGGAGTTGATGGATTCAGCGACTTACAGCGCCAAGGTGGCGGCTGCGTAACTGAAGCTTGATCAGGCCGTCAATGCGGCGGGGACTTCCTTACAGTCGCTGTCATCGCAACCGGCCTTTTGACCTTGCTTGAACAGCGTGTGTCTGACGCGTCGGTGGCTGAGCCACTGTCTCCGTTCGTAAGTCGGCACATCGGACCTGGTGAGCAAGCGCAACAGCGGATGTTGAAGGAGCTGGGGTTTAGTGATCTCGATACTTTTTTACGTGCCGTTGTTCCGGCCAATATTTTTGATTCCCTGCCTCCTGTTGAGACCCTTCCCCGTGGGTGCACGGAAGCCAGTGCATTGGCGGAGCTCCGTGGCTTAGCAGATGCCAATCAGGTGCGCCGATCGCTGATTGGCCTTGGCTACTACGACACCGTCACGCCAGCGGTGATTCAACGTCAGGTGTTGGAAAACCCCTCCTGGTACACGGCTTATACCCCTTATCAAGCGGAGATCGCCCAGGGCCGCCTGGAAGCGCTGTTCAACTTCCAAACCCTGATCAGCGAGCTCACGGGCTTACCGATCGCCAACGCCTCGCTGCTCGATGAAGGCACGGCTGCTGCAGAAGCGATGGGCCTGAGCTTGGCCGCCTGTCGCCGGCCGGAGGCCAAGCGCTTTCTGGTGGACGCCGCTGTGTTGCCCCAGACCTTGGCCGTTTTGCAAACCAGGGCCCTTCCCATTGGGGTGGAGCTGGAGGTGGTGGAGCCCGAGGCGTTCCGCTGGGGTGACGACGTTTTTGGAGTTTTGCTTCAACTGCCAGGTCGTTGTGGGCGACTTTGGGATCCATCCACCTGCATCGCTGCTGCCCATGACAGCGGTGCCCTTGTCACCGTGGCGGTGGACCCTCTTGCCCAAGTGTTGCTTGCACCGGTTGGTGAGCTCGGTGCCGACATCGCTGTTGGCAGCACCCAGCGTTTTGGTGTGCCGATGGGCGGAGGCGGCCCCCATGCCGCGTTTTTTGCCACCCGCGATGCGTTTCGCCGCCAGGTGCCCGGCCGGATTGTGGGCCAGTCTCGCGATGCGGATGGCCAGCCAGCGTTTCGGTTGGCCTTGCAGACCCGCGAGCAGCACATTCGACGCGACAAAGCCACGAGCAACATTTGTACGGCCCAAGTGCTGCTGGCTGTGATGGCGTCGTTTTATGCCATTCATCACGGCCCGGAAGGGCTGGAGGCGATGGCTCACAAGCTTGTGGCCCTGCGGCTTCAGCTCGAGGAGGCGGTGCGTCATTTGGGCTATTCGCTTGAGGCGTCGCCTCGCTTTGACAGTTTTGATGTCTACGGATCGATGGCTCCCCAGGTCCATCGCCTGGCAGCACGGGAGGGCATCAATTTGCGGGTCTTGCCGGATGGAGCTTCCGTCGAGACGGCTCAGGGCTTTGGAGTCAGCCTGGATGAACTCTCCGATTCAGACGAGATCCATCGTCTGATTGCGGTGTTGGCGCAAGCGGTGGAGGCTCCTATCCCATCGAATCTGGATGCGCTGAGCAGCGACGCATCTTTGAGTGGCGTTCCCTGTCGCCGAGCGCCCTGGCTTCAACAGTCGGTGTTTCACCGCTACCACAGCGAAACCGAGCTGATGCGCTACATCCAGCGCTTGGTCAGCAAGGATCTTTCTTTGGTGCACGGAATGATCCCCCTGGGAAGCTGCACCATGAAACTCAATGCGGCTTCAGAACTTGTTCCTGTGAGCTGGCGAGAGTTCGCCGCGATGCATCCCTTCGCACCGCTCGATCAGCAGCAGGGTTCCCAGCGTATGGTTCAGGACCTCGCCACTTGGTTGGCGGCACTCACCGGTTTCGCTGGTGTGTCGCTCCAGCCCAATGCCGGATCGCAGGGCGAATATGCAGGGCTGCTGGTGATTCGTGCCTGGCATCGCTCCCGGGGCGAAGCCTCCAGAAATGTTTGCTTGATTCCCACGAGTGCCCATGGCACGAATCCAGCTAGCGCCGTGATGGCGGGCATGCGTGTGGTGCCGGTGGCTTGCGATGACGAGGGCAATGTGGATGTGGAGGATCTGCGCTCCAAAGCGGAGCAACACAGCGAATCCCTCGCGGCCTTGATGGTCACCTATCCCTCAACGCACGGCGTGTTCGAGGTTCGTATTCGCGAAATTTGTGCGCTCGTGCATGAGCACGGAGGTCAGGTCTATCTCGATGGGGCCAATTTGAATGCGCAGGTTGGGCTTTGCAGGCCTGGCTCTTTTGGGGCTGATGTTTGCCACCTGAATTTGCACAAGACCTTCTGCATCCCTCACGGTGGTGGTGGCCCAGGGGTCGGACCGATTGGGGTGGCGTCGCATCTGCTGCCGTTCCTACCCGGCCATCCGCTCATGGCCTGTGGTGGAGAGCAGGCGATCCAGGCTGTGTCCGCGGCCCCGTGGGGAAGTGCTGGCATCTTGCCCATCAGCTGGATGTATTTGCGTTTGATGGGTCCTTTTGGCCTGCGTCAGGCCACGGCCATTGCCCTTCTCTCCGCCAACTATTTGGCGAGTCGCTTGGATGCGCACTACCCCGTGTTGTTTCGAGGGGAGAGTGGGCTGGTGGCCCATGAATGCATCCTTGATTTGCGGGGCCTCAAGCGAACCGCTGGGTTGGAAGTGGATGATCTGGCGAAACGCTTGATGGACTTTGGCTTTCACGCCCCAACGGTCAGTTGGCCTGTGGCGGGCACGGTGATGGTGGAACCCACGGAAAGCGAGAGTTTGGAAGAGCTGGATCGGTTCTGCGACGCGATGATTGCCATTCGCGTTGAAGCCGCTGCGATCGAAGACGGATCCATGGATCGGGAGAACAACCCCCTGCGCCGTGCCCCGCACACGCTGGCTGCAGTCACAGCCGAGAGCTGGGACCGTCCTTACAGCCGCCAGCAGGCTGCATTTCCGCTTCCCGCGCAAGCCAGCAACAAGTTTTGGCCTTCCGTGGCACGCATTGATAACGCTTTTGGCGATCGAAATTTAATTTGCACCTGTCCAAGCGTTGAAGAGATGGCCGAACCCGTTGCAATGCGGTAAGTTCATTGAAATCGGAAATAAAAGTTTCGATTTCATTCACGCATGCTGACCTGTTTGCACACTGATCGGCAATTGCTCCGTCTCAGGAGACAACATGAGCAGCGACATTTCCAACATTCACGGTCAAGGAGCTGTCACTCCCACGGCATCAGGCGAGTCTCTTCAGTTGCCTGATCTGCCCGAGTGCTTGCAAGCAGCATTAGGCAGGGGTCATACCCTTGTCATTGAGGGCACCAATGTGGTGCGTGTTCCTTTTGGAGTCCGTCGTTCCCGCCGAGTTCGCCCAGAGCGTCCAGAACGTTGGGCAACGTTGGTGTTGCCCTTGCAGCCCAATGGATCACCCACGCCTCCGCAAGCGGCTTAAACAGTTATTGAACGAAGCAACTTCCTAAGCAACTTCTATTAAGTTCGATCCTGCTTCGAGCTTCCAATCGACAAGAGATTTTGCATCCTCAAGCGAACAGATACCTGTCCTAAACGGAAGAAGTCGCATCGGGCTTCGTTCTGGTCGAACCAACCAACTTTTATTCGGTTGTTGCATTAAAAGGAATCCGCGGTAGCGCACTGCGAATTGTGGTTCGCCAAGAAATCCCATGGAAGCTGGGGTTGTTGGGTGATAACGAAACCATTTCAAGGCAAAAAAATAAAATTAAGCGCTAGCAGCTGATTCTCTTTAGATTTCTTTTTTCAATTGTCAGTATTTGACTGTTTTCGGCTAATTGGGTCAGCCTCTGGCCTGCCAAGACGTGTCCTGAGAGTCGTTTTGATGGCATTGATACAACAAGTGTCTTGGGTTTGGTGTACCCGTAAGTGATCTATTAGCTCAGCCCAAATAGGAGTAAGTCGGTTTGATTGTCTGAGGAATGGATTTGGTTGATGCCTGCTTGCGCTGGATCAAATCCAAGCCCATCGCCTCGGCCAAGGTTTGATAGGGATGCAGCGTTTGCTCCGGAGATCGAGATCGCCCCATTGATCATCTGAAGCCAGGCCTGGGGATAGGCGAGGTCTGGCAGTTGCATGCTTTTGCCTTGGGCAAGACGTAGGCGCCAGAGCTGAATCGGGCGCGCAATCGCCATGGCTTCTCGGTTGTGGGGATCCAGCACTGGGACCCATGTTTGATCGGTCAGGGCAATCCTGCGTTGCTCATAGGCAGGCGCGAGTCCTTGCTGGCTGGGTTCGATCCAGATCTGCAGCAACCGGCAGCTTTGTTCGCTTTCATTGATTTCGCTGTGCCTGATTCCAGTTCCGGCGCTCATCCGCTGCACATCTCCAGCTTGAATGACGCCGCTGTTTCCGGCTGAATCCTGATGTTGGAGCTCGCCTTCGATCATCACCGTGATGATCTCCATGTCGCGATGGGGATGCATGCCAAACCCCCGACCTGCAGAAATCGTGTCGTCATTGATGACGCGTAGAGGCCCGAATCCCATCCAGTCGGGATCGTGATGATCAGCAAAGGAAAAGCTATGCCATGAATCGAGCCAGTCCAAAACACTGTGAAAGCGTTCTTGGGCCGGACGGAACACCAGGGCTGGATGGTTTGTGATCTTGGGCGGAATCATTGAATCGGTTGCTTTTGTCCCAGGCGTTGCAGCAGGTCCTGGATGCTGTCGTCCTTGGCTGGTTTGGAGTGATTGCTGAGCAATTGACGACCGACAACTTCGGCCCCGAGGTGCGTGAGCTGGATGCGAAGAGACAGCAGCAGTTCCATGCCCCCGCCTCCTGAGAACGTGGCGATGGCGATCGGCCGACCGTTGAAGAGTGCCCGAAAATCGTCACCTTGAACCGACAGCCAGGCAATGGCATTGGTGAGGCAGGGGGGAATCGAGCCGTTGTATTCCGGTGCGCAAATCACCCAACGGGGAGAGGCCGTCAGCAGTGCCTCAAGGGGGGGAACCGCCTCCGGCGTGGCTTTGGATTGCGCCCTGGGGGTGAATAAGGGCAGGTCGATCGTCGTGAGATCAAGCAGGTCGGCTGATTGGCCCAGGGTTCCTGCTGTCTCTACGAAACGTTGCGCCAGCTTGAGGTTTTCGCCGTTGCTGGCGGTGATCACCAAAACATCGCTCGTGTTTGGTTTGTTCATGCCCAGAATTTCCACCATTCACGCTGCATCTTGCCTGCTACCTCTTCTTTGAAATCATGGCGGCCCTCGTAGAGCGGTCCCTGAGCTTGAGGGTTGGCCAGTGCTGGATGATCTGCACGCCTGAGGCGAGCGTCAGGCGGCCTTTAATTCCGCTTCCCGGTAGGGAACGAAGCTGGCTTTGCGCACTCCGCAAATGGGGCAGGACCAATCATCTGGAATCGCTTCGAAGGGTGTGCCGGGCGCAATTCCGGAGTCGGGATCGCCCTCTGCGGGGTCGTAAATCATCGAGCACACCTTGCAGATCCATTTGCCTGGTACGGGTTCATCGGCCTGTCCCGCCGAGCCCTTGCCTTGAAGGGCTTCAAGGGCAACGCCATACGACTCGGCATGGTGTTGTTCGATGGGAGTGAGCAGCCCGAAGTTCTTGGCCGCTGTTTTAAAGATGCCTGCGTGTTCTTTGGATTCGCTGGTTTGTTCGACGAATTCAGCCGCGGCCCCATGATCGCGATCGTTGCGGGCTTGCGCAGCAAACTCCGGATACATCGTGGTGTATTCGTAGGTCTCGCCTTCGATGGCAAGCTCAAGACAGCGAGTTAGCAACGCTTGTTTGTCGTCGTCGCTAAGCGCATCGGGGTCGTCAAAGACGAGTTCCGGATGCAGCAGGCGGAAGTGAGCAAACGCGTGTTCTGTTTCTTGGGCGGCGGTGTCGCGGAAAAGCTTGGCGAGATCGCTGCGGCCGAGCTTCTTGGCGACATCAGCAAAAAACAAATACTTGCGATTGGCCATGCTTTCGCCGCCAAAGGCTGCTTCCAGGTTGGCCTGGGTGGAAGGCTTGGAGAGATCCATCAGTTCATCGGTCGATCCCTGGATACTAGCGCTATCTCATACTCGCTATGAGTTAGCGCTAGTGGTTGGGGCTAGTAATTAGCACCACTGCGTCGCTGATGCACCGCGGTGGTGCTATCGGAATCGACCACACCGCCATGGGAGACCTCGGCGTAAATCAGCCAGTGATCCCCGCATTCCATGCGTTGCTTCACTGTGGCCTCCATCCACGCTAAGGCGTCTGGCAGCAAGGGTTGTTCACTTGGGCTGGCCTTCAGTTCTAAGCCGGCAAAGCGATCGGCTCCAGGTTCAAACGGTTGCAGGAATTGCTTCATGGGCCCGCTCTCGCGCCCTTCAGCGAGCACGTTCAGAGCAAAGCAATCGCCGATATGCAGGAGGGCCTCAACCGCTCGATCCTTCGCCACTGCCACGGTGAATCCCGGTGGCGTGAAGCTGGCTTGGGTGACCCAGCTCGCAATCATGGCCCCGGAGAGTTCACCCTTTCGCGCGGTGAGAACGCAGAGAGAGCCCACGACGCGACCTAGGGCCAGAACGGCAGGGTCACTGCGGCTTTCGCTCAGCCCGCCTCCGCTGCGGCGTTGCTGTTTGCGCTGCTCTCGATGCAACTCGCGACCGAACCGGGTGCCGGTTTCTTCGAGGGTTCGAATCATCGCTGCGTCGGGGCTGAACTTCACCCGGATCGGGTCGAACGCAAAGTGAAATCCTCCGTCGCGAAGCTTGTTTTCGAGGAGGTCGATCGCTTCACCGCTCCAGCCAAAGCTGCCAAACACCCCCACGGGTTTACTGCGATCTCCTTCGGCAAGGAGCGTTCCCAAGGCGGAGACGATCGGGGTTGGCGCATGGCCGCCGAGCGTTGGTGAGCCGATCAAAATGCCATCGGCTTGTTTGATCGTGTTGATCAGCTCGTCGGGAGGGGTGAATTCACAGTTGAGACTGGTGATTCGAATCCCCGTGCGGCCCACACCCTGCGCTAGGGCATCCGCAATGGCAGCGGTGTTTCCGTAAGCACTGGCAAACAGCAATGCAACCGACAAGCTGGCTTGCTGTTGGCTTTCTCCCCAGCGCCGGTAGTCATTGAACAAGCTGCGCCAGCTTGTGTCGATGGCTGGACCGTGGCCCGGTGCCACCGTGGTGATATCGAGCTCTTCGAGGCGTTCCACCAGGGAGTCCACCTGGCCGGCCATCGGTGCCATCAAGCAGTCGTAAAAGTGACGCCGCTCTTCTTCCGTTGCACTGCGACCGGACTCAGCCCACTGATCGGTACAGATGTGCGCCGAAAACAGCTTGCCGCTCATCAACAGTCCGAGGGACTCTTCAAACGCCAACAACCCCCCTGGCCATCGGGGGGTGGGAGCGGGAACGAGCTGCAGCTGATGAAAATGGCTGAGAGGCAGCGTTTGCTCTTGGCGGATCACCTGGATGGCGGGCAGGTCGGGGATGGCTGGCTGGTCGTTCTCCTGCCCCGGGGCGGCAGGTTTGCGTTGTGACCAGAGTTCCCCTAAAAGCTTGGCTCCAGCGTTGGAAGCAATCAGTTCGAGCTCGGGATAAAGGCCCGCCAGATCACGGAGCAGGGCCACCCTGTTGGGGTTGACGTGGCCCACCACCACCTTCAGCGCCTTGGTTTGGGCGGGAAGCCGATCGGCAAGAGCCAGAAGGAAGGCCTTCCCATAAGCCTTGCCAGGAGGATGCACCAGGAGGGCGGTCTGATGCTGGCCCTCGCCATCCGTGCCCGCATCGAACAAAAAACTATTGGCGGTGCTGCCCCGTTCCAGCGCATATTCCAATTCGAACCGGAGCCGTTGGGGACTCAGCCCCCGCAGGCAGGTGAGTCCTTCATCGATCGGCAATTGGATCACTTGCCGGGTCACGGCCGCAGGGGCCTCGAGGTTGGAGGTTGCCATCAGTAGTGATTTCCTACTTTGCGGTGATGGACGGCGGTGATGGCATTGGCATCAGCCACGTTCCCCTGCTCCACCACGGCATAGATCACCCAGTGATCGGGACCTTCCAGGCGTTGTTCGACGCGACAGCCGAGGTAGGCCAGGGCATCTCCGAGGACGGGGCCGCCCTCAGCCTCCTCCTCCAGCACATTGATGCCTGCGAAACGGTCGGCGCCCGGTGGGAAGCGTTTAAGGAAATGTCTGAGAAGTTGTTGATGGTTGTCCTCTCGGAGAATATTCAGCACAAATTGATCCCCCACCTGCATGAGAGCCTCGATCGCCCTGTCTTTGGCCACGGCCACGGTGATGCCTGGTGGGGTGAAGCTGGCCTGACTCACCCAACTCGCCACCATCGCGCTTCGGCGCAAGCTGTCACCGTCGCCCTGGCTGGCCGTGACCACATAAAGCCCTCCGCTGAGACGGCCTAGGGCTTTATCGAGATCCCCGTCCAAACTTTTCATGGCTGCGATCGTTTTGTCGCGCGTCAACAGCTGGCCGAGGTCAGTGCCTGATTCTTCGCAGCGCTGGTAGTCACCACCTTGTGGAAGCTGGCGAATGCGGAGAGGGGGGAAGGCCTCCTTTTGTCCCTGGCTGCGTAATTGACCGGCCACGGAATCGATGGGCTCGTCATCGCCACCAAAGGCGTCGTAGACCCCTACAAGTTGCTTGCCATGCAAGGCAGCCAACAGCGTTCCAATGCTGCTTTGCAGTTCAGCATCTGCTTGCGCTGGCCAGGTGGGCACCACCACGGCCTTGGCTTCGCTGATCAGGGCTGTGAGCTCTTGGGCATCGGTGGCGCGCAGGTCGACAAGCTGGACCTGAGCCTCGGTCTTGCCGATGCCGTGGGCGATCGCCTGACTGAGGCGATCACAGAAGCCGTATTGACTCAAATAACAAACGGCCGCGTAACTTTCGCCCTTATTACGTTGTCCGCTCCATTCGCGGTAATCGTTGATCCAGTGGCTGAGGTGATGGCGAAGCAAGGGGCCATGACCTACTGCGATGGTGTTGATCTCTGGCAGACCATCCATGCGCTTGAGCGCTTGAAGCACGCTGCGGGCATTGGGCCCCATTAAGCAGTCGTAGTAGAAGCGGAAATCCGGGGCAATGGCGCCAGGATCGCTGTCAAAGACGTCCTCTGAGCAGTAGTGCAGCCCAAAGGCATCGCAGGTGTAGAGAATTCCGCTGCCGTGATCAAACGAAAAAATCGTGTCCGGCCAGTGGAGGTTGGGTGCGCTTAGAAACTCAAAGCGATGTTGAACCCCGCTCTCAGGATTGGTGCCGAGATCGAGCTCTTCTCCGCTTTTCACGGCTCGGGAGCGGAAGGGCCTGTGGACCTGATCTTTGAGGAATTGAATCGCCACCTTGGATCCAACAATTTCGATCTCAGGGTTCAGCTCAATCAGGTCTCCAATCAGCCCTGAGTGGTCTGGCTCGGTATGGCTCACGATCAGGTGATCGATCTGGGTTGGATCGATTTGTTCCTTTAAGAGGGGCAGCCAGGTGTCGCGAAATTTGGCGTGACTCGTATCGATTAAGGCGGTGCGTTCCCCTCGCACCAAAAACGCGTTGTAGGTGGTGCCGTTGCGGAGGCCAAATTCAATATCGAAACGGCTTCGCTCCCAGTCGAGGGAGCGAATCGTGCTGCTGTCAGCAGCAATCACTTCCGATTGAAGGGAGAGCCTCGGACTGGTGCTTGCTGCAGTCACTGATGGCTTCAAGCTGGAGGTGGCCATGGCAGTTACTCGCTGACCTGAACTCTACGGAGAAGATCAGGTCAGCGGCATGGGTGTCATCGCAGCGGCAAGACGCGGTAACCAGTCCACCAGGCCCGGCACGGCGATGATCAAAGCCAAAACCGCCACCTGCAAGCCAACGAAAGGCAACGCCCCCCGATATATATCCCGGGTTCTCACGTCCTGGGGGGCGACGCCCCGGAGATAGAAGAGCGCGAATCCGAAGGGTGGCGTGAGAAAGGACGTTTGCAGATTGGCCCCGATCATCACGCCAAACCAGATCAGAGCATCGGGGCCCAGCAGCTGCCGCGCTGCTGGTAAAAGCAACGGCACTGCAATGAAGGCGATTTCAAAGAAATCGATGAAGAAGCCGAGCAAAAAGATGATCAGCATGCTGAACACCAGGAATCCAACCCGACCTCCCGGGAGGTTGAGGAGCACATCAGCAATGAGTTGATCGCCGCCGACTCCTCGAAAAACAAGGCTGAAGGCGGTGGATCCCAGCAGGATCGCCATCACCATGGCTGTGGTCCTCATCGTGCTTTCGCACACGTTGGAGAGTTGCTTGCGGCTGAAGCCTCCATTGAGAGCGGCCAGAAGGATGGCGCCTACCGCACCAATCACGCCCGCTTCCGTTGGGGTGGCGATGCCGAAAAAGATGCTCCCCAGCACGATCAGGATTAAGGACAAGGGCGGCAGCATCGATTGCACCAGCTGCAGCGGCTGGGTGGCGCCCAGTTCAGCCTGAGGGAGCTGGGGTGCGAGTTCGGGCTTGATCGCACTGATGATCAGCACATAGATCGCAAACACCGCAGCCATCAGCAGGCCAGGAAGCAAGGCGCCCATGAAGAGGTCTCCAACGGAGATTCCCAACTGATCGCCGAGCACGACCAGCACGATGCTTGGAGGGATGATCTGGCCCAGGGTGCCCGAAGCCACGATCACGCCCGTGGCCAGAGTTTTGTCATAGCCAGCCTTCAACATGGCCGGCAGGGAAATCATGCCCATGGTGGTGACCGTTGCAGCGACCACCCCGGTGGTGGCGGCAAGCAGTGAGCCAACGAGCACGACGGCGAGGGCCAGTCCGCCGCGAACGCGTCCCAGCAGGCGACCCATACTCTCGAGCAAGCGTTCAGCGATGCCTGAACTTTCCAGCATCGATCCCATAAACACGAAGGCCGGGATCGCCAGCAACGTGAAGTTGCCCATGATTCCCAGAATTCGTTGGGGGAGCGCCGTGACGAATTGAGGTTCGATTTCGCCGCTGAGCATCCCGAGCAACGCGAAGATCACGCCGATGCCCCCCAGGCAGAAGGCCACAGGGAATCCACTGAGCAGGGCCAGGATGAGGGCCAGAAACATGCCGGGTGCGAGGACCGCTGAGGGGTCGAAACTCAGCACCCAACCCATGGATTCAATTTCAATCACAGGCCCTTGTCTCCCTGAGCTGGGTGCTGGTCATCGGATGGCTCATCCCCGTGCATCAGCTTCCAGCGCAGCCGCAAGGATTCCGCCACTCCCTGGAGACCCAGCAATAGAAACCCCACTGGGATCAGCGACTTCAGCCAGGTGCGAGGTAACCCACCAGGATCGGGAGACATCTCTCCAATGCTCCAAGCTCGCAGCGCCGGTGCCATCGAGAGGGCCATCACCCCAAAGGCAAATGGCAGCAATAACAGGAGCAAAGAACGGAGTTCTTGACGATCTCGGCGGCGGGCGCTCCAGCGGCTTTGCAGCACATCAACGCGAACGTGGCCGTTTTTTTGCAGCGTCCAGCCCAGTCCGAGCAAGAAAATGAGATCGAATAAATACCACTGGGCTTCGATCAGCCCGTTGCTGCTCAGGTTGACCCCGATCGCTGATCCCACATAGCGGCCCACCACATTCCAGAAGCCGATCGCGAGCATCAGCAAGACCGACCAGCGCGCAACCCAGGCGGCAGCAGCATTGATTCCGTCGAGCATGCGCACCAGACCTGCCAAGCGACCGTTCATCGCTGCTCTCCTGGTTGATCGCCCTCGCTGCTGGCATCAAATTCAGCGAGCGGCAACTCATTGATGGTGTTCCAGCTTCTGGTGTCTCGGCGGAACAGGCGCCAGCGCTCGAGCAGCGCTTTAAACCCTGCATCGGCATCGGCGAGCTCCTGGAAGATCTCTGAGCTAGCGCTACGGGCGGCTTTGAGAATGTCGTCGCTGTAGCGCTCGAGCTTGATGCCTTGGCGGGTGATGCGTTGCAAGGCTTCGCTGTTTCGCCATTCGTAATCGCTCAACATCCCCAAGTTGGCTTCGTAGCAGGCCGTGCTGAACATGGCTTGATACTCCTTGGGGAGGTCGGACCAGGCTTTGCGGTTAACCAGCGCCATCAGCGTTGGACCCGGCTCCCACCAACCGGGGTAGTAATAGTGCTTTGCGGCTTTTGCCAAGCCAAGCTTTTCATCGTCATAGGGGCCGGTGAATTCGGCGGCATCGATCGTGCCCCGCTCGAGAGCCAGGTAAATCTCTCCACCAGGAAGCACCTGGACATTCACGCCCAATTTGGCCATCACCTTTCCCCCTAGCCCGGGGATACGCATCTTCAAGCCCTGGAGAGATGCAAGATTTTGGATCGGTTTTTTAAACCACCCTCCCAGTTGTCCGCCCGTGTTCCCGGCCGGGAAACTGATCGCTCCGAAATCCGCAAACAGGGCATTCATGTCTTCGTTGCCGCCGCCGTAATAAAGCCAGGTGTTTTGCTGTTGGGCAGACAAGCCAAACGGCACGGCGGTTCCAAAGGCAAAGGCTGGGTTTTTGCCGATGTAGTAGTAGCTGGCGGTGTGGCCGCATTCCACGGAACGGGCTTGAACGGCATCCAGCACTTCCAGGCCGGGGACGATTTCGCCCGCAGCAAAAGGTTCAATTCGGAAGGCTCCACCACTCATCGCCTCGACGCGTTGGCAGATGGTGACGGCCCCCCCATAGATGGTGTCGAGGGAGACAGGCCAGCTGGTGGCCATGCGCCAGCGCACTTGAGGGAGGCCGCTTGCGCGCGTCTCTTCCGCTCGGCGGATGGTGCAGGCACTCAAAGCTGCGGCCGCTGCAGCTGCCGTTGCCGCCTGACCACCGCTGCGAAGCAGCTGCCGTCGTTGCATGGCTTGCATCCTCAGGGAGCCCGTCGATTCAGCGACGGCACAGCCATGGATCCTATCGAGCAGTTCTTTTCCCTCTGTTTCGTCTGATTTTTTGTCTGTCAGTGGTCTGCCAGTGGTCTGCAAAAAAGGCCCCTCGCCTTGGCGAGGAGCCCTGTACCTCTTTTCCGTTGAACGCGTGGTCTTCTTCTGGTGGTCACCAGGGTGTTTCAGCTTTCCACCTTCACCGACACGGTGGTGCGGTTGTCGCTTTTTGCGGCCCTGATCTCAAGAATGCCGTCGCGATAGGAGGCTTCTAATTGGTCGCGATCGAGCGGCTTGGCGAAACGAAAACTGCGGCTCCATGTTCCGGTTCTGAACTCACTCAGCAATTGCTGCGCGTCTGCTTCTGCATCTGCGTTTGCGTCTGCATTGTCTTCAGCGTTTGCTTCGGCCGGGGTTGGCTTGGCTGCCGCGGGAATGGTTGGTGGTCGTTCAGCGCTGATCACCAGCGAACGATCCGTGGCTTTGACATCAATGGACTCACGGTCGACGCCTGGTAGTTCCAGCCGCACGGTGTAGCTGGCGTTGGTTTCGATGACCTCAGCAGCAGGAACGCGCTCAGCTTGTGAAACTTGCTGCTCAAGGCGATCCAGTAAATCGAAGGGTGATGTGCGAAGGGTGATCATGGGTAAATCTCAAATTGGCTGTGAATTTCAGGAAGTTTGTGTTTCCCGCAACGCCAATCTGTGCTGAATTGATCTCAGCTGGGAGCGTAAGAACCGTCCGTTTTGGTACGGCCTAGACCACCAGGTTCGGTTGCTGCTACTGAGAAGTCGTGAGAGCCGAACTGTGATGGACCTGGATTCAACCGCCTCTTTCTGAACAAGGAAGGATCTTGCGTGTGAACTCTGGCACTCCTATCGGAAAGAAAGAACATTGAGGCCTTGTTGATTAAACAAGGGAGGCTTTCCGGCTTGCTTGATCATCGAGCGATGAACAGGACGGTCGATGGCGTGGGGCTTGGTAGGAGGATGGCCACCAACCACGCGTCTTTGTATGGCTACCTCCGCCTCCCGTTCGGCAGCCGGTCTAAGGCGGAGTTTGGGGCCGGGGATTTTGATGGCGGGGGCTTGCATTGGCGGGTCTCACTTGATGTCGTCAACCACGGCTGGAGCCCGGTTTGGCTTCGCGTTGTTGGGCCTGATCCTGCTCACCAATTTGGTGAAGTATCCATTCCTGCGGGTGGGCACGCGCTTTACCGCGGTGACTGGATTGACGTTGTTGGAGGGGTTTCAGCGCCGTAATCGCTTCTATCTCCCGCTGTATCTCCTGGTCAGTTTGGTGACTGGAACGCTCACGATTGCGGCAGTCAGCTTTGTGGCTGGGCTCTTGCTGACCAATGTGCCGCTTTTGGCGAATTTCAATACGTTCGGCTTGGCCATCGCCGTGCTGACGGTGAGTGGCTTAATCCTTCTGCTGGGGCACTACCGGGCGCTGGATCGTCTTTCGAAAGTGCTGGTTGTTCTGTTGACCATTCTTTCCGGCGTGGCCGCGGCAACCCTGTTGTTGCGCGGTTCTGTTGGGGATGTGGCAGCCACCTGGGTGGGCACGACTCCCTCTCCCTGGACAGCCGCAAACCTGGCCTTCCTGATCCCCTTGATGGGTTGGATGCCTGGTCCGGTGGAGATGTGTGTTTGGCCGTCGTTGTGGATGTTCTCCCGCGCGCAAGACAGCCAGCATTCGGCGTCGTTGAAGGAGGCTGAATTTGATTTCAACCTTGGCTATGCGGTCACGGTGGTGACGGCCGTCTTCTTTGTGATTTTGGGGGCTTACACGATGTATGGCACCGGTGAGGGAATGTTCGCCGGTAGTGGGGTGTCTTTTGCTCAGAACCTCATCCGTCTCTACACCGAAGCGATGGGTGGCTGGGCTGCTTGGGTGATTGTGCCGGCGGCCTTTGCGGCGATGTTTAGTACCACGCTCACCTGTTTGGATGCGTACCCGCGCAGTATTTCAGCGATCCAAGGGTTGCTGCAGGGCTCCGATCGCGGCGATTTGGCCTCAGCTCCTCAGCAGCGTCGGCTGTCTGTGTGGCTGGTGCTGCATCTCTTCGCTGCTTTGGTGGCCTTGCTGTTTGCCTTCAGTGGGGGGATTGGAGTGAAAGATTTCGTCTTCGGTGCGATGACCGGAAGCTTTTTGACAGCTCCCTTGTTTGCCTGGATGGCGATGGACACGATGAACAGTGACTTGGTGGCTGTAGAGCACCGCGATGGTCCCGCTATGAAAGGGCTCACTTGGTTTGGATTGGCCTTTTTGACAGGCTTCAGCTTGCTGTTTATCGGTTGGTCGGCGTTTGGTTGGGGCGCCTGAACAAGCAGTCACCCTGCTCACTTCAGCCTGCTCATTTCAGTCTGAGCATGTCAGTGGTTACAGCCACCACCAGCTGGAAAAAGCAGCGGCCTGACCGCAGACGTCATTGTTGTCATCCCATAGGGGCCAAATCTGAGCGTTTTGAATCATGAAACGCCGGCCCTCATGATTGATTCGGATTCCGCAATAGCCTCTGAAGCCAGCGCGTTGATGGGCTTGCTGAAGGGCGCTTGCACGCTCGCGTCGCGCACTCTCTTCAGCCGTCAGCCGGGAGGGCATGCCCACCATGGTCTGCCAACGGTGCCCCCAGAGCCGCAGAGCTGTGCTGTTGGCATAGGTCAGCAACGGGTCAGCCCTGTGGTCATGGGCTAGGACGGCCATGGGACTCGCGAACAGCTCTTGCGCTGCTGTGCGCTGGAACTGGACGTCCTGATCACACACCAGGAGATGTTGCGCAAAAGCCCGTTGATAGGAGATCAGCAAGCGCTGGCTTAACGCCTGGGTCTCGGGTCTCAACCAGGGAGCGCTGGTGCTTGGAATCATGACCGTCATGGCCTATTTCCCCGCTGCCATCGCCTCCAACATGGCCTGTTGCGCCATGGCTTGGCCCTGGTCGCGCAGGTGCTGCAAGAAACGGGGGCGGGCCTCCGGGAAGCGGGGCTCTTCTGCCAGAGGCAGTTCTCCCGCCGCGTCCAGTCCCGTGTCCCCTTCCATGGCCGGGGTGATCACCACCAGGTCTCCGTCGAGGCCAGCGTCGTAGCGCCACCAGAGCGTTGGATCCAGAACCGCAGGATGGGGAGGATTGAGTTCGCTGCTGCTCGCCTCGAGCGCAAGCGGTTCTTCCTCTTCGTTGTTGGCGCTCTCAGCAATCGTTTGGAGTGCCTGAAGGCGATGGGCGGCCAGGTCTTCCAGCAGCTTGGCTCGCGTGCGGCCACGCAGCTGAAACAACACAAACGGATCTTCGCTGAACCGTTCACCCATCAAGAAATAAACGGCGCTGATGTGTTTACAAGGGTTCGCTTTATCAGGGCAGCTGCATTCGCTCCGTACTTCCTGAAGCTTGAAGGGGAACAGACGCCGACCACTGGCAGCAAAGGCCCGTTCGATGTCGGCTGGCATGATCCCGGCCAAGAGTTGAGCGGACCAGCGGGCTTTCATCGTGAGCGCTTCGAGCACATAGCGCCAATCCTCATCTTTGAGAACGTCGAGCCAGAGCTTCACCTTGTAGGGATCTTCGTCGGTGCCCTGAACGCGGGCATGCACCCGCCTGCCTTCAAAACGAATGGAGGTCACATGACCTTCACGGGCGTAGGCCCAAGCCCGTTCCAAGCGCTTCTTGAAGCGGTAGGAATTGATCAGCTCCATCCATTGCTCAACCCACCAGGGTTGCTGGGAGAGACCGTCGTCACTCATCGATGTGTTGATGCCGCCTGGTGGGGTGATGCTCATGTTGAGGTGTCCTCCAGGCTCACGAGCTCTTTGAGTTGTCCCATCTCAAGGCCTCCAAGCCAGTCTTCGCCGGAGCCAATGATGTCTTCAGCCAGCCTTGATTTCTCGCGGATCATCCGGTCAATTTTCTCTTCGACGGAGCCGCTGGTAATGAACTTATGCACCATCACCCGGTTCGTTTGTCCGATGCGATACGCACGGTCTGTGGCTTGATTTTCAACGGCGGGGTTCCACCAGCGGTCGATGTGAAAGACGTGGCTGGCGCGTGTGAGGTTGAGGCCGACGCCGCCAGCTTTGAGTGACAGCAGGAAAAGCTGCGGCCCGCGCGGATCCTCCTGGAAGCGATCCACCATGGCTTGCCGCTCCGTTTTGCTGGTGCTGCCGCTGAGGAAGGGCACTTCACTGCGCCAGCGTCGCTGTAAATAATCCTGGAGCAACTTGCCCCATTCCGCGAACTGGGTAAACAGCAAGGCTCGATCCCCTGCTTCAACCACCTCGTCAAGAATTTCTTCGAGGCGCTGGAGCTTCACGGACCGCTTGAGGAAATCCTCGCTGGCGCCCTGTTCCTTGAGGGCAAGGGCCGGGTGGTTACAGATCTGCTTGAGCTTGGTGAGCAGCCCCAACACCTGACCATGACGTTTGCCGCGAGGGGCGCGGGCAATGGCATCCAAGGTGTCTTCAACGGTTTTCGCATACAGCGACTTCTGCTCTTTGCTCAGACCCACCCATTCGCTCAATTCCACCTTCTCGGGCAGATCCGAGATGATCGCTTTGTCGGTTTTCAGGCGTCTGAGGATGAACGGTCCCACCCGGGCTTTGAGGTCGCGCAGCGATGACAGGTCTCCGTAACGCTCAATCGGCATGCGGTAGCGATGTCGGAAGAATTCCTCTTCTCCCAGCACCCGTGGGTTGAGAAAGTCCATCAGGGCCCAGAGCTCACTGACCCGGTTTTCGACAGGTGTACCGGTGAGAGCGATCCGAAAACGGCTGTTCTTTTTCGGACGGGCCAGGTCACGGGCGGCTTGGCTTTGTTTCGCGGATGGGTTCTTAATCGCCTGCGCTTCATCGATGACGAGACCCTGCCAATCGTGGCTTTCCAGCAGTTCGCTGTCGCGTTGCAACAGGCCGTAGCTGGTGAGCACGAGATCCACATCATTCAGCGCCTTCTTCAGGGCTGCTGGGGTGCTGGGGCGTTTTGGACCGTAGTGCTCATGCACCTTGAGCTCGGGGGTGAACGCTGTTGCCTCACGCTTCCAGTTGGTGAGCACGGATGTGGGTGCAATCAAAAGCACCGATCGCTTGAGCTCGTTTTCTGCCTTGAGGTGTTGCAGAAAGGCCAGCAGTTGGATGGTTTTGCCGAGGCCCATGTCATCGGCCAAGCAGGCGCCTTGGTCGAAACGATGCAGGAAGGCAAGCCAGCCGAGCCCTCGTTCTTGGTAGGGCCTGAGTTGACCTGAAAATCCTTCGGGGGCGGGGAGGGGGTCTGGCGCTTTTTGCTGGTGGTATTGCTCCAGCACGGCTTGCAGCCGCGGACCGGCATCAAATTGATGCACCGGCAGGCGCATCATCGTGTCGCCCTCGGTGGCGGTGAGCCGAAGCGCGTCGTCGAGGCTTAGGTCTGGATTGGCGGCGCAGAAGCGCTCAGCATTTTTGAGGTCATTGGGGCGTAGTTCGATCCAAGCCCCTTTGTGACGCACCAGAGGGCTGCGCTTTCCCGCCAGTCGCTCAAGCTCGCGCAAGGTCAGCGTCACCCCGCCGATCATCAGCTCCCAACTCCAGTCGAGATTTTCACCGAGCGTGAAGCCTCGCGAGCGCTCCGAGAGCTCTGCCTGGATGGCGAGGCCAAGCCGGCTGGCCAACCCTCCCGAGAGGCTTGGTGGTAGGTCAACGCCAACACCCACATCCCGCAGTTGTCTGGCTGCTGTGCGCACCAAAACAAACGCTTCAGCGGGTGTGAGCTGCATGCTCTCTGGTGTGGCGCTATCCAATCCGCGCTCAATCGGCTGGAACACGGTCAGTGCTCGGCCCATGCCCTCGAGCAAGACTTCGCTGGGGTGATCCACCTTGACTTCCCCAAGCTGTAGACCGCTGGGGCCTGCCGCCCAGGCCGCCCCCGCGGGCAGCTTGAGGGTTGGGTCAGCTTCCGCTTGCAGAAAGAAGCGCAGTGGCCAGAGCTCCTCATCGTCCGCTGGTGTTGCTAGTTCCAAGCAGGCACGGGCTGCTGCCACATTTCCAGCCACCCCTTCACGCCAATGATTGCTGGCGGTGGCTAAGCGTTCGGTCTCCTCATCATTGAGTTGAATCACCCCCGTCTCTGAGCTCAAGGCCTCCTCCCAGGCGCGGAGCAGGGGATCCAATCCGTCATGGTCAGGGGTGAAGCCTTTGCGCAGTTGCGCGTCCATCAGGTCGGCCAACAGCGTGGCAACCCGGAGTCGTCCGCTGCGCGGCCGGCAGCAAGCCACTGGATTCGCGGCGCGCATGGCTTCTGGTCTGAGCCTGGTGATTCGGTTGCTGCGTTTGCCGGTGGGTTCTCGCCAAGGCAAGGCACAGGTGGCAACGAGAGGGAGTCCTGAGGCCAGGTCCTCAAGACGGCGCCGGTCCTCTTCCCGGTTCAGGAGTGGCACCCAGCGGGCGCGATGGGGATAGCCCTCGCCCTTGCTCAGCTCCACCTGCGGCAGCCAGCGGCTGCGGGCGACGAGGCTGAGGGACCAACGCTGCATGTGACTCCACCAGCGCAACTCATCAGCCAGATCCGGATGTCGTCCGGAAAGAGGAAGACTGGAGAGCCAGGCGGTGGCGGCCATCGGCTCAATCGCCAGGCCCTGCACCTGCCAAGGCCACCACTCTGTTTGTTTGGGGATGGGTTCTCCAGCTTGCAAGGGGAGGCCTGTCCAGCCCGGTTCTTCAGTGCTGCTGGTCTCTGTTCCGCGCTTCTTTCGGGGCTTCACGCTGCGGCTCGGCAGGGTGAGACACGCCGTGGCATCAATGATGCCGTCGGGCAAGAGATCCCGTTCCGTTAGCAAGGCACGGAGATCGTCTGGGCTGAGGGTGAAGGGATGAAGCGCAGGGGTCGTCGTTGGGCCAGCAGGCTCGGCAACGCGCCAGGTGTCAGCCCACACCAAAAGGGCAGCTCGTCCAGAGCTGCTAGGAGTACGAATGGCCGGAAGCCAGGTGGCGTGCAGCAGGCTCATGGCCGCGACGCAGAAAACATGCGTTGGGTTCCGTAAAGCACGAGTGCGCTGCCGACCAACGGCAACCACCCAATGAGGAGATCCAATACCAATATTGCCAGGGCATCGGCCCCTGCCAAGGGGGAAGGTAACGACATTCCCAGGCTTCGTAACCCACAGACCGCTCCAACGAGCCCGGCCCGTAAGTGGGAGTCGTTGGAGTCAACGCGTTCTAGGTGGAAGGCCAGAAGGCCATAAAACAATCCGCAGCCAGCGGATCGCACGGCCATTTCAAGTCCAAATGGAAGGCTAAAAAGCCCGGCCGTTAGCCCAGCAAGGCAGGCCCAGCCCAGGGAGAGGCGGCGCAGTCGGTCGCGGCTGTCGGTGGAAGGAGACGGTGCGACGACGGGGCGCGGCGGCTCAGGGGCGATCATGACCGTTCTATCTGCTGTTTACGCGGAATCCGCCATGGCTGTTGCACGTTCGTCGCGATCCGCTGCTGCCACCCCCCGCACTGGTGCTGAGATTCGGGCGGCATTCCTGAGTTTCTACGAGGCGCGGGGCCACAAGGTGATGGCAAGTGCCTCCTTGATTCCTGAGGATCCAACGGTGTTGCTCACCATTGCGGGGATGTTGCCGTTTAAGCCGGTCTTCCTTGGGCAGCAGAAGCGACCAGCTCCGCGAGCCACCAGTAGCCAAAAGTGCATTCGCACCAACGACATCGAGAACGTGGGCCGTACGGCGCGGCATCACACGTTTTTTGAGATGCTCGGCAACTTTTCGTTTGGCGATTACTTCAAGCAGCAGGCGATTGAGTGGGCCTGGGAGCTGAGTACGGATGTCTTTGGTATCGATCCGAAGCATTTGGTGGTGAGTGTCTTCCGTGAAGACGATGAGGCGGAACAGATTTGGCGCGATGTGGTGGGGGTGAACCCCAAGCGGATCATCCGCATGGATGAAGCCGACAACTTTTGGGCCTCTGGCCCGACCGGGCCCTGTGGCCCTTGCTCGGAGATTTACTACGACTTCAAGCCCGAACTTGGTGACGAAGGAATCGATCTCGAGGACGACGACCGCTTCATCGAGTTCTACAACTTGGTGTTCATGCAATACAACCGCGACGTTGAGGGCACCCTCACGCCGCTTGCGAACAGGAACATCGACACGGGTCTGGGCCTGGAGCGGATGGCTCAGATCCTGCAGAAGGTGCCCAATAACTACGAAACCGATCTGATCTTTCCGTTGATCCAGGCTGCGGCCGATCTGGCGGAGGTCGACTACCACCAGCTCGACGACAAGGGAAAAACGTCGCTCAAGGTGATCGGAGATCACAGCCGGGCGATCACGCAGCTGATTTGTGATGGCGTCACGGCCAGCAACCTGGGCCGCGGCTATATCTTGCGCCGTCTCTTGCGCCGGGTGGTGCGACACGGCCGTTTGCTGGGTATTCACAAGCCTTTTCTTGTCACGATGGGAGAAGCTTCGATCGCCCTTCTCCAGGACGCCCACCCCTCGGTGCTTGAGCGCCAGGAGGTGATCTTGTCCGAGCTTCAGAGGGAGGAGTCGCGCTTTTTGGAAACCCTGGAGCGTGGGGAGAAGTTGTTGGCAGATGTTCTGGAGAGCAAGCCCAAACAGATCAGTGGTGCCCAAGCATTTGAGCTCTACGACACCTATGGCTTCCCTCTGGAGCTCACCCAGGAAATTGCCGAAGAGCAAGGCCTCGATGTGGATCTGGCTGGATTCGAGCAGGCGATGGAGCAACAGCGTCAGCGGGCGAAGGCCGCGGCGGTCAGTATCGATCTCACGCTCCAGGATGCGATCGATCAAGTGGCGGCTGATCTCAATGCCACAGCATTTGAGGGATATGAACTGCTAACGCCGAGCAACAGCAGCGTGCAGGCCTTATTGGTTAATGGCGAAGCCGCTACATCCGCCTCGGATGGTGATGCGGTGCAGGTGGTGTTGGACCGCACCCCTTTTTATGGCGAGGGCGGTGGTCAGGTGGGTGATCGCGGTCTTCTCGTTGGCGATGGAGCTGATGGCAACGGTTTGATCGTTGTGATTGATGGTGTTAGTCGCAATCGCGGGGTGTTCGTCCATAGCGGCACGGTTCAGCGTGGACGTCTCGAGGTTGGTGATCTGGTGCATGGTCAAGTGGACCGCGCTTGCCGACGTCGCGCTCAAGCGAATCACACGGCGACACATCTGCTGCAAGCAGCCTTGAAGCAGGTGGTGGATCCGGGCATTGGGCAGGCCGGATCGCTCGTTGATTTTGAGCGACTGCGTTTTGACTTCCACTGCTCAAGGGCCGTGAAACCTGGTGAACTTGAGCAGATCGAGACCTTGATCAATGGCTGGATCTGCGATGCGCACGGTCTTGAAGTCAATGAGATGGCCATTGATGAAGCGAAGGCGGCTGGTGCCGTGGCGATGTTTGGCGAAAAATATGCCGATGTGGTTCGCGTGGTTGATGTTCCCGGCGTGTCGATGGAGCTTTGTGGTGGCACCCATGTGAGCAACACGGCCGAGATTGGTTTGTTCAAGATCGTGAGTGAGAGTGGTGTTGCGGCTGGGATCCGCAGAATTGAAGCGGTGGCGGGTGCTTCTGTGCTGGCTTATCTCAATGAGCGTGAGGCCGTGGTGAAGCAGCTTGGTGATCGCTTTAAGGCACAACCTGGCGAGATCGTTGAGCGCGTGTCGGCATTGCAGGAGGAGCTGAAGAGCAGCCAAAAGTCGTTGACCGCGGCCCGGGCTGAATTAGCTGTCGCGAAGTCGGCGGCCATGGCTACCCAAGCTGTAGCGGTTGGTGACTATCAGCTGTTGGTGGCTCGCCTTGATGGTGTGGATGGTGATGGATTGCAAGGCGCCGCTTTGGGATTGCTCGACCAGTTGGGCGATGCCTCGGCTGTTGTGCTGGGAGGTTTGCCTGACCCGAGTGACCAAGGCAAAGTGATTTTGGTGGCAGCTTTTGGCAAAGCCGTCATCGCTAGTGGTCAGCAGGCGGGCAAGTTCATTGGCTCGATTGCCAAGCTTTGCGGTGGTGGCGGAGGTGGCCGCCCGAATCTGGCTCAGGCGGGTGGCCGTAATGGTGGTGCCCTCGATGGAGCCTTAGAGGCGGCTAGTGCGGACTTAAAACAATATTTGGGATGATTTTCTGAGGCTTTCTCTTGAGAATCGTTCAAGGTGCTGTTTGTCGTCAGCGGGATCTCATTGCTTTGCAGGATGGTGAGAGGTGACTTGTCTCGGAATCAATTGAGCAAGTCGAAGAGGATCTATCAGTTGGGCTTATTTGTGGCGTTCAATCATTGACTCCCTAAGGACAGCTTCAACTCGACGCGCCAATCTCTAAGTGGTCGTCCGCCATCTGGATCTCCAGACAAAATCACATCCCCCTCCTCGGGGATTGTTTCGCGGTGATGGGGGATGAAAGCGTAATACTCATCGCTTAGTCTCATCATCTATTCTATCTGTTATGAGAAGTATTGCTCTAATATCCCAATGCTGTCTTCCGTTTAATCAGCCATATCGCAATCATCTACCTGCTGCAATGATCTCTTGCTTCCATGATTTAGAATATGAATTAGTTTTTCTGTATTGTGATCCTGACTTCTTGCGGATTGCCAGTATTTTCACCTAATTCAATTCTGGATGAGTTTAGGCTTTATAGTTGAAACTGTCTGGTTCTCTGTCGTTATTTCTCGTTTCGCAACAGGTTTTGCCTTCACTAGTGATGCATATATCCATCTATTGCGTGCTGTTGTATCTTTCTGGATTTTCTATGGTTGCTTCTTTCAGTGCGAGAAGTTTTAATGAGCGCTTCCCTTCATTCTCTGATGAATACGGAGATCCTTGCTTTGGGGCAAATGCGTACTGGATGTAGATTAATATTTTCAGTGATTCTTTTTCAGCCAGTTGCTGCAGTCCCAATTTAGTAAAGCTTCTAATTGGCTGATTTCATGCAAATAGGTTTTGCGCAGCCTTTGGTGCGCTTTTGTGCTCATCGGTTCCTCGTAATTGCCTGTGTGTATCTCCAGAGGCTTGATATTTTGCGCATGATTCAATCCAAGATGATCCCATATTCTCTTTAGGCATATGTCTGGCGTTAATCTTAGAACTTCATGCCTCAACACAAGAACTTGATCTTTGCCAAAAAAGCGCCATAAGCGCTTTATTTGTGAGCTGTAAAAGCCTCGGTCTGTGTATGAGAACACACGGTGTTGTGTTGGAAGCCCTTCACGGCTGCGTTCCTCTTCGCGTTGTAGCGCTTCTTCAAAGCTCAATGGTTCAGCATTTCGGTTTTTCTCCATTGTCCAGTGTGAATATGCGCGTTCTATTGGATTCCGTAATACAACAATCAGTCGTATTTTTGGGTTGTACGACCAAATACGTTCTGGTGCAGCGTCCCAATACATGCTGATTGGTGTTGCCTCACCCCATTGTTGGTTTGGTAGCGCATTCGCGAACTGTGAGTGAAGCTCATCCCAATTAGCGTTTGGCCACGATTGCGTCTCATCATCAAAGAAATGAAGCTCTTTTTCTTCCGGCAGGAATATTTCTGGGTGTTGGCGCAGATAGGCTGCTAGTGCCGTAGTGCCACTTTTTTGAGCACCGCACACCAGAAAAGCTAGCTTTTTTTCCACGACGTGATTCAAATCCGAACTATCTTAACTGCTTTTCCGGTATATAGCTCTAGTTGATTTATGCTCCTTATGTCTTGGCTGTTTGTTTGGTGTTTGTCACTGGTTGCCACCGCTCAGGAACTTCCTTAGTGGCTTCGCTGATGCATGATCTTGTCGTGGACGAGTCATCCATGGCACGTTCCGGTGATATTGACATACAACTTGATAACCCTATGGGTTTTTTTGAGACTAAGAGGCTTGTAGACACGAACAAAGAAATTTTTGAGCGGCTTGGTGGTAGTTGGGAGTTGCCTCCCTTACTCCCTACGCGATGGGAGCAAAAACCGTTGCTTCATTGGCTGCATCAATTTAGAAGCCGATTTTCTTCTTATGCCCTCTCCACTGCTTGGGTCGATAAGGATCCGCGTTTGTGTTTGACCTATCCCGCCTATCTTCATATTCTTCTCAAGAGAATCCCCCTTGTGGCTGCTTTCAGGCAGCCACTGCAGGTTGCGATGTCTTTGTACACTCGCGATGGATTAAGTATTAATCATGGTTTGGTTCTTTGGATAATTTATAATTTTCATTTGGCAGCTGAACTTTCTAGCGACGATCTTTTTCTGCCTTATGATATTTTGCTGCAAGCTCCTGAAGTTTGTTCCGGCAGCTTAATTCAAAAGAATGTCTATCAATTTCTTGAGCGTTGCTATCATCCAAGGCCTGCTGATCAAGACTGGCAACGGCTGATTGATTCTTCTATAAAGTCTGAGTTGAATCGATCGAACGCTGTCTTGATGTCTGAGTCTCGGCTTCGCGTAAATACATCATTGCTTAATTGCTGCCAGCAGCGCTATGACCGCACCTTGGCAGCAACTGATTGGTTGAACGAATTTGTCAATCAATTCTCTAATCTCCCTCGTCCTGTGTTGGATGAGGTTGTTTACGAACAGATTGTTTTGGAAGCAAAGTCAGTTGAATTTAAGTCTGTGTGCGATCAGCTAGAGATTGATTTGCTGGCTTTGCAAGAGGATTACTCCCTGCTTAACCATAAGTATCTTGATATTCAAGCTTCAACAAGCTGGAGGATGATGGCTCCTGTTCGCTCCTTGATGGATCGTTTTAGGTTCTTGCGATGATTCAGCTTCTGCGCGAGTATCCGCCTGGCCATGGTGGAGTTGAGCGAATTGCTCATAATCTTGCTGTGGCTCGTGGTGGCATTGTTTTTAGTCTTTGTCGTAACCATTCGCTTGGTAGAGACCCTTTACTAATGTCCTATCAACTGGAGCGTCTCGATGGCGTGGACGGCGCAGGCCTGCAGGGGGCGGCGCAGAGCCTGGCTGATCAGTTGGGGGATGGCGCTGCGGTGGTGATCGGTGGACTGCCGGATCCAGCCGATCAGGGCAAGGTGATTCTGGTGGCGGCTTTCGGCAAGCAGGTGATTGCGGCCAAGCTCCAGGCTGGCAAGTTTATCGGTGGGATCGCCAAGCTCTGCGGTGGCGGTGGTGGAGGTCGTCCGAACTTGGCACAGGCGGGTGGACGCGATGGCTCAGCGCTTCAAACAGCGTTGGAGGTAGCTCGGGAGCAGCTTTCTTTGGCGTTAGCTGAAGAGTCTTGATCGATTAAGTGCCTAGAGTCAGGATTACAATTTGAGGGGAAAGCATGGGCGTCCAATTCTTTAAATTTAAATTGTGCGCATAATATTTTTAGTCATTGAAAATGTAAGTTTAAATTGCTCTAGTAAGCAAGCTTTGTTTTGCTAAATCAAGCCCAATCTTCTTCTGTATGATTTTCTGGAAAGAGGCGTGAGTTCTTGATACGTTTCTGGTTTTTAGTCAAAAGCTCTGTGGATGTATCGTCTGTCTATGGAGATTTGAAGTGAGGTTTAGGATCATTTTTGTTGACGAGCGCTTGTGTATCCCGTCATAGTTCATGGATTAGTGCTGGAAGAGAGGCTTGGCTTGTTGCCGAGAACTATTTTTGATTATATGCACTAGTGTTCCCTTCATGCACTAATCAATAGGCACTAGATAAAAAATAATAAATCGGTTTAGATGCTAGGTTTGTCATTGTAGGTTGCGAAGAAGGTTGCAACATCTCCAAGGCTTTTGATTGGGATAATACCCCTTGATTCTAAAGTGAAATTATCATCGAGAAGTTCAGATGTTTGACTTGAGATATGGACTCTTCCAGGGCTGCCGCTTGATTCCATTCGGCTTGCAATGTTGACGCTATTGCCCCAAAGATCATAAGTGAATTTATGTTTGCCGATGACTCCGGCAACAACAGGTCCACTATGAACTCCTATGCGCATTGAAAGATCTGTATTGTTTAATGCGTTGAATTTTTGCATGACGTCCAACATGTGAAGCCCCATTGTGACGACTGCAGTTGCATGGTCTTCCCGAGGATTGGGAAGACCTCCAACAAGCATGTAACAATCGCCAATTGTTTTAATCTTTTCAAGCCCAAGCTGATTTACTTTTTCGTCGAAATCAGAAAAGAGACCATGCAGCATATCAACCAGCTGACTTGCTGTCATGCCTTGTGAAAGCTTGGTGAATCCAACAAGATCCGCGAATAAAATACTTACGCTTGCATGCCGATCTGCACATCGATCCTCTCCGCTCTTTAAGCGATCTGAGATTTGAGCAGGGAGGATATTGAGAAGTAATAACTCGGCCTTTTCTTGCTCTTGAATTAGCTTTATGTGTTGTGATTCGAGTTGCTTGCGCTGACTTATCTCGATGTCCCGCAAACGTTTTTTTTCTAAGGATGAAGCAAGTCTTGCCCTTAATAGAACGTTGCTAAATGGTTTTGGGAGATAATCTTCTGCACCCATTTCGATACAGGCAACAATTTCATCCATTGACTCCCCGCCCGAAATAACAATGACGGGTAAGGATTTAAGCTCTGTATTATTTTGCATTTCCGAGAGAACTGCTAGTCCATTAAGTTTTGGCATCTCCATGTCAAGCAACATGAGGTCGAATGTTTCCGTATTGAGTCGCTCAAGGGCATCAACTCCATCGACGGCTTCTTGAATATTCTTAATGCCTAGCTTTCGGAGTGCTCTGGTTATACCCATTCTAAGCATTTTGCTGTCGTCAACAACTAATATATGCGCATTCATTAGTAGGTTGTATCCAGCTTCGCTGGGCATTAATGAAGGCTTGTTTTGATCAATCATGCGTGCTTAGTGAGTTAGTATTTAAGATGGAATCCTTTGTAATGTATTAATAATTGCCTTCGGGATGGCCTGTAGATCAATACTTTGGTCAACAACACCCAGCTCTGTAGCAACCCGTGGCATACCGTACACGATACAGCTTGCTTCGTTCTGGGCTAGTGAATAACCTCCTGCTTGTTTAATAGCTTGTAATCCTCTCGCCCCGTCACTACCCATTCCGGTGAGCAGCACTCCAAGTGTATGAGCGCCTGCTGCAGTCGATGCAGAGCGAAATAAAATATCAACAGCTGGTCTGCAATGGTGGACAGGTGGGGTTTTTAATAGCCGAACTTGATAGATGTCTCCCTTTCTAATCAGCATCATGTGGCTATCACCTGGGGCAATAAGACAGTTCCCAGAAGACAACACTTCGTTATCCTGGGCTTCTCGCACGTTGATTTCACTTATATCATTGATTCTTGATGCAACAGCTTTTGAGAAGTATTGGGGAATGTGTTGAACAACTGCAATTGGAGGAAGATTTGCAGGTAAAGAAGGTAAGATATAGCGAAGGGCCTCAACTCCTCCTGTTGAAGCACCGATCACGATGATTCTGTGGTCTATTTTGGAGGAATGAATGGATTGGTAAGAATGCAGGGTGGCTTTTTGATGAGTAATAGGCTTTAGATTCCTTTTCGCCTTTGCAGCAGCTTTAATGTGATAAGCCAATTTTCCGGCGAGTGCTCCGATCGAGCTCATGCCGTCTGGCTTTGCTAGGACGTCACAAGCACCAGCTTCCATCGCTTCTAAGGCAATCTTTGATCCTTGTTGAGTGAGGGAACTGATGACGACTACTGGAATCGTTGATCCTTCTGCTTTGAGTTTTTTTAGGTATGTCAACCCGTCCATGCGGGGCATCTCCATATCTAATGTCAAAACATCTGGATTTAATTTTGGTATCTTAGTGATCGCAATAAGGGGATCATTCGCTACACCAACAACTTCGATTTCAGGATCCATGTCGAGAGTTTCGCTGATGACTTTGCGTACGATGGCTGAATCATCAATTACAAGAACTTTGATTTTTCTTTGTGTGTAATTTAGCATTAGCTTTCCGCCTCAGCTTTTTGGAAAAATCCACCCCCAATTGATTTAAATTGATGCTTTATCAATGCAAGGCTGTCAGAATAGCCTACAACTAAATACCCTCCTGGATCAAGTTGATTGTATAGCTTAGAAACAAGCAATT
This sequence comes from Synechococcus sp. WH 8016, assembly GCF_000230675.1. Taxonomy (NCBI): domain Bacteria; kingdom Bacillati; phylum Cyanobacteriota; class Cyanophyceae; order Synechococcales; family Synechococcaceae; genus Synechococcus; species Synechococcus sp. WH 8016. The sequence continues at coordinate 161,822 of NZ_AGIK01000003.1, read as the reverse complement.
CTTGCGATTTTCGATCAAAGTATATAAGTGTATTCCTGCATAGAATAATATGATATTTGTGTGGAAGTGGGTAAATGGGTTGAAACAGATTGATGCGTTTGAGGCGAACCTTATCTTTGATGCTTTTTTTGATTCGACACTTTCCAGTATATGATTTCAGTCCTCGACTAAAGTAACGCTCCAGCAATTCCGGATCAGGTAGGTTTAATTTGGTTTCGTTGTAAATTGCCTTCTCAGCTATTTTCAATGCTTTTTGCGAAATATCACTCGCATAGACGGACCAATTGGTTTTTAAATTCTGGTTCTTCCTGAAAAATTCACTGACCGTAATTGCTAATGAATAGGGCTCCTCACCAGAGGAACATGCTGCTGACCATAGTTTTAATTCTTTTAGTCGGTTTCTATCGATGTCAACTAAAGTCGGAATGATTTCCTCTTCGACCCGTTTGAGTTGCTGGTTTTCTCGAAAAAAACTTGTGTGATTCGTCGCGATGAGATCAATAAGAATATCGATTTCAGTTTCTACTGCTGTCGACTTGAGAAATTGGCAATAACTTTTCCAGGAATCTATATGAAGACTATTTCTTCTTCCTAGTAACCTGCTGGAAAGAAATGATTTCTTTTTGTCTCCAAGATTAATCCGACTTTGTTTGTAGACAATTGAACAAAGGAATTGGTAGTCTTCAGTGGAAAGAGCATCTTCTTGTAAAACTTTATCTTGAAATGTGCTTGTCATTTTCAATAATCTCCAAACTGATCGTCAAGATTTTCGGCTTCTTTGGATATCACTTGACTGGAAGGATTTAACCTTTTAGTTTTATAGTTTTTGTCGGCGATTTCAGATCCATCAATGATATTTCTAAGATCCGATGTGATACCCAGTTGCCGGGAGGATTGCTTTCTTAATTCTGATGCAGCACTAGCAATTTTTTCTGAACTCATTGCACTTGTTTGAGCTACTTTGCTCATCTCATGAATGGCGATAGTGACATGTTCAATTCCCTGAGCTTGCTCTTGTGACGCCAGAGCGATTTCCGATATTAGTTTTTTTGTTTCCTGTACCTTTTGACTAATACTTGTAAATGAGCTTTCAACAGTATGCAGACACTCTGTCCCTTGTCGACTGCTCAATATGGAAGCTTCGATTTTACTAGCTGATTCGTTTGCAGCTGCAGCACTGCGCTGAGCTAGGGATCGAACTTCTTCTGCGACAACTGCAAATCCTGCTCCGGATTCACCTGCTCTTGCAGCTTCAACAGCAGCATTGAGAGCCAAAATATTTGTTTGAAATGCAATTTCGTCGATGTTTTTTACTATCTTAACCACTTCGTTGCTTGAGTGTTCAATTTCTTCCATTGCTTTTGTCATTTTCTCCATGCTTAGGATTCCTTCATTTGCACATCCTTGAGAGTCGCTTGCCAGTGTCTTTGCATGGTCAGCGTTGTTGGCCGTAGTATGAATCATGCTAGACATCTGTTCAAGCGATGCACTTGTTTCTTCGATAGCAGCCGCTTGCTCACTAGCTCCTTCTGCTAGTTGATTGCTAGAATCTGCAACTTGATTTGAAAATTGAAAAACATTATTAGATCTGTTTCCTAAATTATTGGCAATCTGTTCGAGGGGCTTTGCGAAGTCTCTTTGCATCATATATAAAAGAATATAGGCAGTTCCTAGTAAGGCAGCTGTAATGACGATCAAAATATTTCTCTGGTGCTCAGCTGTTATATTGGCATCGTTCTCGTTATTAATGATTTCTTCTTTAGCTATTTCGACGAGCTGGTCAACTTTGCTTCTGTGAGTGTAGTAATTTTGATCTAGTTCATTATAAACAGAAAGGGCTTTAGAGGCTTTGTTTTCACTCAAAGCAGGAAGTAGTTCAGTTTCAACGATTTTAATATATTTGCTTGCATACTCGTTTGAACCTTCTGTTAACAACTCCCGCTCGTTTTCAGTAATGCTTGAATCTGTTTCCCAATAGTCAATCTTTTGCTCGTAATTTTGTTTCAACATAGGAAAAATACTAATAAGCTTGTCCACGTTTTCAGATTTCGTAGCATTCTTGTTTCGCTTCCCGCTTTGCTCAACATCAAGCATTGCGCGAGTAACGTAGAAATGCAGTTCAATAATATAGTTTGGGGGTGGAAGAATATCTGCTATGAGATCTTTACTGGCAATGATCTTTTCATAGGATGGCCCATTAATGGCTGTTGCTCTGCCTAATAAAGTACTCGCTGTTAGCGCTCCAATAAGTGCAATACTTACTAATGCTGCAGTGGCGCGGATTAGCAATTTGACAGTAAGTTTCATGAAAGAGTCTTAGAAAATGGAATCGTTTGACAATGGAAAGCAATTAAATAGCATAAGTTTCTTGATGAGGTTCCTCCTCTTTATGTTCTAGATCTTTTGTGTTAGATAAAATGTCTTCAATATCTAAAATGGTCACTACAGCATCTTTCACCTTCGCCATTGCTTGAATAAAGTGCCCACTAATGCTGTCATAGAAATCAGGAGGAGCTTCCATTGAATCTTCATTAATGGCTACTACCTCGTCGACCTTATCAACTTGTAATCCAACCAGTTGGTTCTCTTGCTCATTATTTTGAGCATTCACAACAATGATGCAAGCTCGTTCTAGATCTTCCTCTTTGGATAGGTCTAATCTTTTAGCAAGGTCGATCACTGGAATGATTTTACCGCGGAGATTGATAACACCCAGAAAATATTGGGGCATTTTGGGCATTTCAGTGATTGGGCAGAGTCTGATTATTTCACTGATATCAGTCACTGAGATACCATAACACTCACTTCCGAGATGAAAGTTGAGATATTTTCCTGCCCTTGCTCGTCGTTCTGTTTTTCTCTTGTTGCTCATCAGTTGCTCATTGAGATGGGTGCTTAGTTTCTGAAAGAAGTTAAATTTAATCTTGCTGCGCAAGATATAAACAGTCTGCTTCTTTGTTGATGCTTGGGACAGGTGCTGACATGAGGTACTCTTTACAAGCTTATATCAATTCTATAAACTTCGGAAGGTGTGTTAACTAATTTTTTGCATTATTTAAACATAAGCTCCTTATCATATTTTCTTGAGTATTATTGTATCGAATGCATCTTTTTTGCTTGCTACACGAGGCCTTCGTTGCGTGTTCTTTTTTATCAATTAATTGAACGGCTTTGCTTGGTATGGATCACTTTTGAGCTTTAATTCCGGTTTTCCCAATTGATCTGGATCCAGAATTAAGGCTGCTCTGCCATCACCTAAAATTGCTGCACCAGAATATAGAGGCTGTTGCTTTAATGTGTCACCAACAGCTTTAATAACGACTTCTTGCTTATTAATCAATCTATCGACAAGCAAGCCTTTTTCCTGACCGCTAGAGTTAATAATTAGAACGATTCCGTCCTCGGTTTTTTCAATGCCTCCTTGGATTCCTAGTTTTTCGCTGAGTTTGATGATAGGAATAAGTTTTCCTCTCAGGTTTGCGAGCAGCTTTTTACCTTTAACTGTAGTGAGTATTCCAGGTATTGGCTTGAAGGATTCTTTGATGCTAAGTGTTGGCATGATAAATCTTTGTTTCCCAACGCCTATTAGTAGCCCATCAATGATTGCTAGGGTGAGTGGTAAATAGATACAAAATGTTGTTCCTTTGCCCACTGTGGATTTAATACTCAGCCTTCCGCGAAGTTTTGCGATATTTTCCCGTACGACGTCCATCCCAACACCTCGACCTGAGATATCTGTAACGGATTGAGCTGTTGAAAAACCTGGTACAAAAATGAGCTCGAGGGCATCTGTCTGCCCCCCATTAAAATCATCTGTAACGATCCCATTTTCTCTTGCTTTGCTTAATACTTTTTCCGAATCAATTCCGCGTCCATCGTCTTCAACTTTAATCAGTATTCCTCCACCTTGATGACATGCCTCAAGTGTAATGGTTCCACAACTTTCCTTTCCTGCAGATTCTCTTTCTTCCGCTAATTCCAATCCGTGATCAATGGAGTTACGAAGCATATGAATAAGGGGATCTACTAAAGCCTCTACAATATTTCGATCTAATTCTGTTTCCTCGCCTTTAAGCACTAATTGCACTTGTTTGTTCTGAGTTGATGATAAATCTCGGACAAGCCTATTCATTTTGCGGAATGTATTGCGTATTGGTACCATCCTCAGGGACATCGCTGTTCTTTGTAGCTCAGTAGAGATTCTTGAGAGCTGACGTAATTGAAGGCTAAAGTCACCGCTGTTCATATTTGCCACTGAGGGGTGTTCTTCTACCATTGACTTTGCAATCACTAATTCCCCTACAAGGTCAATCAATTCATCTAATTTTTCTGTTTTGATTTTTACAAAGCTTTTTAGCTCTCTTGCTTTTGGCTCTTCTAATTGTTGCTTCTCCTGGTGTTTTGGTGCTACTAATGGTTCTTGATCTTGCTCTGTGGTAACTGTTATTACGTCTAGATCTGGGATTTTTGTAACGGATGTTTCCTCTTCTTTTAATGGACCTTCCTCTTCGATTTGAGCTGGTTCTGGATGCCTTTCTGGATCATCAACATCTATTCCCTCCAATAGATTGCTAACCTTTTCAATGAGCTGAATTGTTTTGGTTTTAAATGTTATTGAATTATCTTTTCTTTTTAGGCTGGATTCAATATTGGCAATCAACTGTTGCAGTTTGTCGCTTCCGGATAAAATTGAGTTGATCAATGCATGGTTAATCGTTAGTTCACCTTGCCTGCATTTGTCTAAGAGGGATTCCATGATATGAGCCAAGTCTTTGATGTTGCCCAATCCTAGAAAGCCTGCCCCACCTTTGAACGTGTGGAAGGCTCTGAAGATTACATTGAGGGTTTCTTTGTGATTTGGATTTTCTTCGAGTACGAGAATCCCTTGCTCGATTTCTGCAAGCAAATCTCGTCCCTCAGTGCAGAATTCTGTTAATAAGTCAATGTCGTCGCTATCTTCGATCTTGAGCACAAATATTTCATCTTCCTCATCTTTCTCTATGCTCTCAATCTCTTCGTGTACTGGTTTGATTGATGTTTTCGACGATTGCTCAGTATTCAGCTCTTCATAAATCTTCTTCTCTAGTTGTAGGTAGAAATTTGACAACATATCCGAGTTCACGGGTTTATTCTTTTGGTTTGTATGTTGGACCTCATTCTGCATATCACGGGCTACTTTTATGCTCTTGCTTGCCTTTGCCTCATCTAGCGATTTGATTAGTTGCTCTAGTCCATTGTTGAGGGTTAAGCTAGTCTCTTCACTACCATTTTCTATAAATGCGATCTCAAGGGATATCTCTTGAAGCGAATTCTGTATTGCTTCACTTATCATGTGCATTGTTTCGACCTTGCCAATTGGCTGTGTGTTTTGAGTTTCCTAAATATAATACAAATTTTTTGAGTTTGCCATGACCCGCATTATTATTTCTAGGGCCTGTCAAGCTATTCATCTTTATGGGTAGCTTGTTTGTTCGTGTTCAACATAATCAAATCACAGGCACCCATTGCAAGTGTAGTGAGAATCCAGTCAGCACCTTTTTGAAACGATATGCAAGAAGCCATGCGATTCCTGCAAATTTGTTTTTTTAGAATCTCTTGAGTTGCTCGATCTAGTCCGTTTTTATTGGTCTGAATCTTCGATGTGGTTGCCAATGCCATCATTTTGATTTTCCAGCCTGGTCTAAAACTGTGAATAGTGTTTGCGATGGTTGTATGATTATTTGTACTTTTAGTGGTAAGTGCTTCAGTAATCAGCAGGGCTCCATGGAGTGAGTGGATTATTAGCGTGTCTATGATTTTGATAGAGGTTGGTTTTTAATTTTATTTTGGGAAGCTTTTTGTATCAAGGAGGATCGCATTAAAATGCTCCATATCATCCTTGTGTCTTTAGGGAGGATTTGATTGTAGACGAACTTTACTATGTTCTTTTTCTTCAGTTGATCAATGGCGCAATGTGTAAGCAACCCTACGCTTCTTGCTTGCGCCTGCTTGTAACTAGGCTTGTTATAATAATATGAATTGAGAAATAGTCGGTTATCCAATGGCGTTAAAGGCCTACAAGTCTGCCTAAGTTGGAATACTGCTGGATTACTATTTTATTGATCTTTTGCAGAATGTTGTGCGATAGGAACGCGAATGCTAAGGTTGAATCTTGTATAGAACTGTGATTCTCACTCGTATGCTCTTTTGTAGATCCATGGATTGCGCCTTTTTCCTTTTTTGGATCGTTAAAGTGTCAGAATGCTTATTGGCTTTGCATTTTGATTGACTTTAATCTTCAGTTTCCGTTGGAAGCTTTAATTCTTTGCGTTAATCTTTGAGTGGTCGATCCCAGTCTTCTTCGAGTTTTCTGCTGACAACGAGTTCTGCGTCCAGTCCCATTTGATAGCCATGGGCCAGCGCGCGCAGCAGCGGTTCAAGGGGCTCGTCGTTTTTCAGACTGCTGAGCATGGAGCCAAAAATCAGCATTACCGCTAGCGGCGACCGGTTTTGAGCCAGGTTGAAGCCTTGCAGGCCGATTTTGCTGATGCCATCAATGCCAAACCCTGTGAGTACATGAACAATGTCGTGGGTCTCCTTGAGTCGGTGAATTACGAACTCGTTTGCATGGTTAACCGGAGAGGGGTCGATTAGGGAGTAGGGCGTGATGCCCAAGCGGATCAACTGATTGGCATAGCAGTATCCAAGGCTGCCTTCCGGCAGCGTTTGCAGTTGTTGCAGGTCAATGTGATCGGCTCTCCCGCCTTCAATGCTCAGGTTGTAGCTGTTGCACCCACGAACGCCGTTCTTCCCGTATCCGTTGCTTTTGATTCAATCCGTGTTGAGTTGTTTGCATCCTCAGATGCTCAGCCCCAATGCTGTCAACCGGGCCCGCTCAGATGGTGTTGTCTGCAGATGAGGCCAGTCTGAAATTTTAATGATCCGACGTTCAGGCCACGCTTCGAGCCGTGGAAGCCTTGGGATTGTATGAAACCCTTGATGGTTCTGTTCTGGCTTCTCCATCTGTTTCGCAGATCCAGCAGTCGTTATTGGAGGTTCAACAGCAAACCCAGATAGGGGAGGCCGTTGTCCCGGAGGTGTTCCGCGTGAATTTCACCGAAGCTCAAACCGGGTTTCTCGACCTCACCTTGGTGACGGCTGAAGGTGCCGCTAAGGCGCAGCGAATCGAGGTGTCACGGGAGCGTTTCACTGCACTGCTGAAAGATCTCTATCGCCAGCTGTCCCGACAAGAGTCGTTGAATGTGGAGAACCCTCAGTCGGCTTCCCGGCAATTGCATCAGCTGCTGATTGCGTCGATGCAAGCGCGTTTGGATGAGGCTGGTATCACTACATTGTTGATTGCGGCTGATCAGGGACTCCAAGCTGCTCCCTTCTGAGCGTTGAGTGATGGCGAGACCTATTTCGGAGATCGCTTCGGCTTTGCCTTTTCGCCTTATTTGGCTCTCACGGATTTGAGTGCGTCGCGTCGCTCTCTTGGACTCCTCGCCATGGGCGCTTCTTCATCTGAGACGTTGGCACCCCTTCCGCTTGTGCCTCAGGAGCTCAACAAGATTCGTGACTCTGGCAGCACCGATCGCTATCTCAACGATGGCTTTACGCCTCGCTCTTTTCTCGACCGTGCTGGAGCTCCTCGCTATTCCCGCGTTCATGTGGCCTCCCATGCCGACTTTCGACCTGGAGGACCATCGACATCGGTCCTGTATGCAGGCGAAGGACCGATGTCGATGGCTGACTTTGTCCAACTACGCCGTCAGCGACGAGTGGCTGCTCTTGATCTCATGGTGCTGAGTGCCTGTCGCACCATGTTGGGAGACAAGGACAGCGAATTGGGTTTTGCTGGCTTGGCCTTACAGGCAGGAGCCCGCAGTGCTATTGCACCCTTTGGTACGTCGATGATGTGGTGACGTCCGCGTTTTTTGTGCAGTTTTATCGATTCCTTGCTGAGGGCCTTCCCAAGGCGGAGGCTTTGCAACGCACGCGACAGGTCTTTGCTCTGGGATCGGTGTCCCTTCAAGGTCATCAGATTGGAGCGGGCGGACAGCCCTTGCTTCAAGACCTTGATCCGTCCCAGCGCCGCCGTATTGCAGCTGGTGTGGAGAATCCCTTCTCCTGGGCTGGTCTTGAATTGATTGGATCTCCTTGGTGAAGTTTTCTTCATCGATCTGTGAGGTGACTCACTCCGGTGCATGACCGATCGCAACACCCTTTCCGTCAGGTTGGGGCATTCTGCTTATAGAGAACCGAAATCCAGCCGTGAACACGTCCGTCGCACAAGCTTGATGGTTGCGGCCGTACTTCTTTTCGGCACAGGCTTTGTCCCTAAGCCGATTCTCTCCCAGTCGAGGAGCACGTTCCCAGGGAGGAGGGTTGGTGGCAGCACGAGCGGTGAGTGCGCTGCGCGAGAGATCATTCATCTCGTCCCAGAGAAGAGTGTCTTTGCTGCAGGGGCAGAGGGGCTCATTGGTTGGCTTGAGGGCCCTTCCCCTGATGCCAAGCCACTCGAGGTTGTGCTTCGTGAGCAAAACGCTTCCATTTCGGTGTTGAGCCGCTCTGTCGCAGCATCGGGACCAAGGCTTGTGCTCTTACGGTTACCCCAGATGCTCACGCTTCCACTGGTCTGGGAATCCGAATATCAGTGTGCCGAAGCCCCCGCTGGCTATGAGTTCGGGTTTATTGGCGCCGAGGGGCCGCCGGCCAAGAGTTTGCTGGTTGTGGATTCGGTACCCGCTGATGCCGCTGTTCAGACGCATCTCAATGCGCTGCTGTCGAGTTGTGATTCAACGACACCCTGTGGCGTCGGTTTCCAGCTTGTTTGACCGGGATCACGTCGTCAGCTCGCGTTGGCCAGAGGTGGTGCCGGTGGTGTGTCTGTAGATCAATCGATACGACCGCATTCGTATCGGGCTGATGAGTGGGTGCAGTAGTTACTGCAACGTTCGGCGGGCGGTTCTGCTTTAAAGCTGAGGGCTGGGTTGAATTTGGAGCCGGGAAAGTCAAGATGGAGATTCAACGTGTTCTCGCTGCATGCAGCCGGCTTTGATTCCAGTGGAGCAGCCTCTCGATCTTTTGATCCTCCTGATCTTGGGTCACTTTCTGGCTGACTTCCCCTTGCAGGGAGACAAGATGGCGGTTGAGAAATGTCCTGGCAAGGACGTCACGCTCAACTGGAAATGGTGGCTGTCCGCCCATGCGGGGACCCACGGACTTGTGGTGAGTTTGTTGACGGGGATCCCTCTGCTTGGTGTTGCGGAGATGATTGCCCATGGTCTGATTGATTACGGGAAGTGTCGCTTCGGTTACAAGCTGATCGTGGATCAAGCGATGCATTGGGTCTGCAAGTTGATCTGGGTGGCCTGCGTGGTAGCCATCCGGTAAGAGACGTTGTTATTCACCTGAGCATCAGAAAGACGCCCTTCAAGTAGATCGACTCGGCACATAGCTTGAGGCAAATATGGAATGAGATTGCAAGCCTGAATTGGTGCTAACAAGAGTGCTGCGATTTTGCTGCTTAGAAACTCTTCGTGTAGGGAGTTAATGAGAATATCGTAAAGATACTCTGAAGGTGAAATGCGTGGAATGTATTGAGCAGGTGGAGCGAAGATGCTTTGGTAAGGTTGATTTTAAAGCTCGTGAATTGCTTGGCATCGATTTGTAAAGTCCAATAGACTATTCCCTTGTTTATTGCATTCGGTGGAGGGCCGTGATGATCGAATTGCGTTGGAAGTTGTGTCTTCGTATAGAAAAATCTGGAATAGTGTTTTAAACCACTATAAGCTTGCTCTAATTAAGCTTCAACTCACTCACATCCAACGGTTCATAACGGTCTTTTACTTGAATATGACCCCATTATTCCAAGCCCAATGATCTTCGGAATTCTGTTGGTAGGAGTTCCAATGTGGTGCTGGATAACAGCACTCTGAGTTCGCCTTCATGGCGGTTTTTGTCATGACTTTCAAGGCGTGACGCGCAATTCACGGCATCGCCAATCACGGCGTATTCAAGTCGTTCGGCGCCGCCTATCGATCCCACCAGCGCTTCCCCAGAATGAATGCCCATGCGTATGCGCATCGTCGGTGCGCCTTCGCTTTTCAACTCCGCATTCAATCGTTCTAATCCTGATTTGATCTCGCAGGCTGCTTCGAGCGCCGCCTGCGCTTCCGCAGATGGGTCCCCTGGTAGGGGAACGCCGAACACGGCCAGCATTCCGTCACCGGTGAACTTGTTCACCATGCCGTCGCGTTGGGTGACAGCTGGTACATAGATTTCCATGCCGCGGTTGAGCCAGTCCATCAATTCCCGCGGGCTCATTCCTTCGGACACGCTGGGGAATGATGCCTTGTCTGTGAACAGCGTGGTGATCGGCAGTTGTTGGCCCTTGAAGCGCCCGTCGTTGAGCAGTTCATCGCGCTGCTCCCAGAGTTGCTGGGCCACAGCCGGCGAGGTGGTTTGTCCGAGTAGCCGTTGCACTTGTTCGGAATGGTGCTGGCTTTCCACACCACGGCGCAACCACGCTGCACCACTGAAACTCAGTAGAACCATGAGCTGCATGGTCATGCCGATCCAAATGTGATGCCAGAGCAGCATGCCAAGCCCTCCTGCTGCTCCAGACGTCAAGAGCACAACGGCGAGAATTCTGAGCCGTTGTTTCCCGATCCGCTCCCCGAGCAACAGTCCACTGGCCGCGAACCCAACCACCAGCAAGAGGTTGCCCCACCCTGGCATGATCCAACCCTGGACAAGGTTTCCGTTGCGCTCATCCATCAAGGTGGCAAGGCGGTTTGCATGGATTTCAACACCTGAAACCTCGAAGAGGCTCTCGCCGCGATGGAACCGTGTGTACGGGACTTCAAAGAGATCGCGGAAGGATGGTGCGGTGCTGCCAATCAGCACGATCTGTCCACGGATCTTCTCCTCTGGCACCTTGCCATCCAGCAGTTCGGCGAGGGAGTAGCTCGCATAACTGCCAGGCTCGCGAAAACGCAGTAAGCGCTGTACTCCCAAGGAGCCATCGATTTCGTTGTGATAGCCACCTCCGTTGGCTGTTAATCACGCGCCTTGGTGGGTGCCTGAATACATTCCTTCCTCAGGGAACGATCACCGGTGGCCACTTCCAGCACGCGTAAGGGGAAAGCAACCGTGGCTTCGTCCTGGTCCATGATATGCACGAGGTCGCGGCGCACCACGCGATCACCGTCCAGGCTCATGTCGTTGTAAGAATGGCGTTCGGGGGTGTTCCGGGAACGGCAACAAAGTTTGTTGCCACGTTGAAGATCGAGACCAGGGTGGGTTCGTCGCGGAAACGATCATGCAGGCATTGTTGGTTGGGGCCAACGCCCTTATCCCGGTAGATGTCAAAGCCGATGGCTGTGGCGCCACCGGCGTTCAGATCATCAAAGGCGGCACAAAATAAGCCGTCATCAATAGGCCAGCCAAAGCGTTGAATGTCGCTTTCTCTAATCCCGATAATGGTGATCGGTTGGTCTTGACCTGATCCTTCCGATCTCTGACTGGTGATCAGTTCGTAGATCACCTGATCAAGGGTTTGGGCCAGGCCTGTGCGTCTAAGCAGCACCAAGACTCCCATGGCGGCCAGGTAGGGCCCTGTAGTTTTCACCAGATTACGTTTGTGCTTCAACGTCTGATGCGCCTGTGGGACCCAGAGTGGCTTTGAACGGTTTGATAGGAGCCAATTGGCCTGATATGCAGGGTATAGCGATGCAGCAAGTTTGTTGTTCTAACGGTGATTGGTGGTGCATGCAATTTCCTGGCTTGTGTAGACGAGCCGACAGACTTTGATACATGTCTGACCAATTTTTAAGAACTTCCCTGAAGCCAAGTGTTTTTGATCTGTCGTTTTCTTGAATCATTCTTGTTGCATGACTTTCCCTCGATTGAGATCCATAATCAGGACGGCCTCAAATGTGGGGAGAGGTTGGATGAAGTTAGTGACGCTATTGATTTCTGTTTTGACTGAGAGGGTGATGGTTTTAAAGTTAGCAGCATTTCGAGTGTGAGTTTACCTTGAATAATCAGAAAGAGGCTAAGCGCGAAGATCCCAATTTCATTTGCAGCCATTAGAGTGTTAAGGATAAGCCGAGTTTGGACGTTGTAAAAATTTGGCCTTTGAAAGATGATGATCGATAGGCTTTGATATCCTGAATAATGCTTAGAAGGTTTGCTCTGATTCTTCTGCTTTAATTATTTTGATATTGCTGATCGCTGCAATCGTGGCGCCAATTGGATTCTCGAATTCGCTTTCACAACGGCTGCATTAATCTCTGAAGTTGTCACAAACAGTCCAATCGAAGGGCAATAAGAAAATGTGGATCACATTGCGTCAATAGGTCAAGAATTTTAAGTTTCCAGTGAATAATATTGCTTGTTTCCCAATATCGCCATAGCTGTTCATTTTCTATCCAACTCATCTCCTTGATTAGGACCCTTTGCTTTAGCACGGTGAGGCGCTGTATTAATCGTCCTTTTGATCCGTTGTGCTGAAGGCCAATTCTCCTTCCACCACTAGCAAATGTGCTCGTTGATGACTCCTTCTTGGATCATAAATGTGCCGACTTTCTCGCTACGGGTGTCCCTCCATCGAAGAGCAAAGTCATTTAGTCAGGCCTTAGTCTTTTGAGAAGTTCAAGTATTGAGGACTATTATATTGATAATAAGTAAGCGGTATGTGTGGGGTAATATGCGACGTTGTTGAAGAGTTTGCTAGGTTTCATGATGAGCAGACGATTGTTTGATTTCTTGTGTTGTATTGATGCCAATTTTTAGCACAGCCTGATATTATTGGTTTTTTTGTGTATTCTGATCGCTCAACGCTAAGGATCATTCCCCAAGTGTAGATTTTACAGGAAGATCGAGCGCATTTTTCTAAGAAGTTCGTTCATCTTTTTGGTTGTTGTTTTTGGGTTCATGTTTGAAAGAGCCGATCTGCGCTCGTTGATGATGGTGGCGAGTTTCTCTACGGTCTTTGGTTTGTTTTCTAATGTTGGCCTTAAGTCATCTTGTTCAATTTCTAATAAAATACATTCGCATAGGGCTTTGACGGTTGCGCTTCTTGGCTCTTCATTGAAGACGCTCATTTCGCCAAAGAATGCTGGCTCACTTAATTGTGTGATTTCTTGTTGCTCTCCATCTTTCCCTTTTTTTAGGATGGCAACCGTTCCTCGAACAATTTGGTAAAGAGTATGCCCAGTCTCGTCCTCCGAGACAATGTGTTCGTTTTTGCTGAATCGTATTAATCTTGAAAGCTCGGCAATGCTGCTGATTTCATTGTCGTCCAGCTCTTGAAATAATGGATTCAGCGATATGACCTTAATTTTGGTTTCGAGGCTTTGTTCAAGGATGACCTCAGGTTCTGACGGGCCATGCCGTTTTTTGAATTCCTGCACGCTGTAGGGAATCCGCTGCCCAATGCGTTCAAGGGCATACCATAGTTGCCCAAGTAATTCTCCTCTGACTTCGTCATAGCCAACATCTGATGGATCTTTTTGCCAAACCTCTAGCTCGTAGGTAACAGCGTGATTGTTGTAGGAATAAACGATGGCTTGGGGGGGAGGATTGTCGAGGACTAGATTGCAATTAATCGCAATTTTTGTGAGAAGTTCTGTGGCTTCATTGGGCGGAAATTCTCGGTCAAGGTCAATATAAATTTCCCTGCATGCCGGTCCAGCGGGTGGAAGTTTTCGCATTTTATGCTGCCAAACTAAATTGTTGGGTAGTGTGATTAGTCCGCCATATTCGTCTCGCATGTGTGTGCTTAGTAGTGTTAATGCTTCGACCCAGCCATTGCATGTGTCGCTGGCCTCTAGATAGTCCCCCTCTGAAAAGGGGCACTCAATACGCAGCATGATTCCCGCGAATAAATCTTTCAATGCCTCCTGGGCGGCTAAGCCGATGACGGCGGTTAGAACAGCCGATGTGGTGACTAATCCCACGACATTGATATTCGCGGCCCTGTCTAAGATGATGAGTGTGATAACAGCTCCAGCTGTTAATTTAAAGAGGTCTGTTAGTATTTTTGCTGGCTTTGGCCACCATCTTATTTTGCTTGGAAGGTCTAGGCCTATCCATACAGTGATTTGCAAATAAGCATAGCTTTGCGTGAGCTCTATGCCTGCATTCTTCCAGTTTGAGTTTACACTTGCTTCTATAGCATTAGGTAGATAGGCATTGATTAATGTGGCTAATAATGCAATCGTTGGTAGTCGTATTGGGACAGGCGGTAGCTTGAATTTCTTCTGAAAATATTTTGCTGTAACAAGGATGGCTCCTAGAGCGACGACTCTTGTCAATGGTTCCATGGTGTGCCTCGATGGGGTGTGTTCATTGTGATGTTGATCAAACCTCTGTCCCCTCAATCAACGTTTGTTTGTTGATCCGCCTGGTCAATTCTCCATTGCCTCTATCCACCACCACTCATGAGCTTTGGGCTGCCTGTTGGAGAGAAGCTGGCAAGAGCTTGTTCTCTTAAGAGATCTCTTCGCTCAGCTTTTGCTATAGCAAAAACCCGTCTGCTCCCATGTTCTCTGTCGCAGGCTATGTCTAGCGACACCATTTGCTTGATTCAGGAATCCTGGTCGGAGTGAAGGGCAGGGCTGACGTGCAGATCAAAGGCCTCTCTGGTGGATGCATTCAGCCTTGTAGATAGGTGCTTTGGCGCAAACTGATTTCCAGGTGATCCATCAAGCGCCTTGCTTCGCTGATGCGTAGCTGTCCGCTGCTGATGGCTTTTTCGCTGGCCATGCGCAACCGTTCCAGGAGCTGATTTGGGTCATGTTCCATCATCGCCAGCACGTCGGCGTTCGTGTCGCCACGAACGACATGGTCCACTTGGTAGTCGCCGCCAGGGGCTAGGCGGATATGAGCGGAATCGGTGCTTCCGAACAAGTTGTGCAGATTGCCCATCACCTCTTGATAGGCGCCACCGAGAAACATCCCGATCAGATAGGGCTCACTTGGCTTGAGGGGATGAAGCTCGAGCAGGGGCTTGTTCTGGCCGTCGTTGATGAATCGGTTCAGCTTGCCATCGGAATCGCAGGTTAAATCGGCGAAATGCCCGAGCCGTGTGGGTTGTTCGTTGAGACGATGCAGCGGCATCAGTGGGAAAAGTTGCTGGATGGCCCAGGTGTCTGGTGCGGAGCGGAAGATCGAAAGATTGGCGTAATAGGTTTCCGCTAAGACCGCTGGAAGGGTTTTGAGGTCGTCGGGCAGTTTTGCTTGATCGGACAGGCGGTCGAGCAAGGCCCTGGCGCATGCCCAGGTGAGTTGTTCCGCCATGCTGCGCTCTTTCAAACTCAAGTAGCCGAGTCGAAAGGCGGCCAAGGCATCCTCTTTGAATTTGAGCGCATCGTTCCAGGCTTCCTGCAGGCGAGATGGGTCTGCAGCGGTGTCGATCGGCAAGGCTTCGATGCCTTGAAAGGTTTCGCGCAGGTTGCGAACGATCAGCGGTTCATCCTGTTCAACCGGCGGTACCGGTTGTTGCAGGCCACCGCTACCGAGAACGTTGAACACCAGCACTGAGAAATGGCTCGCAATCGCTCGACCGCTTTCGCTAACGAGCGTTGGTACCGGAACATTGTTGGGTTCGCACCCCTCTTTCACCGTTGCGACAACGTCGTTGGCGTAGTTCTGCAGGGAATAGTTGGTTGAGGCTGCCGTGGCGGTGCGACTGCCGTCGTAGTCGATCCCAAGACCACCGCCGACATCCAGGTAGCCCATCGGGGCCCCAAGGGCATGAAGCTCCACGTACAGACGAGAGGCCTCCTGCAAGGCATCTTTCACGACGGCGATGTCGTTGATTTGGCTGCCGACATGGAAATGCAGAAGGCGCAGCTCGCTGAGCAGGTTGGCGTCTCGCAGGGCCTCAACGGCGCCGATGATTTCGGGAGCGGGTAGCCCAAATTTCGCCTTGTCCCCCACGGAGCTACCCCAACGCCCTGTGCTTCGGCTGGAGAGACGCGCACGAATGCCAATGAGTGGTGCGGCCCCAAGCTCCTGGCTGGCATCGATGATGCGCTGCACTTCGTCCGGTTGTTCGATCACCACAACGGGCCTTCGGCCAAGCCGTCTGGCCAAGATTGCGGTCTCGATGTAGCGCTGATCTTTGTAGCCGTTGCAGATCAGAAGGGCCTCAGGATCATCCATCAAAGAGAGGGCGATCAGGAGTTCGGCTTTGCTGCCTGCCTCTAGGCCAAAATGCCAACGCCTCCCGCAGGTCACCAGCTCTTCCACCACGTGACGCTGTTGGTTGCACTTCACCGGGAAGACGCCTTGGTAGCGGCCCTCGTAGTCGTAGCGGGTAATCGCTCGTTCAAATGCAGCGTGCAGGCGTTCCAGCCTGTCTTCCAGGATGTCGTCGAAGCGAATCAGGAGGGGCAGGCCCAGGCTGCGGTCCTGCAGACCAGCCACCAGTTCCATCAGATCCAAACTTCCGCCCCGGGCTCCCCGTGGTTGCACGCTCACATGCCCGCGTGGGTTGATCGAGAAGTAAGGATCACCCCAGCGTTCCAGCCCATAAAGCTGGGCGCTATCGCTCCCCGTCCAGGTGATGGAGTCGGCGAGCACCATGGGAACGGACATTGATCAGATGGGGGGAATCTAAGGAGCTTCAACCCCATTGCCAGTTTTGTGCTTGCCAATTAGGGCATCTGGCGTTGACGATGACGACGGTTTTTTCAATTTTATGGCTGCCGAACGCTCTTTTATTGCCATCAAGCCCGACGGCGTTCAACGCGGTCTTGTGGGCGAGATCCTGGGTCGCTTTGAGC
This sequence comes from Synechococcus sp. WH 8016, assembly GCF_000230675.1. Taxonomy (NCBI): domain Bacteria; kingdom Bacillati; phylum Cyanobacteriota; class Cyanophyceae; order Synechococcales; family Synechococcaceae; genus Synechococcus; species Synechococcus sp. WH 8016. Next base: position 145,044 of record NZ_AGIK01000003.1, on the reverse strand, counting down.
GCAAGGGCTTCAAGTTGGTGGGCCTAAAACAGCTCACCCCAAGCCGTGAGCTGGCTGAACAGCACTACGGCGTGCACAAAGAGCGCCCCTTCTTTGCTGGTTTGGTGGACTTCATCACTTCAGGCCCTGTGGTGGCCATGGTGTGGGAGGGCGATGGTGTGATCACCAGCGCGCGCAAAATGATCGGTGCCACGAAGCCTTTGGAGGCTGAGCCCGGCACCATTCGTGGAGATTTGGCCGTCAATATCGGCCGCAATGTGATTCACGGCTCCGATGCAGCAGAAACAGCTCAGTTTGAGATTGGGCTTTGGTTCCAGCCCTCCGAATTGAGCGATTGGACTCCGTCCGATCAAGGCTGGCGCGTCGAAGGCTGATCGCTTTTTCTTTTTATAGGTTGCAACCCTGCTTGCCCTCGGGATGACTTCTCGGGGGCTTTGTTTTGGATCATGTCGTCCCTGAACCGGTCCCAACGGAATGCGTTGAGCAGCTCCTTGGCTTCACAAGTTGTGGCATGACCAGTGATGGCGTCAGCCAACAACTCTGTCGTGATTGCTGCGAGCAATACGCCATTGCGGTGATGGCCGCAGGCCAGCCATAGCCCCTTGATGGGCCCTTCTCCCAGTAGAGGCCCTTCGTCTGGTGTGCAGGGACGAAAGCCCCACCAACGCTCCATCGGTGGCCAGTTCACCGCTTCTGGAAGCAGCGCGGCGATCCCCTGGTTGAGATGTTGCTGCCCTTGAGGCGTTAACCCTTCCTTGAAGCCGGCTTCGGGCTCTGAGGTGGCTCCTACAACCACCAGACCATCCTCGCGTGGGACGAGATAGGTGCCCGGCCCGAAAATGACGTGTTTAAGGGCGCCGCGAGGGGTTTGGAGTGACACCATCTGCCCCTTCACTGGAAAGACCGGCAATTCAGGAAGAAGTTGAGCACTCCATGCCCCGCTGCACAGAACGGCTGTCGTGCATTCCAGAGTTGCCAGCTGACCTTCGGAATCACGGGTTTGCACACCATGGAGGCGACCATCTCGTTGCAGGACGTCGAGAACCTCCACTCCTTCCTGAAAATTCACGCCCCTGTCAACGCAGGCACTCTCTAAGGAGCGCATGAGTTGACGGCGATTGTCAATTTGCCCGTCTTGGTCAAAGAGCAGGCCGGCCTGCCAGGCCGGTGCGATCCCTGGTAGCAGTTGTTCAAGCCGTTCTCGATTCAGGGCTTCGCCAAAGGCGGCCGTCGGATAACAATCTCGTTCTTTTGCATCAAGAAAGGGCACCACAATCCCCGTGGCGCGCAGCCCGCAGGGAAGTCCACTATCGGCTTCAATCTGCGCCACCCAGCGGGGAATGCGCTCCAGGCTCAGCTGGCCAAGTTGCAACAGTTCGCCACGCAATCCTTCGGCATGGGGGGCCAGCATCCCAGCGGCGACAAAACCGGCGGCTTCGTTCCGCCGTCGGCTCAGCACGGTGACGCAACGGCCGCGCCGGGCCAGCTGATGGGCGATGGCGAGGCCCATCAGTCCGCCGCCGAGGATCAGCACTTGCTCATTGCTCATGGTTGATTCGGCAGCTTCACCACGCTGAAGTTCTTTCAACAGGATGGCGTCTCCTCCTCTTCCATAGGATTGGGGTGGTTTGATGATGCTCAAAGCTGATGGCGGCACCTGCAGCAACGGAACTGGCTTGGGAGGCCGTGATCGGTCTTGAGACCCACGTGCAGCTGGGCACCAACAGCAAGATTTTCACGTCTGCTTCCACGGCTTATGGGGATGACCCCAACACCCATATCGATCCCGTGGTATGTGGCTTGCCAGGCACGCTTCCGGTTTTGAATCAAAAGGTGCTCGAGTACGCCGTTAAGGCGGCGATGGCGCTGAATCTCAACATTGCCGAACACAGCAAATTCGATCGCAAGCAATATTTTTATCCAGATCTGCCGAAGAACTACCAGATCTCCCAATTCGATGAGCCGATTGCAGAAGAGGGTTGGATCGAGGTGGAAGTTGCTGAGAAAGGCAAAGACACCTACCTGAAAAAGATCGGGATCGAGCGCCTGCATATGGAGGAGGATGCTGGCAAGTTGGTGCATGCAGGAAGCGATCGCCTGGCGGGCTCGACCCATTCGCTTGTGGACTACAACCGAGCGGGTGTAGCCCTCGCGGAGATTGTGAGCAAGCCCGATTTGCGCAACGGTCGGGAAGCGGCGGAATACGCCTCTGAGATCCGCCGGATCATGCGCTATTTGGGTGTGAGCGATGGAAACATGCAGGAGGGCTCCCTGCGCTGTGACGTCAATATCTCCGTGCGTCGGGGTCCCGATGCTCCCTTTGGCACGAAGGTGGAGATCAAGAACATGAACTCGTTTTCTGCCATTCAGAAGGCTTGCGAATACGAGATTCAGCGGCAGATCAAGGCCTATGAGACTGGCGAGCCGATCGTTCAGGAAACGCGTCTTTGGGATGAGAGCAAACAGCTCACCAAGAGCATGCGAAGCAAGGAGGGAGCAAGCGATTACCGCTATTTCCCCGATCCGGATCTTGGTCCGATTGAGGTGAGCATTGATCAGCGCGAAGCCTGGAGGAGTGAACTGCCTGAGCTGCCATCGGCTAAGCGCCATCGTTACGCCAATGCCCTTGGGCTGTCTCAGTACGACGCGCGCGTGCTGACCGACGAACGTTCGATGGCGCAGTATTTCGAAACCGTTGTAGCCGCCGGCGCAGACGCCAAGTTGTCAGCGAATTGGATTACGGGTGATATTGCCGCTTACGTCAACAGCAATCGCCTGAACTTCGATGCCTTGGCCTTTCGCCCTGAACAGCTCGCCGAGATGGTCAAGCTGATTGATAGCGGCAAGATCAGCGGCAAGATCGCCAAGGAGATTCTCCCCGAGCTTCTTGAGAAGGGTGGTTCTCCTAAAGCGATTGTGGATGAACGTGGACTGGGGATGATCAGCGATCCTGCGGCCATCACTGCGATCGTGGAAGAGCTTCTTGCTGCTCATCCTGATGAGGTGGAGGCATTCCGTGGTGGAAAAAATAAACTACAGGGCTTCTTTGTGGGGCAGCTGATGAAGAAAACTGGCGGTAAAGCTGATCCCAAATTGGCCAATCAGATCCTCAGCATGAAACTCAAGGGATAGCGGCTTCTGATTGGTCGCTCTGCATTAATGAGCGGCCATCGGCTGCGATCAGAATCCGCGTTGTCAGGGCTGGAGGATCTCCGGCCTGTTCCCAGCCGGGTGTACCGCCAGGAATCTTGAATTCAAAGCCTTCTGGACCTGCATGGAGGAGGCAAGGATTGTTAGTCGCACTCCCATACATGCAGGTTCCCGGGCGATAGACCCGAAGGCCCCCGTTACGTCGAGTTGCAGCACCGCGGGCCAGATTCAGGGCACGTCTTGCCGAAAGAGGATTGTCGCGGACAAACAGATTCACGGACTCTGGGTCGGGTGTGATGTCGGCGTAAGGGCTGGGGCCGGTGCTGACCTCTGGATCTGCAGGAGGCGGGTCAAGTTTGGCGCTGCTCTCTTGCTCGGGGGTTGCAACGACGCTTGGGGTTTTCAGTGTGGTGGGCTCGCAGGTCACCTCAGGCGTGCTGAGGTCGACCAGGCTTGCCGCCACCGGACGTCGCGTGCTCCTCTCAAAACATTGATATTCGACTGGGTCGCTCTGTGCAGATTGCGCAGTGAGCAATAGCAGCGTTGTCCATCCCAGTGAGCTAGCCAACCGTTTCATGGCCACCTGGTGCATTAAATCCTTGGACCGTAGTGAGCTATTTGTCGACTGGTCAAGGCGTCTGTTGTGACAGGGTCCGACTGAGGCGTCACGGGTGATGCTCATGCTCAGCCGATCGGTCGGCTTTATCTCTGCACCTCCTGTTGCCTGGGGTTTGCCGCTGCTTCGGTCAATGCGTGGAGTTTGCTTTCCGTTGAAAGAATCGGATCATTCAAGTGGTGGCGTTTCATAAAGCAGCTCACGGACCTGTGACGTCCAGCTCTGCGGAAATCCCCCATTTTTAATGACAGAGTCAGCAAGTTCAATCTTGCGATCTATCGGCCATTGGGCTCTGATCCGTTGCTCGGCCTCCTCAAGAGAGAGCTGATTACGGGTTATTAGTCGTTGTCTTTGCTGGGTTGGCGAGCAGTACACCACCCAGACTTCAGAACAAAGACTCTCCAACCCAGTTTCAAATAGCAGAGGGATCATCAATGCCACGACACTCTCGCCGACATGCGTCTCCAGCTCCTGGTCGAAACGTTGTCGTACCAACGGATGTAGTTGAGCTTCCAGCCAAGTTCGCTCTTGTGGATCACTGAACACAATTGCGCCGAGTGCCGCACGGTCGAGGCCTTCATGGAACTCGCTCTCTACTTTGGCGCCATAGCGCTCCAGCACCGCACGAGTCGCCGTAGTGCCCGGAGCCAACGCTTCATGGGCATAGAGATCTGCATCCAGAACGGCAATGCCCTGTTGTTCTAGAAAATGCCCCACGCTGCTTTTGCCACTGGCAATGCCACCGGTGAGGCCGATGCGCCGTTGCCGTCCTTTCCAGCGTTGTCTTTCACTCAAGGGAAAGGGCTTCATCCCTTGAAAGTATGACCTTGCAGTCTTTTTCAGAGCTGAGCCATGCCTGCTTAAAAAGCGTAGAAAGAGCGCATCGGTTGGCTTTGCACCCTTATCAATGACGCCATCTGTGACCTGGGCTCCAGTTTCTGGAGGAATCACTGCGCCCACTGGCTTCAAGGCAGCGGGCTTAATCGCGGGTCTCAAGCCATCCAGGAAACCTGACCTCTCCCTTTTGCTGGCACCAGAGGCTGCGGTCTGTGCTGGCACCTTCACTACATCCGTCGTCCGCGCCGCTTGCGTGGATCTTTGTGCTGATCGTCTGCAGGTGACGTCTGGCCGCGTGCGTGCCGTGGTGACCAATTCCGGACAGGCCAATGCCTGTACTGGTGACCGGGGTCTGGCCGACAGCCTTCGTATCACGCAAGCAGTGGCCGATCGTTTGGGCTTCTCCCATGACCAGGTCTTGATTTGCTCCACCGGTGTCATCGGTGTGCCGATCGCGATGGAGCCCCTTCTTGCCGCTGTGGATCCTTTGGTGGACGCCTTAGCTCCGGATGGTGGCGCTGCAGCGGCTCAGGCGATCCTCACGACGGATCTGGTGGAGAAGGAGATCGCCTTGGAGGCTCTATTGGGCGGGCGCCGGGTGCGGATTGGCGGGATGGCGAAAGGGTCCGGGATGATTCACCCCAACATGGCCACGATGCTCGGATATCTCAGCTGTGATGTCGCTGTGCCCTGTGACCTGTGGCAGGACATGGTGCGCCGGGCGGTGAATCGTTCGTTTAACTCCATCACCGTGGATGGTGACACCAGCACCAATGACACCTTCTTGGCCTTCGCGGCAGGAGAGCCACTGCCAGAGGATCAACTCGAGGCATTGGAGGAGGGGCTGACCTTGGTAGCCCAGCATCTGGCTCGCTCGATTGCTCGGGATGGTGAGGGCGCCACCTGCTTGACGGAAGTGCAGGTGGAGGGCACCGATTTAGAGACGGAGGCGCGACAGATCGCGCGCACCATTTGTGGCTCGTCGTTGGTCAAAACGGCGGTTCACGGAAGGGATCCCAACTGGGGACGGATCGTGGCGGCAGCGGGTCGTGCGGGTGTGGCGTTTTCAGCCGATGCCGTGGCCCTTTGGATAGGACCGCATCAATTGATGTCAGAGGGACAACCTTTGCCATTCGACCGGGCAGCAGCGTCTGCCTATCTCAGTGAACGCGCTTGTGGCCGTTATCTCGTCGATGACACGGTGCAGATTCGCCTGTCTCTTGGTGATGGCACTGGTCAGGGAATCGCTTGGGGATGCGACCTTTCCGATCAGTACGTTCGCATTAATGCCGATTATACTACGTAAGCTAAGAGCCTAGTGGCCGCGGCCTTGGTTGAGGTTCTGTTTTCAGGGGTAACACCTCGGTAACACCCTTCAACAACGTAACTGTTGTCTATTTCAGTCTATCGAAAGCAATACAAGGTGCAGTGATATTGGCTCTACCTCTACAGATAAAGAGCCAATAATTCACTAAGAGTGTTCACTGTGATACAAATGCTGTCAAGAAAGTGCATCTCTACTGTGAAGAAGTCCAGCAAAGCAATGCTTGGCGGACATAATGTCGCCTTAATTAAGGCCACTCTGTCTATTTGAGCTTCTACAGCTACTCGTATGGGGGATATTGTATGCAGAAAGATATATGTAAGCCGCCTCAGAAATTTCTGTCACTTTTTGGGTGCTCGTCATTGCGCCCTGAGTGCTCCTGAGAAGCGTTTAAACCTTTATTGAGAGGAACACCTGTTGAAACGCCTTAAGCGGCTCTGAGAAGCATCTGGGGGTGCTGCAGAGGTGCTAGTCGCTTGCGTTTCTAGTTCGTAAGTCGCAGCTTTAATTTATTGATAAATATAAGACTGTCATTCTAAAACTTGATTCATTGAAGCTAAATGATTTGATTGTATGCCTGAGGCAAGCGCCTCAAGGCGTTCAAGGCGTAAAATCAATGATTTTTTCTCCTTCTCAAGTGCCTTAACTCGCGATTTAAGGTTGCTATCTGAAGAAGATTGGATGTTTCCAAAACTAATAACAAAACCTGCTCTGCCAGCATAATTTGAGAGTTCACTATTTCCATAATCTGAAGAACCGCCGAATACATATGAGCCTCCAACGTTGAAAGAAACGCGTTCAGATGTTTTGATAGCACAACCAAGACTCATTGCATAACGATTGCTATAACCACCACTTCCTACCCCACAAGAAATTGGAGAATTATTGGCGATAGTTGGTAAGGCAGTCATCGCAGTAGAAAGTGCGGTAGCTCCGGCGACACCAAAACCCAGATCATTAATATTGCGTCTGTTCTGGTTAATCGCAGAAGTATTGGAGCTAATGGCAGATCGATTATCATTTATTTGTCCTTGGACGCTTAATCCATTGATCTGAAGATCTGAACCATTGGTAAAGTTTATAGGGATGCTTGCACCGGTTGAATCAGTTGCCCACAAGCTCTGCTTGCCGTTGACTTCAACAGTTTTTAAAGAGTTTTCACCAATAGAAACAACTCCATTCTCATCACGACTTATTAGGTTTTTCCCTCTAACTGATATGCCGTCGGCTTTAATCTGAGCCGCATCGGGATTATTAACAAGTCCATTTAAGGCAACTACTGCTTGCCGATTAGTTGAGATATCAGTCTTGTTAGTTGAGATATCAGCAGTGTTGGTTGAGATATCAGCAGTGTTGGTTGAGATATCAGCAGTGTTGGTTGAGATATCAGCAGTGTTGGTTGAGATATCAGCAGTGTTGGTTGAGATATCAGCAGTGTTGGTTGAGATATCAGCAGTGTTGGTTGAGATATCAGCATACTTTGACTTATTGTTTTGACAAAACTTGTCCTAACAGGATCTACTTCTGTAGCTTGACTAGACCATGAATCTAGTTCAACATCGTAAACATGCCAGCTATCAGTAAAATAGTCATAGTTATTTACTGTGTTTGAAGTTGGGTCAAAGAATGTGGAGACTTGTTCTCTTATTTCAATTCCAGCAGAAGATGGAGGAGAAAGTTCCGTCCAAACATTAGATCCACTTGAAAAGTCGACGCTGTATAGCTTAGCTTGAGTCCCTGTTCCTGCAAATATATACTGGACGTCTGCCTTCGCGATAGTGCTTAGGCTTGAAAAAGCAATTGACAAACTAGTAAGACGAGCAATCACCCTAAGCATTTTTGCTTAATGTTCTGTTAGGCCTCTAATCTTAGCAGTGAAATGGTATTCAAGAGCTTTATGCATTTCATGCATTGAAGTGCCTTATGTATTGCTGCATATATGCATTTGATGTAAACTGGCTAAATATATCCTATGCCGTTGGAACCCATAAGTAGCAACAGTATCTACTTCCTCTTTGGTTGGATTATCTCCAAGCGCAGCATGAAGAATCAGGTATTCATGATCGACTCGTTTTGTCCCAATGAATGTGTACGTATGTCGCTTGATTGAAGGTGCAGACATCTCGCCTTCATAATAACGGAATCTACAAGGCAAACTAATAGCCTGACAATCCTATAGTTAATGCGTTTTAAGATAAGTCAATGCAAATAGTCGATAAATACAAGACAGCAACCTGTCAATACAAAAAATATCGACAAAAGCCGCCAAGACGATACCTAGCGGGGGTTACTCAAGCCAGCATGTATAAGTATGCGTCTTCAGAAATATAAATTATTTTTTTGAATTTCCTAGACATATCATCTGCATCATTATAAGATCATCAACATCTTAAAAAAGATCCTAGAGATGAGAAATTTGATAATTCCGTTTCTCCTTGCGGTTCCATTGCCAGCCTTTGCTGAGGTTGATCCCAAGATTCATAAGCTTTGCATTGAGGCAAAGGATTACTCGGGATGTGTTAGATCCATGAAAGGTGAGACATCAACAGAGACAACCGTTAATCAAATACAAAGACAAGGCGCAAACCTTACTGAAGGTAATAGCTGTCCAGCTGGGCTTTGGTATTCAGGAGGTGGTTACTGCCAAAGAGTAATTTGCATAAAGTCTGGATTATTTGGTTATGGGAATGATCCACAGCTGGCGGGCAAAGGAATTAAATGTAGAGGTGGAGCTGAGATTCATTGGGATAAAAATTCTCAACCAGTAAGGGCTTCGTTCGACAAAACATGTCCACCTGGAGATCTTGCAATTGGTTTTCAGAACACTTGCGCTCAAGGCATGGCAAGAGGTTATGCGACTTTCTATAGTTCAGGGTATAGAAGCGATCAAAATAATATAGTAAACAAAGTATTTGGAGATCCTGCAAAAGGAAAACTTCAAGCGGGAGACAAAGTTATAACTATAAATGGCGTAAAAAATAAAGAATACGTTAACGACGCGCAAAACCCAACCAGTATTCAAATACTAATTGAGCGCCAAGGTGAACAGCTTGAATTCACATGGACAACAAAACTTCAGCGTGTAGAATTACCGAAAGCCAAGAATCTCTGATTATTCAGAATATAGATTCGGAAAGTTCTTCCTATGCTGAGCTAACCCATAAGCAACAACAGCATCTACTTCTTCTTTAGTTGGATTGTCTCCCAGCGCAGCTCGTCGAATCTTGTATTCACGATTGGGATCAACCTCTGATCGTGAATGTGTTTTAGATGCTCCGCTGAGATGGCTCTGTGACGAGCCTAAATTGACTTTACTGCTTCTATGCGGATATGGGCTTGGAGCTGCTGTAGAGGCATACAAAGCACGCTCAGGGAGCACAGGAGCTAGCGGTGCTTCACCTTCAATAATTGGCAATTGAGCTTCATTTAATTTCTGTTGATAAAGACGCTCATTCAATGCATCTCTTAATTCAATCTCTTTCTTCATCGTTTGGATACGACGTAGCTCTTCAGCAGATGGGATGTCTTTGCCTAAGACAGCACCAATCATTGGATGTATTACATAGTCGCTGATTGCATCTGCAGCTGGTTCAACAAGCAGTTCAGCAGCGACACCAGCAACTGCTGTTAGCAAGTTTCCTCGCATTGCTGGTTGAAAACGAACTCCTCCACCTTTAAAGACAAGATTTGATGTTGGTACAGAAGGAGCAGCATACCTTCCTTCTAGTTTTACCTGAGGCACAGTACGATTGCCAAACGCTTGCTGTTGAGCATCTCTAACCATTGATTGCTGACGTCCAGCAGCTTGACGCAGCAGGTTCTTATCTGTACTAGGTGTTGGTTTATCAATGAACCTTGTATTGGGGTTTGCATTCTCCCTTAGTTGTCTTGCTGTCTCTCTACCAAAGTCAGTAGATAGTTGAGAGCCAGAAGGTTGTTGGATTGGTCCTTGGATTAGTTCTTGTTGTGTCGCTGAAGCAGCAGAAGTTGAAGGACGCATTCCTCTGCGCCTTTGGTATTTATTTTTATGCATTTGGTTAAGTGGTTATTTCTAGAAACGCGCTCTTATGTTCAACACCATTCAGAATGCGCTGTTCTGATGGCAATGACTGAAGATGGAATCAAACCATCGAGACGAACAAACACCACCTAAACTTGTCGTCTGTATCACCTCAGTCGAGTGCTGGTGAAATGCCAGCGATAAAGTCAGTCATCCCATCCATGAGCGGGATGAACTGCTGGTTCAAGGATATGGAAAGACAAGAAACAATTACCTAGCTCTTGTATCTGTATATGTCCAACAACCTGGACAAACTTGCCAATCAACTGATCATCATAGGCGAGCAATGAGAACTCGCCTTCCAATCTTGGACTGTGTAGTGACTCGAATTTGAGACAATCACCATCGAATGCTCTATCTTTAAGAGCAGGATGGGTATCGTGATTTGAGTCGCGTGAGGAATGGAAAGGTTGTTGCTTCTCATACTCTCGCTTTAACTCCTCTATGCGATATTCTAAGTCGTAGAAGTGAGTGCAATCAGAAGGACATAAATATAATTCATATCGCTTGATTTCGTAGGAATGTTTAGCGTATGGCTCAAGAACATGAGCGTCAGTCACATATCCTTGAGTACGAACTAAGGTATTCATATTGAGGTGGTAGGTATTTGTTTAAACCGCTTGCCTCTCGTGACTAAGCAATTTGTAATTCAAGGATGGATGAAGCATATCTTCTGGCATATCAGCACCATGAAAATTCCTAAAGGCAAAAACGCCAAGAACATAGAGTTCATTCCTTAGAAAACGTTCCTTCACACCATGATGCTCCATCTTGGCGATGGCACGACACTTGCTATTAATCCAGTTGTAGTCTTTCAGAGTTAAACCCTTTGTTGTTGCCATAGATAAATACTTAGATTGAATAATTGGTTATAAGGATTCATAGACAGTTGAATCAGGATGAATCGTATGTCTATTGACATCTAATTCATCAGTATTCAGTCTCGGTTGAATCCTCTTGTTAGTAGTTAGTAGATTAATTCCACATTCCAATCGCTACGCTCTTGGTGTGTCATTAACTTCTCGCTACGCTCGAAGACAAAGACTGTTTGTCTTTTAGGAGTTTTTCTCCCCTAATTAATGGACATCGAGCGTACATGCGAATCAAATACTCGACTACCACTAGGTTTAACCTGTGGTTTGGTGTCGATTGTGTCAGGCGACTTTATTCCTCTAATTCGTCAGCAGATGACTGGAGTTTTCCGAATAGTTCATCATTCAGTTTTATGCGTTCATCCATATCCCGTTTGAGTTTGGCAAACTTCTTATCCATCAACTCACAATACTCGTCAAATTCTGCTCCATCCCAATGTTCAACTGGAATACCTTTAACATGGATTAAATCCCAACCCACATCCATGAATTTGGATGGTTGTTCATATGGTTTGTAGTAGCCCGTTGTCTTTTCTTCTTTAGGAACTTCCTGATTTCTCAGATACTCTTCTCTAGCAAGTTTGCTTGTCTCTCTTTGCTCCTTAGTAAGCGGTTTGTAGTTAAGACACAATGAATGGAATATCTGACTCATTGAGCGTTCTGTCGCTGTGCTGTGGCAATGAATCTTGTTCCAGGCTGTGCTTGTGACATCAATAGTCACTCGCTTGTCTGCTTTGCTACTGCGATAGTGAATCCTTTTGATGACAGGTTCAAGGTATAGAACGTTCCACTCATATCGATTAATTGCCTCTGGATTTCGAAGAGATGCATAACCAGAGGATTGAATACCAGGTAAACCTTTGAGAATCATCCGACTTGCCATTTCCCATTTAAATACTCCTATATTGTCTGCCATCTGTTGCAAACGCTCTGACGCTTCATTAGAGATATAGAAAGTGATTTGCTTCCTCGTAACTCTTACTCCATCAAAATTTCCTTCTTTGGGTACACGTCGGAAGTCTTTATTACCGTCTTTTCTACGTTTTCGGTTGTACCTTTGGTCTTTGGTTAGTTTTCTTGGCATAGATATGGGTAGTGAATGTGAATAGCTGACGCCTGTAAGCGCCTACAGTGCGCGTTGAAGGCGTTGTAGGTGTATTTCTCTAACAAGCGTCTAATCGCTGCCTGAGAGGCATACAGAGTGCATAGAGAGGTTGTGGTTATTTGTTTACCTGCTTTGCAGAAGAGCGGCGACGGTTAGTTGCGATAGTTGTTACTTTTCCTTTGTGGGTATTTGGAAGTTCTTCAATCCAATCCAGATGTTCTTCCGCTTTGCCTAGTGATTTTCTTCCTTTTCCAAGTATCTCAGTTTGCTCTGCAGCGCGGTAATGGAAGTAATGCTCTTCGATGTATTTCATACTTGTATCGCAGTTGGCAGCAATCACAGGAACTGGTGTTCCCGCATTCAGTCGTAAAGTGATATGTGTGTGGCGGAAACTATACCAAGTTATGTTCTTGCCACTATGTACATCGATTTTCCGACAGTTGTTGCTGTCATCCTTACTCCAGTCTGCAAGACGTGCTTCTACTAAAGCCTCTGAGATGGAATCTTTCCACAAACGCTCGCTCATCTGTATTCCTCTTGATTGATTGAGGAAGATGAAGTCGTTTGGTTTGGTGTATGTGCTTATCTTTCTCAGTCTTTCCAAGTGCTTTGCTATTGGTGCGTTGCAACGATAACTTCTTCCAGTTTTTGTGTTTTCTGCGGGAACGTCAATGAGCACCCAAGTCTTACGTTCAGCAACTGGAATTGTCGTGTTCTCTGATATGTGCCGCCACTGCATTTTCCTTAGTGAACCTGGACGAATCCCGCTATCCATTGATATTCTCATCGCAAGATAAAGCATTTCGCGGTGTATGAGTTGAGTCCTTCCTCTTTCGCTACCTATTTGTATGTTTGTCTCTGTCTTCCATTTGCCTTGAGAGTTTTTCTCCATCTCATAGTCGTCATTCAGGATTCTTGTCTTTCCCTTAATCCAATAGAGACGACAGCATCTTTCTAGTTCTAACCATTCGTTCTCGGTTAAATCATCTCTTCTGTGCTTCTTGTCTTTTGGAAGTTTGATACTTGGCAGTTCTGGGATTGAATCTCTTTTGATAAATCCTTCTGCCACTGCAACTTCGTTGAATGCTCGTCGCAGTGTTGATATTTCTTGGTTGATGGTTGTGTTTTGTGGAGTATCTTTACCATATTGAATGGCACGTTCTTTTCTCCATACCTCATAGTTGAGAAACGTGTTCCGCCTTATCTTGTGTATCTCTTTTCGAGTATCTCCAACAAATTCGCTCATCCATCGTAATTGAGTTTTAAGTAGCCGGAATCGTGCTTCTGATATTCCTGTATGTGGTGTTCTACTTATTTTCTTGTGCTCTTTTGCTAAGAACTTGTCAACCATATCGCCAAATTTTAGTCCTCTAACTGATTCTCCTCTTTCGGATTTTCCTTTTAATTCAATAAACTTCTCGACGCCTAGCATCCATGCCTTCTCTGATCCTGCTGGAGTTGGCTCGGGAATGTCATCGCTTTGAGTTTTTAAGGCAAAACGATGTCTCTTTCCTGACTCTTTATCGTAGAAATAGAGATACCAACGTCCGCCTTTGTCCGCTCGGCGATATACATAAGCATTTTTGTCTGTTGGTATGCCTCTCTTGTCGAGGATGTTCCCGTCAGGCATCTCTAAAAATGCCGAATTGGGTAACGGATGGGTAACACCAACGTCGTCACGACTGGGATTTGCTCGATGTAAGTCAAGGGTAACACCTGGGTAACAGCTCTGCAATTCACCCAGAAGCGTTGGCATGACTGAAATCAAGAGGTTACGTTCGCATTAATGCCGACTACACCACCTGAGGTCTGGACATCGCTGCGAGGATGGTGGAGCTGAGGAGGACCTACAGATGCCCGCTGAGACCAAAGTTCCCACGGCGAAGTCCAAGCGTCAGGCCCGCCCGCGCTTCTGGGTCGGCCCTCTGGTTGCAGGGGCGTGCTTCGCGCTTGGTTACGGCATCACCCAGCGCTTTGTCTTGATCCGATCTGGATTGCAGGCATCGGAACCGCAGTCTTTTAAAGCACGGGCATTTCCAGGGGAAAGCCTGGAGGTGCTTCGGCTGCGCCATGGAGAGTCCGGCACTCTTCAGGCTGATGTTGCAGCCAAAGACAAGATCGATGCGAAAGCCTCCAAAAAGGCCGATGAGCTGAAAAAGGTCAAGCTCGCTAAGGAATTGGAGCAGCGCAAAGCCAAAGAGGAGGCTGAGCGCATCGCTGCGGCAGCGATTGAGCGTGAGCGCAGTCAGCAAGCTGTGGTGAACACGCCCCGTCCCGTTGATGACATCCCAACCCTGAACGAAACGACTCCCTTTGAGATCGAAGCTTCCACCGAGTTGCTGGACCCAGAGCTGCCTTTGGATGCGCCCAACGCGTTTCCGACCGAGCTCCCCGCGTTGGCCGAACCGGCTCCCGCCGCAGAGCTGGAACCCCCAGTGGTGGTTGAGTCGGTCGTTGTCGAACCCGAACCAGCTGAGCCTGAGTTTTTCGTGACGCCAGTGGAGGCGCCTCCCGCTCCTTGAGCGAACATCGCTGATCGAGGCCTGAATCTGCCACAGTTCCAAGGTTGAGACGAAAGGCCATGACCTCCCGAGATGCTCTGCTCAGAGCGGCGATGCATCGTGTGCTCGCTCGGATGGGTCACGGCGTGGCCGATGCCGCGGCTGGATTCGCGGTTTTGGTGCAAGACGCACCCGATCGCGTTCGCCAGGAATGGGACTTGTTTCAGGAGGAAGTGAAGGCGGAAGCCGAGAGGCTTGAGCGAGAAGGAGATGGACGGGGCGTCGAGGCGGAGTCCTCGCCGGCTGCATCCGCGGAAGAGGAGAGCTTGCAGACCAAGATTGATCAGCTGCGAGCTCGGGTCGCTGAACTGGGGATTCGCATGGAGGAGCGGTCGTGATCCTGATCAGTCGCTTGAAGGCCCTGCTGCGTAGAGCGTTCCGCGGACTGCGTATTTGGCGAGCTGTTCTCACTCTCCTGTTGTTCCTCTGGTGGGATGCCAGGGCTTTTAGCTACCCGGGTGGTCCCACTCCGGAGCGTCGCGCAGCTCGCCAGCAATTGCGTGCAAGGTGGCTGACGCAGGAGCTTCTTCACCTTGGATCGGCGTTTATCAAGCTCGGTCAGTTGTTGTCAGCTCGGCCGGATGTGTTGCCAGCCGGCTGGGTCTCTGAATTAGCGGCACTGCAGGACCGTGTTCCCTCCTTTTCCTTTGACCGTGCCCAGACCGTTCTTGAGGAAGAGCTTGGTGCCCGTTGCGCAGAAATCATTGATTTAGATGAGCAGCCGATCGCGGCGGCTTCCTTAGCCCAGGTGCATCGGGCGAGTCTTCGCAGTGGTCGCCAGGTGGTGCTGAAGATTCAGCGCCCCGGATTGGAACGGCTTTTTCGCCTGGATCTCGAGGTGATGCAGCAGGTGGCTGCTGTGCTTCAGCGTCATCCCCAATGGGGACGAGGGCGCGACTGGGTGGCGATGGCGCAGGAATGTCGGCGTGTGTTGCTCCGAGAGCTTGATTTCCGTCTTGAAGCTCAGCATGCCGCACGGTTTCGTCAGCAGTTTCTCGATGATCCGAACATCCGAGTGCCTGGGGTGGTTTGGGAGCTCAGCACCAGGCGCGTGCTGTGTCTCGACTACTTACCAGGGATCAAAATCAACGATCGTGCGGCCCTTTTAGAAGCTGGCATTGATCCCTCAAAGGTGGCGGAAATCGGCTCAGCGAGCTACCTGCAGCAGCTGGTGCGCTACGGGTTCTTCCATGCCGATCCCCATCCCGGGAATTTGGCGGTGGCGGCCGATGGAGCGCTGATCTACTACGACTTCGGGATGATGGGGCAACTTTCCGAACGCCTACGCAGGCGGTTGGGGGGGATGGTGAGAGCTGCTGCGGCAAGGGATGCGGCGTCCCTTGTGGATGAGATGCAAGCGGCTGGTGTCATCGCCACGGGTGTTGATGTGGGTCCTGTTCGGCGTTTGGTGCGTTTGATGCTGAAGGAGGCGCTCACGCCGCCATTCAGTAGCTCCGTGATTGAAAAACTATCGGGCGACCTTTACGAACTGGTGTACGGGCAGCCGTTTCGCTTGCCAGTGGAGCTGATTTTTGTGATGCGTGCCCTCTCCACCTTTGAAGGGGTCGGCAAAAGTCTTGATCCCGGCTTTAGCCTTGTAGCGATTGCCAAGCCCTATCTGCTGCCGCTCATGACTTCCAGTGGATCTGGCTCCAACGATCTTTTGAATGAATTTGGCCGTCAGGTCGGCGCTCTGAGTTCAAGAGCGGTGGGTCTTCCCCGTCGGTTGGATGAAAGCCTGGAGCGCCTGGAACAAGGGGATCTGCAACTCCAGATCCGCATGGGTGAGTCAGACCGTCAGTTCCGACGAATGGTGGCGGCTCAGCATTCGATTGGACAATCGGTCTTGCTTGGTGGCCTTGCTGTTGCAGCCGCTTTGATGGGTGCCAGCTCTCGGCCCCTTTGGGCATTGCTCCCTTTAGGCGCGGCCCTTCCGGTTGGGATGGGTTGGTTAAAGCTGCAAATGAAACTGCGCCGGGATGGACGGATTGAGAATTTGTCAGGAACGGAACGTTCGTCCTGATGGGCACTCTTTCCTTTTAAGAGTAAATGCGTTGAGTTGAGCTAATTGAACCAATTGCTCACTGTTCGAGCGGATCGAAAATTCAGTGACGTTCTTGAAGAGCTGTTAATTCATTGCTGGAAAACTGGCGGATTGTTTCAATGTTCCTGGCGTGAAAAGATTCTCGATCTTTGGGGAATTGAAGCCGCTATGCGTTGTTGGCGGTGGTAATTGGAGTTGTAGCTCCTGCTCCTTGCATCACGTATCCCTGATCTAGCGACAGGTCCTCCGTTGAGGTCTGCGGAATTCATAGGGTCAGCTGCATGAGCAGTGACCCTTTGCTCCTTTGCTGGTGACCCCAGAGTGGGGACGAGGGATCTGGAGCCTTACTCGCGACCCCGTGGCCCTTGGCCTGTTGCTCCGGCATACACCGCTTGATTGCCCAGCTCGTCCTCAATCCGCAGCAGTTGGTTGTATTTAGCGACCCGTTCGCTGCGGCTTAGCGAGCCAGTTTTGATCTGCCCGGCGCGCGTGGCGACGGCTAAATCAGCAATGGTGGTGTCTTCTGTTTCACCGCTGCGGTGGCTGATCACGCTGGTGTAACCAGACCGACCGGCCAGGTCGATGGCTTGAAGCGTTTCGGTGAGTGAGCCAATTTGATTCACTTTGATCAGGATTGAATTGGCGGTGTTGGCATCGATTCCTTGCTGCAGACGTTTGGTGTTGGTGACAAACAGGTCATCTCCAACGAGTTGAACGCGTTTGCCGAGGCGTTCGGTGAGCAGGGCCCAGCCGTCCCAGTCGTCTTCTGCTAAGCCGTCCTCGATCGAAATGATCGGGAAACGATTCACGAGTTGCTCCAGCTGGTCCACCATCTCGGCGCTGGAATAACTGCCGCCGCTAAAGGCATAGCGTCCGTCGCTGTAGAACTCAGTGCTCGCTACATCCAAAGCCAGCGAAATTTGCTCGCCTGGCTTGTATCCAGCTTTTTCGATGGCCTGTACCAGCACTTCTCCGGCTTCCTCATTGCCCAGATCCGGAGCGAAGCCGCCCTCATCTCCCACCGAGGTGCTCATGCCTCGTTCGCTGAGCAGATTCTTCAGGGTGTGGAACACCTCCGTACCCATCCGCAGCGCCTCCCTGAAGTTGGGAGCACCGTGCGGAACGAGCATGAACTCTTGAAAATCCAAGTTGTTGGCGGCGTGGGCGCCTCCATTGATCACATTCATCAAAGGCACCGGCAGCAGCGTTGCCATGGGGCCTCCCAGATAGCGATACAGAGGCAGGCCGAGACCGTTGGCGGCGGCGCGTGCTGTGGCCATGCTCACCGCGAGGATCGCATTGGCACCCAGGCCCGATTTGTTGTCGCTGCCGTCGAGTTCAATCATGGCTGCGTCCACGCTGGCCTGATCCAGAGCCGACAGGCCACAGAGCGCTGGAGCAATCCGATCTTCGATGTGATCGACGGCCTTGGTGACGCCCTTCCCCATGTACCGGTCGCCTCCGTCCCTGAGCTCATGGGCTTCATGGGCGCCGGTGCTGGCTCCGCTGGGGACAATGGCGCGGCCACTGGCACCGCCTTCCAGCAAGACCTCTGCTTCCACCGTGGGGTTCCCACGGGAATCCAAGACCTCCCTGGCCACGATGGTGTCGATGACGAGATCGAGAGAATCGAGCACGGGCGGTGGTGATAAGACTGAACAGATCCTATGGAACGCCCCCTGCCGCGTCTCTTTGTGCTTTGGCAGCATGGAGGCATAACAGGCGGACTCAGCAGCATGCGCATGCTTCACACCATGCTCAGGGTGGGCGATTTGGAGAAATCAATCCGTTTCTACACCGAGGTGTTGGGGATGCAACTTCTGCGTCGGAAGGACTATCCCTCCGGTCGTTTCACGCTTGCGTTTGTGGGATATGGGGATGAGCGTGACAACACCGTTCTTGAGCTCACCCATAACTGGGATACGCAGGAATACGCCCTTGGGGATGGCTATGGCCACATCGCCCTTGGTCTCGATGACATACACGCCGCTTGCACGGCGATTGCAGAAAAAGGTGGGCGGATTGTCCGTGAGCCAGGTCCGATGAAACATGGCAACACTGTGATTGCGTTCGTGGAGGATCCAGATGGTTACAAGGTGGAGCTCATTCAGCTGTCCTCCCGAGCAGACGCGGCCTAATCACGCCCCCACCCAATGACATCCACCTCCCGCACCAGCCTTGAGCCTCCGATCAGCCTGACGTCAGAGCCTGATCGCTTCAGTGATGACGCATGGGAACTGTTGCTGTCTGGGCAGGATGTGGCCCGTCGTTGGCGTCATGAGGACCTCGATGTTGAGCATCTTCTGCAAGTGCTCTTCAGCGATGAGCGTTATCGACGTGTCGCTGGGGCTTTACCTCTGCCGATGGATCGCCTGCTCGATCGACTCGAGGGCTTTTTGGCTGAGCAGCCGATGGCGCGGGGCGAGGATCTGTTCGTTGGAGAGGATCTCGAATCCTTGCTGGAGGAGGCGGATCGGGTGCGCTCGCTTTGGGGCTCCCGGTTAATCGATGTCTCCCACCTCTTGATTGCGATGGGGCGCGACCCTCGTGTGGGTGCGGAGTTGTTTGCTCAATTTGGTCTGCCCGCCGATCGGCTTGAAGCAGAGCTGACACGAGCGCCCGATCGGTCGGCTTCAAGCGTTATTGCGCCTCCTCCCCCGAGGTCGCGCCTCCCCGCAGCCTCTCCTGCACCCATGACTCCAGCGCAGATGCCTCCTGTGCAGATGCCGCCAGCGCAGATGCCTCCCGTGCAGCCTGCTTCAGCTCAGCCACAACAAGGGCAAAGGGCTGCATCGCCTCCGCCCCAGGGCGATGGGATGGATCGCTCTGATGAGTTGGTCAGCGAACCGACAGCGCTGGAGAGCTACGGCCGCGATCTCACCGCTGCTGCGGCCGCTGGACTGCTCGATCCAGTGATCGGTAGGGACGGCGAGATTCGCAGCTTGATCAAGGTGCTGTCGCGACGCGGCAAAAACAACCCGGTCTTAATTGGTGCGCCTGGAGTGGGCAAGACCGCTGTGGCAGAGCTCCTGGCCCAACGGATCGTTGCTGGTGAGGTGCCGGAATCCCTGCAGGGCTTGCGCCTTGTTGCCCTTGATGGCGGTGCCCTCATCGCTGGAGCCAAATTCCGCGGTCAGTTCGAGGAACGTCTTCGGGCCGTTCTCGATGAGGTGAGCGATCCGGAAGCGGCCGTTGTGTTGTTCATTGATGAGCTCCACACGGTGGTGAACAGTGACCGATCCAGTGCGGATGCGGCCAGTTTGTTGAAACCGGCCCTCGCACGCGGGGAGTTGCGCTGTATTGCCGCCACCACTCCAGAGGACTATCGCCGCACGGTGGAGAAGGATCCGGCTTTGAACAGGCGCTTTCAGAAGGTGCCGATTCAGGAACCATCGATCGAACTCAGTGTGGAGATCCTCCGTGGATTGAAGGAGCGCTATGAGCTGCATCACGGGGTGACCATCACCGATGAGGCGGTGATGGCGGCTGCACAGTTGGCGGATCGCTACATCAGTGACCGCTGTTTACCGGACAAGGCGATCGATTTGATCGATGAAGCCGCTGCTCAGCTGAAGATGGATGTGACCTCCAAACCCCAGGTAGTGGAGGATGCCGAGGCTGATCTCCGTCGAGTGGAGTTGGCAGTTCTCGCTGCGGAGCACGCGCCGGAAGGGGAACGGGTTCAGCTCCAGCGCAATCGTCTTGAGGCGTCTGACCGACTGGGTCAGCTCCGGGAGCGTTGGCAGGCCGAACGCGAGCAGCTCGAGGAGTTGCGTCAGTTGCTTCAGGAAGATGAAGACCTTCGCCATGCCATTGCCGAAGCAGAACGGGACGGGAATTTGGAGGAAGCGGCCCGGCTTCAGTACGACCAATTGCATCGCGTCCAGCAACGCCGCGCCGATCTTGAACAGTTGCTGAGTCAGGCCCAGGAGGAGGGGTCTGCGCTGTTGCGAGAACAGGTGGAAGCGGCTGATATCGCTGATGTGGTGGCGCGTTGGACGGGGATTCCGATCCAGCGCCTTCTCGCTGGTGAGCGTCAAAAGTTGTTGGAACTGGAACAGCGTCTTGCCGAGCGGGTGATTGGCCAGCCGGAGGCGGTGCAGGCCGTAGCGGCGGCGATTCGTCGTGCCCGTGCTGGCATGAAAGACCCACGCCGTCCGGTGGGTTCATTCTTGTTTCTAGGACCGACAGGCGTGGGCAAGACGGAGCTTGCGAAAGCGCTTGGCGCGCTGTTGTTCGACGAGGAGGAGGCGCTTGTTCGTCTCGACATGAGTGAGTTCATGGAGCGCAACGCTGTAGCGCGCTTGCTTGGGGCTCCTCCGGGGTATGTGGGCTACGAGGAGGGTGGCCAACTCACCGAGGCTGTTCGGCGTCGCCCCTATGCGCTGTTGCTGCTGGATGAAGTGGAGAAAGCCCATCCGGATGTGTTCAATGTGCTGCTCCAAGTGCTCGACGATGGTCGGCTCACCGACTCACAGGGCCGGACCGTTGACTTTCGCCACACCGTGGTGGTGATGACCAGCAATCTGGCCAGTCGGGCGATTCTCGATTCGGCCCGACAAGCCCAATCGGGGGATGAGGCCGGAGCTGCTCAGGCGCTCCAGACCGCCGTGGACGATGCCTTGGCCCACCATTTCAGACCAGAGTTTTTGAATCGGATCGATGAGGTCATTCGCTTCCGTCCGCTTGGGGTGGAAGATCTGGAACGGATTGTGCGCTTGCAGCTTGCCGATCTAGCCCACTTGCTCTCGGAACAAGGGCTTGAACTGCGCGTGGATGATGCGGTGGCGCATGAATTGGCGACCCTGGGGTATGAGCCGGAATATGGCGCGAGACCGTTGCGTCGGGTCTTGCGTCGTCGCATCGAAAATCCGCTGGCGACCGAATTGCTGGAAGAGCGGTTTAACGGGGCTCAGGCGGTTCGGGTGTACTCCAGTGATACCTCAACAGAGTCGTTTCGATTCGAAGCGGAATGACCTGTTGATAAGCGTCCAGTAGGATGCTTGTTTGCCGTCACGTGCCCAAGGCACCGGCGTCAGTTCCGGCATCGCAAGATTCGTGACCAGCCCTACCTCCGAGGACACCGAAACAGCCTCCCCGCAAACATCGGCTGAAACAGGCCGAAGGGGTGGTTTTTTAGCTGCAACCTTCGAAGAGCTCAAGCTGGTGGTTTGGCCCAGCCGACAGCAGCTGTTCAGTGAATCAGTGGCTGTGATCTTGATGGTGAGCCTTTCGGCCGCGGCCATTTCAGCCCTCAGCCGTTTCTACGCTTGGGCTGCCTCTCAGGTGTTCCTTTGATCTGTTGCTTTCACAGCAGATCGCCTTTGTCCCAACTTTTTGTCCGCATCCGTGTCTGACCTCGATACCACCCAGCAGGAGAGCACCGAGGTGCTTGATCTGCCAGCACCCAATGAGGGAGAGGAAGGCACGCTTGAGTCGATGCCTGCACGCACATCCGTCGCCCGTTGGTATGCGGTTCAGGTGGCTTCCAGCTGTGAGAAAAAGGTCAAGGCCACCCTCGAGCAGCGTGCCGTCACGCTTGGGGTGAGCAATCGCATCCTTGAGATCGAAATTCCCGAGACACCGGCGGTGAAAGTCAAAAAGGACGGCAGTCGTCAATCCACCGAGGAGAAGGTGTTCCCCGGTTATGTGCTCGTCCGGATGGTTCTGGATGAAGACACGATGATGGCGGTGAGAAGCACGCCAAATGTCATCAACTTTGTGGGTGCTGAAGATCGTCGTGCCACGGGTAAAGCCCGTGGTCATATCAAGCCTCGTCCCCTGAGTCGTCAGGAGGTGGACCGCATTTTCAAGCGCGCGGCCGAGAAGAAGACCGTTGTCAAAGTCGATCTCGCAGAGGGCGATCAAATCCTTGTGACCGCGGGCCCTTTCAAAGACCTCCAAGGCGAGGTCATCGAAGTGTCTGGGGAACGCAGCAAGCTCAAAGCTCTGTTGTCGATCTTTGGTCGGGAAACCCCAGTTGAGCTTGAGTTCTCTCAAATCAGCAAACAAAACTGATTGATTCGGCGGCCGTCTCCTGCGGAGGACGGCCTTAGAAATGGTTCGCCATTTCGCCGCACCGCCCCCCGAGGTCGGTGATCCGCAGATGTTTAACTCCGCTTGCCGATGGCCAAGAAAGTCGTAGCTGTGATCAAGCTGGCCCTTCAGGCCGGCAAAGCCAACCCCGCACCACCGGTGGGTCCTGCCCTCGGTCAGCACGGGGTCAACATCATGGCGTTCTGCAAGGAGTACAACGCTCGCACCCAGGACAAGGCCGGATACGTGATTCCGGTTGAAATTTCGGTTTTCGAAGACCGCAGTTTCACCTTCATCACGAAAACCCCTCCTGCCTCGGTTCTGATTACCAAGGCCGCTGGAATTCCAAAGGGTTCCGGTGAGTCCGCTAAGGGCAGTGTTGGCTCCATCAATCGCTCCCAGCTTGAGGAGATCGCCAAGACCAAACTCCCCGACCTCAACTGCACCAGTGTTGAGTCGGCGATGCGCATCATTGAAGGCACCGCCCGCAACATGGGTGTTGCCGTTAGCGACTGAATGCTCTGCGTTCGTTGTTTGTTCCGTTCACTGATTTCGGGGGAGGCCTCAGTGCCGTTCGAACCCCACACCTGTCATGCCAAAACTTTCCAAACGCCTGGCCAGCCTCGTTACAAAAATCGAGGACCGTGCCTATTCACCTCTTGAAGCCATTCAATTGGTCAAGGAGAACGCCACAGCCAAATTCGACGAAACCATGGAGGCGCATGTGCGCCTTGGTATCGATCCCAAATACACCGACCAGCAGCTGCGTACGACAGTCGCTCTTCCACAAGGAACGGGTCAAACCGTCCGCATCGCGGTGATTACCCGGGGTGAAAAAGTGGCTGAGGCCAAGGCCGCCGGCGCTGAACTCTCCGGTGATGAGGACCTTGTGGAGGCCATCTCCAAGGGCGAGATGAATTTCGACCTTCTGATTGCTACCCCGGACATGATGCCGAAGGTGGCCAAGTTGGGCCGTGTTCTTGGTCCACGTGGCTTGATGCCCAACCCCAAAGCCGGAACGGTTACCACCGATTTGGCAGCGGCAATTCAGGAATTCAAGGCAGGCAAGCTTGAATTTCGTGCTGACCGCACCGGAATTGTGCATGTTCGCTTTGGCAAAGCGAGCTTTAAGGCTGAGGCCTTGCTGGAGAACCTCAAGACCTTGCAGGAAACCATCGATCGCAACAAGCCCAGTGGCGCGAAAGGGCGTTACTGGAAAAGCCTGTACGTCACCTCCACGATGGGACCGTCTGTCGAAGTCGATATCGCCTTGCTTCAGGACATCGAGCAGGAAGGTTGAACTTAGTGATGTAAATTTGTGGACTGGCTGATGCCAGTCCACGGGCACGCGCCCGGCCTAAGACAGCAGGTGATTTCAGCTCAGCTTTGTTGAGCCTGTTTCATAAGTCCTGCCGAGGTAAATGCGACGATTTTTTCCCATTGGATTGGATCGACACGCGGCCTCGTCTCCTTCGGGAGCCCTGAAACGCCCGCGTGTCCAGCTTGTTCCTCCGATTTAATCCCTATGGGCCGCACTCTGGAGAGCAAGCAACAGATCGTCGAGGAGCTTAAAAAGCTTCTTGGCGAGGCCGAAATGGCACTGGTCCTGGACTATCAGGGCCTCTCCATCAAAGAAATGTCTGACTTGCGGACTCGTCTGCAAGCCAGCAACGGCGTTTGCAAGGTGACTAAAAACACCTTGATGCGTCGTGCCATTGATGGTGACAGTGTCTGGTCAAGCCTCGACTCTCTGCTGAGTGGTACTAACGCCTTCGTCCTGATTAAGGGTGATGTTGGTGGTGCTGTTAAAGCTGTTCAAGCTTTTCAGAAAGAGACGAAAAAATCCGAGACCAAGGGCGGCCTTTTCGAAGGCAAGCTCCTGTCTCAGGACGAGATCAAAGCTATTGGGGATCTTCCTTCCAGGGAAGTGCTCATGGCCCAGATCGCAGGCGCCATCAATGCAGTGACTACCAAGGTTGCTGTGGGTGTCAACGAGGTTCCCTCCGGTCTTGCAAGAGCGCTCAAGCAGCACGCCGATAGCGGCGAGAGCTGAACGTTTTCGACCTCACTTTTTTTCCCTGATCTGTTGCTGATTCCCAATCATGTCTGCAAAAACCGACGAAATTCTTGAATCACTGAAATCACTCTCATTGCTTGAAGCTTCCGAGCTTGTCAAGCAAATCGAGGATGCTTTTGGTGTGTCTGCTGCTGCATCTGCTGGTGTAGTGATGGCTGCCCCTGGCGCTGCCGGTGGTGGTGAAGCGGCTGAAGAGAAGACCGAATTTGATGTTGTGCTGGAAAGCTTCGATGCTGCTGCCAAGATCAAAGTGCTCAAGGCTGTTCGCGAAGCCACAGGTCTCGGCCTGGGCGATGCCAAGGCCATGGTCGAAGCTGCTCCAAAGGCCATCAAGGAAGGTGTCTCCAAGGATGACGCTGAAGCCTTGAAAAAGGCCATCGAAGAGGTGGGTGGCAAGGTCACCATCAAGTGATCTGTTGGAGTCCTTGCTTCTAAGCAACAGGGCTCTATCCCTCCAATCATCCCTAGCCGGTTCTCTGAACCGGCTTTTTTGATGGCCTCCAGCCTGCGGCTTTGGCCCATAAAAAAACCCTGCCAAAGGCAGAGTTTTTAAAGAACAACGCATTCAGGAGTCTTTCCTTGTTTCGACCCTGAAGAGGCGAACAGCACTCCTCACAGGTAGAACCTAAGAAGATTTGCTTGGTTGGGGTGATGGCAGGTTGTCGCTCATCCAACTGTCCCTGATGCTTTGTTTAAGGGCGGAATGGAATCACTTCAAGGGGGATGGGCCCCTTCCCGGCGTAGCTGGATGGGGATCGTGGTGCCCTTGGCGCTTGGGCCACTGTCGCCATCCGAACCGAACGGCTTGGACGATTTGAGGCCTTTGCTCGCAATTGATTGAGCGATTCCCTGTTGGCGAAATACACGTGGCTCAGGGTTCGCCCCTGATAGGCCCGACGCTCCAGTTGCCAACCCGGTTCCAGTTTGAGTTTGACGAAAGCATCTTTGTTGCGTCTGGCTTGTCGGGCCCTGGCCACAACGACTGCTGTGCTGCGGTTGGGGTCCAGGGCGTGAAGCTCCAGCCCCCGTTGTCCTTGCCGAAGGCGTAAGCGAACGGACTTTTGTGTGTCTTCTCCAGCCGTGCGCAGTGAATACCCATTGCTATCGAGATAGCGGCTGCAAATACCCGTGAAATCAAAGCTGTTCAACGATGGTTCAACCAATCCATCGGCTTGATCTTTCCAACAAAGAGGACGGGCTTTGATCTGCTCAAGCACCAACAGTTTCCAGCTGTCACGGCCAACGGCGCGGGCCAGGATCGCAAACTGCTCTTGGTTGAGGGGCTTGCTGTCAAATAGCGATCGGGTCCACCCTGGCAACGCAGCGGAGCTGGCCCCCAAGACCAGGGCTGTTCCAGTCAAAAGGAGCCGCCGGAGGTAGGTTCGCCGCATAAACGGGGGCTCCAAAGTGGAGAACAACGACCTGTTGTACCGAACATCCGGTGGTGGAATCAATGGCTGATGGACCTGATGGACGTGGTCGCGTCGTTGCAGCAGCGACGGATGGTGCTTGCAGCGGCAACCCAGGGCCTGGTGGCTGGGGTGCGCTGATTCGTTTCGAAGACGGGAGTGTGGAGGAATTTGGCGGTGCGGATCCGGCCACGACCAACAACCGGATGGAGTTACAAGCTGCGCTTGCCACGTTGCAACGCCTGGCTGAATTACCGCTGCATCCCGATCTCACGCTGCGCACCGACAGCAAATACCTGATCGATGGCCTGAGCAGTTGGATGGCCGGTTGGAAGCGCAAGGGCTGGCGCACTGCGGCTGGTAAGCCAGTGCTCAACCAGGATCTCTGGCAGGCGCTGGATCAGGCTCGGCTTGCAGAGGTGCCGCTCAGCTATGTGAAAGGTCACAGCGGAGATCCTGACAACGACAGGGTGGATCAAATTGCGGTGGCGTATTCCAAAGGCCGGGCGCAAACGCCTCCACCTTCCGTTGCCCCGCCTTCAGTTGCCCCACCATCCGCTGCCCCGACTCAGCCCTTGGCGGATCCGGCGCCTGCGTCTCTGCAGAAGCTCCTCACGCGAATGGAATTGGCTGATCGCCTGGCATCCGGAGGCTATGCCTTAACGGCTGTGGAGTTGGCTCAGTTGGTGGAACAGCCCCTCAATCGTTTGTCAGAACGTCAAGGTTCTTGGCGTTGGCGTGACTGGATGGTGGAGCCTGTGGAGAATGATCGCTGGCGGTTGCGACGCGACCCGGCAGGATTGAAACAGACCTAGGAGCCCAGATGGCTGATGCGTCATCCCCCAGGGTGCTATCCACCGCCGGCTTTTATCGGCGATGGTTGGGCCCCCAATTGGCTCGTGATGAGGGGGTGGATGCAGAACAGCTCAGCCAGACAGCGTTGCAAGCCCTTGCTCAGGTCAGCTTGCGCCGCCGTTGGCCTGGGATCTCATCCGTGTTGGAGGGCGTTGCCACGGAGCTTCAGCGTCGGGATCTGCGCTTGGAGCAAGTGCTGTTTGGTTGTCGCTTCAGCAATCCTGTGGGGTTGGCGGCAGGGTTCGACAAAAACGGTGTTGCCGCAGGGGTGTGGGATTGCTTTGGGTTCGGATTTGCTGAAGTGGGCACCGTCACTTGGCATGGTCAACCAGGAAACCCCAAGCCCCGCCTGTTTCGGCTTGCTGCTGAACGGGCTGCTCTCAACCGGATGGGCTTCAACAACAAGGGTGCGGAGGCGATGCAACGCACCCTTGAGCGCCAGGCGTTGCCGGCACCAGGCCATCGTCCGGCCGTGCTCGGGATCAATTTCGGGAAGTCGAAACTCACTCCTCTGGATCAGGCCCCTGATGATTACGCCGCCTCCTTGGAATGTCTTGCGCCGATGGCCGATTACGCCGTAATCAATGTGAGCTCTCCCAATACTCCTGGCTTGCGAGATCTGCAGGATTCAACCCAATTGCGGCGGTTGGTTGAGCGGCTACGCCGTCTGCCCGCTTGTCCTCCACTTCTGGTAAAGATCGCGCCCGATCTTGAGGACGATGCCATTGATGGCATTGCTCGATTGGCCTACGAGGAGGGTTTGGCCGGTGTCATTGCTGTGAACACCAGTCTGGATCGCCTTGGCTTAGGGCAGCGGCTGATTGCGCAGACCGGCCGCACCCTTGCGGAAGAGGCTGGTGGGTTGAGTGGTGATCCTTTGCGCTACCGCGCTGTGGAGGTGATTCGACGACTGCGTGCCAGCGCTGGTCCGGCGTTGCCGTTGATTGGCGTGGGGGGAATCTCATCCGCTGAGGCGGCCTGGGAACGGATTGCGGCTGGCGCGTCCCTCGTGCAGGTTTATACCGGTTGGATTTTTGAAGGTCCCGATTTGGTTCCACGCATCCTGGAAGGTCTGATCAGCCAACTCGATCTCCATGGCTTTCGCCATCTGAGTGAGGCGATCGGAAGCGGCGCGCCCTGGAAGTAGTCGATACGCTTCCTGCACATCCTTCAGACGCATCGAGGAGCAGAACTTGGAGCTGGCTGATCTGCGCGATCGCTTCCCTGCCCTGGACGGCCTGTTGGTTCAGATCACCGGCTTCCTCGCGCGACGGCGTGTGGTTCTTGCTGCTTCTGACCGTGTTCTCAGTTTGGTGTGGTGGGATCAGGGTGAGCAGCACAGCATCGATACCAACCTTCCTCTGGGCCTTTGTCAGGAAGGGGTTCCGCTTCAACGGGAGGTGCTTGCTGAGATGGTTGCGGATCTGCTGATCGACCAGGGCCTTGCCTCCGGGTCTGTGGAGTTGGAATTGTTGCTGCCTCTGCCGAGTTGCGATTGGCGGCTGCTGGATGGTGCCTCTGGTCTGGTGGATGCCAGCTCCTTACGTGTGCTGGCACCGGAGATGACCTGGCCACTGCAATGGCAGGAGTCCTATGTCGCCTTGTCCTCGTGGAAAGATAGCGATATGGCGATGGTGGTAGGCGCTGATCGCCTGATCTTGCAGGCCTGGATCGACACGGTGGCTTTAGCAGATCTCAATCTCTGCCAAGCGGAGTGGCTGTTGGTTGCTGCATGGCGAGCACTGCAGGCTCTCAATGCACCATTCAAAGGAGAGTGGTCTTGGCTGATTGAGTCCGAAGGGGTTTGGCGTTTTGTATTGCTGCGTGATGGCCTCCCGGAGTTGGATGTTGGCGTACAAGCCACGCAGCTTCCGTCCATCAGAGAGGAGGTGCTGTTCCTGCTCGAGGCATGGGATCAGAGACAACGGCAGGCTGGTGCAAGGCGTAGCTGGTGGATTACGGCGGGGCCAAGATGGAAGGGACGTTGGGCGGAAGGTCATGGTGCTGGTCTCCATGGCCCGCTTGTTTCAGATGGTGAGATGTCACTGCTTCAGTTGGCCTTGAAGGCTCCTTCCGCGGAGATCGCAGCGTGAGGGGACAGGCAGGAGTTCCCGTTGATTTGCTGCGGGAGCGGCGCATCGAGTTGGGTTTGCCTGCTCAGCCCGCCCCTTTTGTTCCCACCCGGCTTTTGTTGCGTCGAGGTGCGTTGCTGGGCGGGGCTGTGTTGTTAGTGAGTGGAGCAATCACCGCAGCTGTGAACTGGCGGGGACAGCAGCAACAGCAGCAGCTGCAGGCGCTGGCGCCGACGGCACAACGCCTCGCCTCGGCAGAAGCGCAGCTGCGGCGGCTGAGCACCAAGACCGCCGCGGTGAACAAGGACACCACCAGGATTGCGCAACAGCTGGTGGCGTTCCCCGTCGGATCTCCCTTGTTGGAGCAGCTCCGACGGGTTACTCCTGTTGGGGTTCAGTTGCAGGAGTTGTCGGTTGGTCAGGCGCAGATCCAACTGTCTGGCAAGGCGCAGATTGGAGCGTCCCCAGGGCCTCTTGAACGCATCAATGCCCTTGTGCTCTCCTTGGCTCAACTGCCCATCACCCTGGAACAGGGCGTCAAGGTGATGAAGATCACGCGGGAGGACGGGGATGATCCGGCTGTGACCTTCAGCGTGGAGTGGGCGCTGAATCCCAAGGCTCGCCTGTCCCTGCTCCAACTTCAGGAGCTGGGAGCGACCGGTTTGGCAGAGCGCTACCGGCTGATCGAGCAGCGTGGGGTGCCGTTGTGACGAATCTGAATGGCACGGGCAGTCCTTGGCAGAACTATCTGACGCGTCAGCGGGTGTTGGTAGGTATCCCACTCCTCGTTGCTGCGCTCATCGGTGCTGGTTTGTTTGCGATAGCTGGACTTCCCTATTGGCTTGAATCAGGGGAGCGGACCCGTCGGATCGCTGAGCTCAAAGTGCAGCAGCAGTCCCTTCCGTTGATCGCGGCTCGGGTGAAGCAAGAGCAACAAAAGCTTGCGGCGGCCCAACAACAGCAAGATCTGGTGGTGGATTTGGTGGCGGGCCGTGGCCAGATCGAGACCTTTCTCGCCCAGTTGAGTCGTACGGCGACGGAGACGGGTGTGGTGATTGCACGGTATGAACCCGCCACCGCGGCTCCTGGTGTGACGGACCCTCCTAAGCAAGCAACCAGGAATCAGAACGAAGGAGCTGAAGGCAAGGGCGTAGCGCCTCCAGAGATCAAGGGGTATGAGAAAACGGCGGTTTTGCTGCAGGTACGTGGGCCTTACACAGGGGTGCTGCAGTTTTTGCGTGCCATGGAGGAACTGGAACTTCTGGTTCAGCCCAGTGATCTTGGGCTTAAGGCCCTACCGCCAGAGGCCAATCCTGAGGGACTCCCTGTAGGCCAACCGCTGACCGAGCTCAAGCTCAGGTTGAGCTTTTTTGACAAGACAAACGATGGGGATCGAGACGAAAAGGAACCCGTTGAATCTTCGTCTCAGTCCAGGGTCAGAGCACCATCCTGAATCGTCTCAATGCTGTGTTTTGGGGCTGGCTCCTAAGGGTTTGGCTCGATACCATCCGCTCACAGTGTTTGTGAATCAGGCGTGGGCATTCCCTCGAGAGCCTCCCGGCTGATTCCATTGGCGTTGATTGGCAGCTTGGCGCTCGCTGAATGTGATGTGGTGTTTGGGCTCGGAGGTGCTGGGGCGATCCGAGCTCAGAGCCAGGGCTCGATGAATTTGCGCTTGCGACGTGGTAGTCAAGGCGTGGAACTTGTGATTGAAGGAGTTGGAGCGCAGCCGCAGCTTCAGCAGCGGATGAACGGGCAAGCTTGGGAGGGGAGTTTGCGGACCCAGGGTGAGCCGGGGGTCCGCAATGGCCAGGTGCGGCTCACGGATCCAGCAACTGGAATTCAATCCGCCACCTTGGTTGGTAGCGGCAGCTCCTATGCCTTGAAGGTAACGCCGAGTCCTGGCCAGCCCTTGCAAGATCCTGTGGTGAGCGCCAATGGGCGGGATCTGATTCTCAAGTTTCCCGGTTTGGTTGTTGCTCCCACCCTGCAAACGGGACGCCTCAATCTGAATACGCCAGGGCGCGTCCCTCAAACGCAGTACGCCCCTCCCTTGCGTCCGCGGGCCGTTGCACCGCCCCTCGGTGATATGGCGGTGGGGACGATGGTGATGCAGAACCGCAGCTATGTGAATGTGAGCGGGCCGCCGGTCACCCTCATGCTTAATAATGCGCCGGCAAAAGATGCCTTAATGGCGCTGGCAAGGCTGGGCGGTTATGGCTTTGTCTATGTGGGGGGAGAGTCGGGAGGTGCCACTCAGCAGGTCTCTACGGGGCAGCAACAGACGGCAAAACGTTTGGTCTCTCTCGCCTTTCTCAATGAAGAGTTTGGTAGAGCCTTTAACTCCGTCCTGCTTGCTTCTGGTCTGAAGGGGCGTTTGAGCGGCAACTCACTCTTTGTAGGGAAAACGGTTGTGGGGGCAAGTTTCTCGCCTCAAGTGTCCAAGGTTTATCGCTTAAATCAAATTTCAGCTGATTCGGCTGCGCAATATTTGGCAAGTCTTGGCGCCAGTGTTTGTACCCCAACGACAACGACATTTAATAGCTCAAATAGTGCTACGCAAGGAACGGCATCTTCAACGACAGAGCAAAGTGAAACAACGTCCAGTGAAAAAACGGAGATAAGCTGCTATGGAGGTGGGAGAAAAGAAGGTAATTCTATGTCTGGCGATGGGCCGCTTTTTGGCCTAGAGGGCACCACGGATAAGAGGTTGTCAACTGTGACTCTTGTGGGTGAGTCTCGTCAGATAGCGATCGCTGAAAAATACCTCAAAAATCTCGATCTGCGGAAGCGGCAGGTGGCTGTAAAGGTACAAATCTTGAATGTTGATTTGAAGAATGATCGATCAGTTGACTCTAGTTTTTCTGCTCGCATTGGCAACACATTTATGGTGAGTGAAAGTGGTAAAGCGTTTATGAACTTTGGTGATTACAGGCCCGGTAATAGTTCTGGTACGGGCGTTTTGGGTAGGGGTAGTGCGATTGCTGAGCCTGGGGTATATGAAACTGCTCTGGCCGATGACTCCGATGCTTTTGTTCCGCAGCAGAGGGTTGTCTCTCCTTTTGTACAAAAACTTGATCGAGCTGAAGAGGCTTTTGACAAAGATGGTAACTTCATTGGTATTAGAGAAATTCCATTTATCAATTCTGATAAGCAGAGGGAATATGTTCCTGATACGAATCCAAATGCTGCGGATCAATTAGTGCCGGTTTACGATAATTTAGGGCGTCCCGTTTATGTTCCTTCTTCTAATCCTGCTGATAATCCCAAAGATAATGGTTTTTCGTACCCCAAAAACTCTTTCTATGGTTACTTAGAGGCCATGATTCAGTCGAGCAGTGCTAAGACGTTAGCGTCCCCAACTTTGCTGGTCCAGGAAGGGGAAAGTGCTAGTGTGGAGACTGGAACTAGCGTTATTACTGGGGTAGATTCTACCGAAACTGCAAATGGTTCAACCCAATTCCAAAATACGCGTGAGAATGCTGGGTTAACTCTTGATGTGGTTGTATCGAAAATTGATGACAACGGTTTTGTGACACTGAATTTAGTTCCATCGGTGTCTGTTCCTCAACCTGCTGGTACTCAGCAAGGTGTACCTATTTTCAACATAATCAGTCGTAAGTTGAATTCCGGTAGCGTTCGGTTGCGTGACCGTCAGACTTTGGTTTTAACAGGTGTTATCCAGGATTCCGATCGTGAGACGGTCCGGAAGTGGCCAATACTTGGTGATTTGCCTTTTATTGGCCAAATGTTCCGTAGCTCTGATAATCAAAGAGAAAAACAAGAACTCGTTATCCTTGTGACTCCATCCATTATTGACGACGAGGCGGGTGGTGCTTATGGCTATGGATATCGCCCTTCTACTCGTGAATCCCGCGAGCTCATGGGGCAAGGTTGAATTAGTGTCCTAATGGTTGTATGATTAATATGTGGAAAAAGTTTTTTGGTGCATGCAAGGTAAAGGTAGACTTAATATAATGCGAGTCTAAACTTCGCTAATTGCTTCGTCGGAGATGAAGAGTGAGTAATTTGTGACTGTAGATATCTACCTCTTTGCAGGTAGCTCACTAGTTCATGAGGTGGGCTAAATTTTACATGCCGAAAGCTGGCACGAATAACTTCATCGCCAGGGGCATCAGTGCCTTGGACGTGGACAGCAGTCCCCCGAGCAGGGCTGATCCCATGCCGTTGCCGCCTTGTTTTTTGTGCACCTTGTCCTGGATGGATTGAGCAGCGGCTTGGAGTTGTTCGGCGTTGGCGGTTTGGCCATCAGCTTTGTAGAGACTGCTGGCATAGCTGAAGTCTTGAATCGCCAGCTGACGTTTGCCTAATTGTTCGCGGGCGATCCCTCGTGCCACCCAGCTTTCTGCGCTATCTGGTTGGTTTCGGATTGCCAAACCGAACAAGTCCTCTGCTTGCTTCCAGCGATCGCCTTCGGCGGCCGCGACGCCGGCATTGTGCAGCGCGGCATGGCTCTGGGCCTTTGCCGGAAGTCCGGTTGCGCCGCTCCAATGGGCTTCTTCGAGGGCGTTTGGGCTAAAGCGAGCGCCACTGAGATCGGCATAACGCAAGTCGGTGCCATGCAAGACGCTGTCTTCGAGATTGGCGCCACGGAGGGAAGCCCCGCGCAAGCTGGTGAAGCTGAGATTGGCCCCGCGTAAGTCAGCCCCATCCAACCTGGCTTCTCCGAGATTGGCTCGCTGCAAGCGCGCGTCTCTTAGGTCGGCATCGCGTAGATCGGCATGCACAAGGTCGGCATCGGCCAGGCGGCAGTTGCGGCACTCACCGTCTTGGAGCACTTTGATGAGATCGTCCATGTTCTTGGCATGCACAGGGATGGCGATCAGCCATAAACCCAGCAAGGGCATCCAGCGGGACGGGTTCAACACGGGGGCTTGCTTGGTTGTACTGCGTTGTATCGGCCTTCTCGGGCTTCGTCTACCATGGCGCAGAAGGCTGGATGGGCAGGATGGGTGCATCCAGCACCAGTCGGCGTGAGCAACGGCCTTCCTCCCCATGGAGGCAATCTCAGCCAGGAAGCCCGGCGGCTTGGGATGAAGCCCTCCCAGTTGCTGGATGCCAGCGCTTCGTTGGTGCCCTTTCGTCCGCCTCGCGCGCTGCGCCGAGCTCTTGCCGCCGCCATTCAGGGCCAGGCTCTGCGTGATTATCCCGACCGCGCTCAGGCTGATTTGCGCTCTGCGATCGCGTCATGGCATGGGCTGGATCCTGATCAGGTGCTGGCAGGGAATGGGGCTGCGGAGTTGTTCACATGGGCGGCTCGCGATGCCACCGCCGCTGGGCTCAGTGTTCTGCCACAGCCTGGATTTGCCGACTATTCCCGCGCTTTGGCGTGTTGGAGTGGTGCGATGGAGGCGCGGCCTTTGCCCTTGGCGTGGGGGGATAGCTGGCCGCAATCCTTTCCGCTGGGCGCCGTGAAGGAGACGAGTGAGGTGGTTTGGATCACCAATCCCCATAACCCCACCGGTCAGCTTTGGAGCCGTTGTTCGCTGGAGCCATTGTTGGCTCGCTATTCGCTGGTGATCTGTGATGAGGCCTTCCTGCCCCTGGTGCCGGGGGGGGAAGATCAGTCGTTACTTCCGTTGGTGGCAGATCATCCCAATCTTGTGGTGATCCGCAGTCTCACGAAGCTGTTTGCGATTGCGGGGTTGCGTCTTGGCTACGCCGTGGCGGCACCCGATCGTTTGCAGCGATGGCATGGATGGCGCGATCCCTGGCCTGTGAATGGCTTGGCGATTGCGGCTGGAGTGGCTGTGATGAACGATCGGGTGGGACTGCAGCGTTGGCAACAGCGCGTTCAGCAGTGGGTGCAACAGGAAGGGACGTGGTTTCGGGCACAACTCGAGGCCATTCCTGGAGTCAAGCCTTACCCCTCAGCTGCCAACTATCTGCTGATTCAAGGAGAGCAGTCCTTGCTGGAGCTGCGCGAGCGTTTAGCGCTCGACGGCGTTTTGCTCAGGGATTGCCGTTCGTTTGCAGGCTTGGGGGAGTGTTGGCTGCGGATTGGCTTGCAAGATCGGCGAGGCAATCAACGCATCCTTCGCGCGCTCAAGCGTGCTCAGGCCAACAGGGCTTGGAGCAGGGCCACCAGCTTCTGATCCGCATCCTCCACGCCAAGTTCCCGCATGGCCTGCCCCATCTCGGGTAAGGGGTCAACGGCTGGATCGTCTCCTTGAAGCCTGGCTCCGAGCAGCCGCCAAACGGTGTCGCGAAGAGTCGTCTCGCTGGGGTCGTGTTGATGCACGATCACGGCGGCGGCAACCGCTGCAGCACAGACGGCATTGGCATCTTGATGGCGATCGGCCGCTTGGGGGAAGGGCACCAGCACGGTGGGTGTTCCGCTCACGGCCAGTTCACTGAGGCTGCCGGCACCGGCTCTGCTGATGGCGAGGTCGGCGTGTTGGAGCAAGGCCGGAATCTCATCGCTGAACGGTCGCTCCACCAGCAAGGGGTGTTCGATGCAACCCACGTCGGGGTCATGGCTGCCGGTGAGATGCACCACGCGGCAGCCGTTGCTGAGCAAGGAAGGAAACAGCACGCGCGTCATCCGATTCAGCCCCAGAGCGCCTTGGCTTCCGCCAATCACCAAAAGCAGGGGGCCGTCGCCCTGAGGCACCCACTCCGGTAGGGAGTGTTGCTGGAGAAAAGCAGCCCGCACTGGGGTTCCGGTCACCACCGCTCGGCAGCCCGGGATGCGTGGTGCGGCCGCTTCAAGCCCCACGGCAACACGGGTGCAAAAGCGTCCGAGCAAGCGTGTGACCCGGCCGGGAATGGCATTGGATTCGTGAAGCACCACGGGGATGCCGCACCATCGCGCCGCCAAAATGGCTGGTGCAGCGATGTATCCGCCTGTGGTGAAGACCGCATCAATGCCTTCCCGTTGGACCAGGCGGCGGATGCTGCCGCTGGCGGCCAGCAATTGGATCAGTTGGATCAGCTTGCGCAGTCCTCGACCTTGCAATCCACCAGCTTTGACGGTGGTGAGGGGGTAGCGGCCTGGCACCAGGCTTGTTTCCAGGCGGTCGGGAACGCCCACCCAGCGCACGCTCCATGGCTCCGGCAGGGCATCCGCAACGGAAAGGGCCGGAAACAAGTGCCCTCCGGTGCCGCTGGCAGCAACTAGAAGCCGAGGCATGAGGACGAGCAGGATGAGAAAGAGCGACTTAACTTAAAGGCACTCAGGGGATGTCTTTCATGTCTCGGGCTCTCCGTGCCTCGTTGGTGTCATTGCTGCTTGGCTCCGCTCTGGCACTCCCCTTGTCCGGGCGGGCTGTGACCCAAGCTCCGTTTGATTTGAGTGAGCGGTTGGAAACCGCCCTCAATCAGTCCGAGGGAAATGTTGCCGCGTTGAAGTCTCTGTTTACGCCGGAGCAATTCGCTGGTCTGGAGGAGCGTTATCGCCTGTTCAGCAGCCGTTTCCCTCAGCTGAATTGGTCGGTGAGGCCCGGCACTGCCACCTCAGATGGTCGCTCTACCATGCAGATTTCCGTCAGCGGGAGACGCCAGCAGGATGGCTTGAGCTATTCCTTTTATGCGAATCAGCGTCTCGCGGTGACCACGGACAGCGGCTTGATTACGAATCAGGAAATTCTGAGCGATCAATCGGTCATGACCACGGCCAAGGAGTCTCTGCCGATCAGCTTGCTCATTCCCGACAGTGTGCTCACTGGCAGCCGCTACGACGTTGATGTCGTGGTGGACAAGCCCTTGGGTGATGCTCTGTTGGCGGGTGGTTTGATCGCCCTCACCCCTGAGCAGGTGTTGGGGCAAGAAAGTCCAGATATCCAGCTTCAGCCCCTCGGCGGGGGCGGCTTATTTAAGTCAGTGCAAGCTCCATTTCAACCCGGCATCCAAACGTGGGCAGCGTTGTTGGTGCACCCAGAGGGTGTGGTGAGCGTCAGCAAGCAGGTGCGTGTTGTCGACGACAAACGTCAGCTCCAGCCCTAATGGGGATCAGCTGGGTAGCAACGCCTTAGCGCGGACACATCGGCGTTCCCGAGCCCCTGTTGCATGAGTTCCGACTCTTGTTCCAGGACGCGTTGCGTGATGGGGAGTTCCAACTGCTGCTCCTTGGCGGCATCCAGCGCGATCTTGAGGTCTTTGTGATGGAGTGCGAGCTTGAAGCCGAGCGGGTAGTGATCCGCAAGCATCGCGGCTGAACGATGTTGCAGGGCCCATGACCCAGCGGCTCCGTGCTGCAGGGCGGTCACCACCTGGTGCATGGGCAGCTGGAGATGTTGACCCAGGGCGATGGCTTCTGCCACAGCGGCATAGCTGCCGGCCACCAGCACCTGGTTCACCGCTTTGACCTGTTGGCCGCTGCCAACGGGCCCGAAGTGATGGATCGAGCCACCGATCACCTCCAAGAGCGGTCGGGCCTGCTCCAGTGCCATGGCTTCTCCACCACAGAGCACGGTGAGGGTGCCGGCTTTGGCGCCTTCCGTTCCTCCGGTGACAGGCGCATCGATGTAGTGCACGTTGCGTTCCTCGAGCCGTTTCGCCATCGCTTCCGCTGTGGCTGGCGCGATCGTGGAGCAATCGATCACCAAGCTTCCTGGTGCGAGGGCAAAGCCTGCTCCGTGCTCTCCCCAGAGCACCGCTTCCACGGCGGCGTCATCGCTGACGCAGAGCAACAGGGCTTGGCAGCCGCCGGCGGCTGCGGCGGGGGAGGCACAGCAGACAGCCGCTGCTGAGGAGGCACCTGCTTGCAGGCTTGGATCGCTCTCTGCGATGCGGCTGCGGGTGTGCACATGAAGCCTGTAGCCGGCTTCGCGCAGGTTGATCGCCATGGGTAAACCAAGTGCGCCGAGCCCCACCACGGCCAGCTGGGCGGGAGCGATGAGCGGAAATCCGGGCATCAGGAACGAAGCCGATCCAATCAAGATGATCCCGATTGTGCGTGATCCTTCTGGGCTGTGCCTGCCCTCTGTTGTTTGCGGCGTTGTTTTTTAAGAAGCTGAATGAATACGGTTGAGGGTTTTTGTGGCTAGACGACTTCGCTCCCTAGCGCTGACTGCTGTCATCGCCGTGCTCCCTGGGCTCGCCTCCTGCGCCAACGGCCCAGGCCCTTCTTTGGAGAGCAAAGCGAATGCGGCTGCGCAGACGGGGCCTGATGCCCAGTGCGCCATTGGCAACCGTCCCTTCTTCGGGGACACCCACCTGCACACCGCTTTATCTCCGGACGCGGGTTTGGCGGGCACCAAGCTGGGACTTGATGAGGCCTATCGCTTTGCCCGCGGCGAAACGGTTACCAGTAATTCAGGGCAGCAAGCGGCCCTGAAGCGCCCTCTCGACTTCCTGGTGGTGGCCGACCACTCCGAGAATCTCGGTCTTGCTCAGGGCTTGGAGGAATCCAATCCGGAACTGCTTAAGTCGTCGTTGGGCCAGGAACTCCACGACTTGCTTAAGGCGGGCAAGGGCCGAGAAGCCTTTTATCTGCTTGTGCAGTGGATGGCCAAGGGTGATGAGGCCTTGGTCTCCAATGACGCGTATATGACCAGCGTCTGGGAGATGAATAACACCGTTGCTGAGCGCTACAACAATCCCGGCACCTTTACCAGCCTGATTGGCTACGAGTGGACCAGTCAACCCGGCGGTGGCAATCTCCACCGCGTCGTCATCTTCCGCGACGACAAAGCCATGACGGACAGGATCCTGCCGTTCTCCGCTTTCGATTCAGAAGATGTGGAGGATCTGTGGGCGTTCATGGAGGCCTATGAGTCGCAGCTCGGCGGTCGGGTGCTGGCTATTCCCCACAACGGCAACCTCTCCAGCGGCACGATGTTCCTGCCGCAGCATCAGAAGACCAGGATGGCGATCGATGCGGACTATGCCCGCATGCGCCAACGCTTCGAGCCGATCATCGAGGTCACTCAGGCAAAGGGCACCGGTGAGACCCATCCCCTGCTGTCGCCGGAGGATGAGTTCGCCAGCTTCAACATCGTCGACAACTCAAACCTCGGCGGGTTCAAGCCCACGACGCCGGAGATGATTCCCTACGAGTACGCCCGAGAGGCCCTTCGGCGTGGTCTCCAGCTCGAGCAGGAGCTTGGGGTGAACCCGTTCAAGTTTGGTTTGATCGGCTCCACCGATTCGCACTCCAGCCTGCCCTCCACAGCGGAAGACAACTGGTGGGGCAAGTCTCCTGCCCTTGAGCCCAGCCCGGAGCGCTGGAAAGATGTGCTGATCAAGTCGTCGAAAGATGCGTCCCTCGACCTCACCGCTCTTCAGCTCGGGGCATCCGGTTTGGCTGGAGTGTGGGCCTCGGGTAACACCCGGACGGCGCTCTGGGATGCCATGGCCCGCAAGGAAGTCTTCGGGACCAGCGGCACCCGCCTGACGGCGCGGGTGTATGGCGGCTACGACTACACCGGTGAGGAGATCAAGTCCGCGAACTGGGCGAAGTCCGCGTGTGCCAAGGGGGTTCCCATGGGTGGTGATCTGATGGCTGCCGCCGAGGGGCAGGTCCCCTCGTTCCTCATCCAGGCCCGCAAGGACCCCGATGGCGCCAATCTCGATCGCATTCAGGTCGTCAAAGGCTGGCTGGATGCCTCTGGCAAGACCCACGAGCAAGTGTTCGATGTCTCTTGGAGTGACGCCGACAAGCGCCCCCGCGGCGCCGACGGTAAGGTCCCGTCGGTTGGTAGCAGCGTGAACGTGCGCGAGGCGACGTACACCAACACCATTGGCGCCACCAACCTCACGGCCCATTGGACCGATCCCTCCTTTGATCCCAGCCACAAGGCGTTCTATTACGTGCGTGTGCTCGAAATCCCCACACCCACCTGGCTGGCCTACGACCGCAAGAATTTCAACCTCTACGACGAGATGCCGGACCAAGCGCCCTACACCAGTCAGGAACGGGCCTATACCAGTCCTATCTGGTACAACCCCACCTGATGCCCTGGCGCGAACGCCTGCAGCCCCTCCTGAAGGAACCCATCATTCCTTTTCTGCTGGTGGGTGCTGCCCTGTTCGGGCTCCAGGCGTTGTGGAGCCCTGATGGTGGGAAGGGCTCGGCGGACATTGTGGTGAGTGATGAGCAGGCGGCCACCATGGTGAAGGCATTCGTGCGCACCTGGCAACGGCCTCCCTCTCAGGAGGAATTGCAGCGCCTGTTTGACGATCATGTGCGCACTGAGGTGCTGGTGCGTGAGGCGATGGCTCTGGGGCTTGATCGCAACGACACGATCGTGCGCCGCCGTCTGCGCCAGAAGATGGAGTTTGTGAACGAGGGCGAGCTCAAGCTGTCGCTCGCGAGCAATCAAGAGTTGCAGGGCCATCTCATCGCCCATGCCGATCGCTTTCGCACTGAACCGCTGGTGAGTTTTGAACAGGTGTTTCTTGACCCTGCCCGTCGAGGTGATCGCTTGAACCGGGATGCCGCAGCTTTGAAAGCCCAGCTCAATAGCAACGGCCAAGGCGTGAACCCCTCGGCCCTTGGCGACCCGCTGGCGATGATTGAGAGCCGTTGGAGCGAAGAACGTCGCAGTGAACTGGTGGCCCAATTCGGCTCCAGCTTCACTGATGCTTTGCTTGAGCAACCGCGCGGCGCTTGGGTCGGGCCCATCCCCTCCGCCTATGGGATGCATCTTGTGCGGGTGTCGGCTGTGAAGCAAGGCACGCTGCCGCCTCTGGAGCAGGTGCGTGATGCGGTCCTACGCGATTGGCAGGCTGCCCAGCGTCAAGACCAACAAGAGGGGCTGTACCGCCAGCTGCTGGCGAAATACAGCGTGCGCATGCCTCAGCCCTGATCATGGTGCGTCGCTGTCTTCTTCCCCTGTTACTGGTTGCGGCGTTGCTGCTGCCCCGTTGGGCGACTGCTCACGACCTGTTTCCTGGCTTTCTGGAGCTCGAGGCCACCGGGGTTAGCGATTACCAGATGCTGTGGAAATTGCCCTTGCTCCAGGGGCGGGAACTGCCGCTTGCGCCTCGCTTCCCGGATGACTGCGCCCTCAACGGCGATCTGGCCACAAGCCGAGAGGCCCGGGCCTTGGTGTATCGCGCCCAGCTCCGTTGCCGTGAGCCCCTTGAGGGCCGAGCCATCAGCATCGATGGCTTGGGAGGCGCCGGCACGGAGGTGCTGCTGCGGGTGAAGCCCTGGCAGACGGATTCCCTCCAGACCCTGTTGATCCAGCCGGAACGGCCTTCGGCTGTGATTCCCTCGGCCTCCGAGGCCGATGGCCATCCAGGGGTGTGGTCCTATCTGCGTCTCGGGATCGAGCACATCCTTCTGGGGGGCGATCACCTGTTGTTGCTGCTCGGTCTCGTGCTGATCGTGCGCGATGGCTGGATGCTGCTGAAAACGGTCACGGCCTTCACGCTCGCCAACAGCATCACCTTGTCGGTTTCGGCGGTGGGGATCGTGCAGATTCCGGCGGCGCCTCTCAATGCCGCGATTGCGCTTTCGATCCTGTTCATGGGCACGGAAGTGGTCCGCTTCCTGCGTGGGCGCACCAGCTTCACCCTCCGCCATCCCTGGCTTCTGGCCTGTGGCTTTGGTCTTCTGCACGGCTTTGGTTATGCCCGGGGCTTGGCGGACCTGGGCCTTCCTCACCATGAGCTGCTGCTGGCGTTGCTGCTGTTCAACGTGGGGATTGAAATTGGCCAAGACCTGTTTGTGGTGCTGGTG
This sequence comes from Synechococcus sp. WH 8016, assembly GCF_000230675.1. Lineage (NCBI taxonomy): Bacteria > Bacillati > Cyanobacteriota > Cyanophyceae > Synechococcales > Synechococcaceae > Synechococcus > Synechococcus sp. WH 8016. The sequence continues at coordinate 103,377 of NZ_AGIK01000003.1, read as the reverse complement.
CTGGGCCTGCAGCGCAGCTTTCGGCAGTTGCAGATCCGCTGGCCGTTGTGGGTGCAGCGCCTCCCGGCCTGGGCGATTGGCTGTGCTGGTGCTTATTGGACGATCGAGACCACGCTGGCGATGCTCAGCGGAGGTGCCTGAGATGACGCAGCGGAGCATGTTCAACAAAGCGTTTGTGCTGTTGGCGCTGGTGGCCTTGGTGATGGCACCGGCGGCGCAGGCCCATGTCGCGGACGGTGGTGCCAGCAGTGTGCTGGCAGGGCTGCTGCATCCCGTCACCGGATTGGATCATGTGGTGGCGATGGTGGCTGTTGGCCTTTGGGGGGCTGTTCTGGGCATGCCAGCCATTTGGTTGTTGCCCGTGGCCTTCCCGATGGTGATGGCCTTCGGCGGCTTGGCAGGCATGTTGGGGCTACCCCTGCCGGGTGTGGAAACGGGAATTGCCCTGTCGGCTTTGGTGCTGGGGGTGATGGTGATGCTTCAGCAGCGTCTGCCCCTAACGGTCGCGGCCGGGTTGGTGGGGCTGTTCGCCCTCTTTCATGGCTATGCCCATGGCGAGGAGTTGCCCGATGGAGCGGATGCGCTGCTGTTCAGCCTCGCTTTTGTGGTGGCCACCGGCTTGCTGCATTTGGTGGGTATTGCGCTGGGTGAACTGGATCGCTTCCCATGGGGCCTGCGGGTGCAGCGGGCTTGTGGGGTGCTGATCGCCTTGGTGGGTGTTTGGTCGTTAATGCAGCTGGGAGGTGCCTGATGCCATTGCTTTTTGCCCATCTCACGGAGACCGGTTTCGGGGGCTTTTATGACGGCATCGTCCACCTCCTGATCACGCCGTCGGATGTGTTGCTGGTTCTTGGCCTGGCCCTGTTGGCGGGTCAGCAGGGTGCGGCTGGAGGGCGCTTACTGCTTGCTCTCTTGCCCGTGAGCTGGTGGCTGGGCGGTTCGGTGGGCCGGATCTGGGGACTGGATCAAACGCTGGGCCTGATCACCACCTTGATGGTGATTGGGGTGGGGGTGTTGGTGGCCCTGGCCCAGAGGGTTCGTTCCTCTCTGTTGGCTTTGCTGGTCATCACCTCTGGGGCGTTGTTTGGATTGGTGAATGGCTTCACCATGCCGTCTGCCCGCTCTGGGGGCTCGCTCGACATGCTGGGGGTGGTGAGTGCCGTGGCCGTGCTGTCGGTGTTGATCAGCGGCCAGGTGGTGGTGATGCGCAGCCTGGGGCTCAAGATCGCGGTGAGGGTCACGGGCAGCTGGATTGCTGCAGCCGGTCTGCTGTCGCTGGGTTTATGGCTTAAAGGGTGATGGGATCGGTTAGATCCAGTCATGCTTAGGGGCCGTTCTCGTCAGATTTCCACGGAAGCTTGCTTTCAGCATGAGGGCGTTGTTTGAACGCCTTAGATGGTCACCCCTCAGCATTGGAAGCGTTACCTGTTCATCCCCTGCGCTGCGTTTGCAGCCGCTGCCCTTCATCCAGCCACCGGCTGGGCAGAGTCTCCGATGACGTTGCGTGCTGCGCGAGCCGAGCTCACCGAAGCGCAGAAGCAGCAGCTGTTTGAAGCAAGGCGCCGTTGGGAGCTGAGCAGCATGGATCAGCAACAAGCGTTGTTAGCAGCCAAGCAACGTTGTCTCCAGTCAGCCACAACGATCGAGGCCTTTCGTTTGTGCAAGCAGGAGCAACGCCAAGGCCGACGCGAATTGTTTCGGGAGGCACGCGCTGCCATGACGGCAGAACGGCAGCGACTGGGACTTCCTCCTCGGCCAGAGAGGCGTCGATTGCAAAAAAAAGGCCGCTCCCATTGGAACGGCCCTGAGTTCAGCTAATTAATCAGCTGAGTGTTGCAGCGGCTTACATCAAGCGGCGTCGTCAAGGGCAGCGACGCCGGGAAGCACCTTGCCTTCCAGCAGCTCGAGACTGGCGCCACCACCGGTGGAGATGTGAGACATCTTCTCGGCCAGGCCAGCTTTCTCAACAGCCGCCACGGAGTCGCCACCGCCAATGATCGTGCAGCAGCCTGTGCCGCCGAGTTCAGCCAGGGTTGTGGCAATGGCGTTGGTTCCGGCTGCGAACTTGTCGAATTCGAACACGCCCATGGGGCCATTCCAGATCACGGTCTTGCAATCAGCCAAGGCTGCTTGGAACACCTTGATGGCATCAGGGCCGATGTCGAGTCCCATCCAGCCGTCGGGAATCGCAGTCACGTCTGCCACCTGGCTGTTGGCATCAGGAGCGAAGTTGTCGGCGAGCAAGACATCGGTAGGGAGCAGCAGCTCAACGCCTTTGGCCTTGGCTTTGGCTTCCAATTCCTTGGCCAGTTCCAACTTGTCTTCTTCCACGAGGCTCTTGCCGACGGCCAGACCGCGTGCTTTGTAGAAGGTGAAAATCATGCCGCCGCCGATCAGCACCTTGTCGCACTTGTCGATCAAGGCTTCGAGGACGCCGATCTTGCTGCTCACCTTGGAGCCACCAACGATGGCCGCCAAAGGACGCTTGGGCTCATCCACGGCGCCCTGGAGATACTGAAGTTCCTTCTCCATCAAGAAGCCAGCCACGGAGGGCTTGAGGAACTTGGTCACGCCTTCGGTGGAGGCGTGGGCACGGTGGGCGGCACCGAAGGCATCATTGACGTAGACATCAGCCAGTCCAGCAAGCTGTTTGGCGAAGTTGGCGTCATTCTTTTCTTCTTCAGCAAAGAAGCGCACGTTCTCGAGCAACACCACGTCACCGTTGGCCATGGCATTCACTTTGGCTTCGGCATCGGGTCCGATGCAGCTGTCGGTCTTTGTAACAGGCTTGCTGAGCAGCTCACTAAGCCGTGCAGCGACTGGGGTGAGGCGCATCTTGTCGTTGACCTGACCCTTGGGGCGGCCGAAGTGTGCCGCGAGGATCACTTTGGCGCCTTTGCTGATCAGGTCGTTGATGGTTGGCAGTGCTGCACGAATGCGGGTGTCGTCTGTGATGGCACCGGCGTCGTTCAGAGGCACGTTGAAGTCGACCCGCACGAGAACGCGTTTGCCGCTCAAGTCGCCGGTATTCAGTTTTGCCAGGGAACGCTTCGCCATGTGGTTATGTCGTGAGGTGTGAAATCGGGGCGAGATTAACCCGATTACGCGCTAGCACTGAAAAAGAGGGGTACTAACGGAGGTGGCCCAATGTTTGAAACCGTGTTGTTTCCGCTTGATCAGAGCCGAGAGGCTGTTGAAGCGGCGAGCAAAGCCCTGGACTTGGCACGCAGCCATGACAGCCGGCTGATCCTGTTGTCTGTGATTCAGTCCGAGCGCCCTGAGATGCATGACCATGCAGTGGTGGCAACGCTATTGGCCGAAACCAAAGCCCGCTTTGAGCAGGTTGGGGTGTCCTGTGAGGTGGTGGAGCGTGAGGGGATGCCAGCGTTTGTGATTTGCGACGTGGCAGACGAGTTGAATGTGGATGTGATTGTGATGGGCACCCGCGGCGTGAATCTTGAAGCCGAAAGTGGCAGCACGGCAGCGCGGGTGATTCAGCTCGCCCCCTGTCCGGTTTTGGTGGTGCCGTGAGCACACCTCCGATTCAGTGGTACCCGGGGCATATCGCCAAGGCGGAACAGCAGCTCAAGCGCAACCTCGACAAGGTTGATTTGGTGATTGAGGTGCGTGATGCTCGCATTCCCCTCGCCACCGGACACCCCCATCTCAACCGCTGGTTGAAGGGGAAGCAGCATTTGCTGGTGATTAATCGACGCGACATGGTGACGCCTGCGGCATGGGAGGCCTGGGATCAGTGGTTTAAAGCGCAGGGGCAGCGCACGGTTTGGTGTGATGCCAAGGCTGGTACGGGGGTGAAGCTGGTGCAGCAGGCGGCGATTCGAGCTGGAAATCAACTCAATGAGCGGCGGAAGACCCGGGGGATGCGCCCGCGGGCAGTGCGCGCCCTCACCCTGGGATTTCCCAATGTGGGGAAGTCGGCCTTGATCAATCGTCTGGTCAAGAAAAAGGTGGTGGCGAGTGCCCGTCGGGCTGGCGTGACCCGCACCTTGCGCTGGGTGCGGCTGGGCCAAGATTTGGACTTGCTCGATGCTCCGGGTGTTCTGCCACCCCGCTTGGATGATCAACGGGCGGCGCTGCATTTGGCCCTTTGTGATGACATCGGACAGGCGGCCTATGACGGTGAGTTGGTGGCTCAGGCGTTCTTGAAATTGTTGATCGAGTCGCAGGGACGGGAGGCTTCCGGGGTGGTTTTGTCCGTCCTTGAACAGCGATATGGCACACCGGTGTCTGGGCAGACCGCGGATCCAGCGTTTTGGTTGGCAGCAACGGCCGAACGCCATACCTCCGGCGATACGGCACGGATGGCGCAGCGGTTGCTCGATGATTTCCGGCGATCGCTGTTGGGCTCGATTGCTTTGGAATTGCCGGAACTGGAGGAGGCTTGAGCGTTGAAGGCCAAGGGCGTGTGAGACCCCCTTTGCCGGAGGAGGTGTTTACGCATGGTTTTGGTGAGGGTGAGGGTGATCTGCTGACGCTTACGTATCCCAAACCGCTGCCGATGCGTTTGGATCGCTGGTTGGTCAGTCAGCGGTCTGAGCAAAGCCGGTCTCGGATCCAGAAGTTCATTGATGCTGGATATGTGCGGGTGAATGGCAAGACGGGGAAAGCCAAAACTCCCTTGCGAGAGGGAGACCAGGTGCAGCTCTGGATGCCACCGCCAGAACCGCTGCCTTACCTCAAACCCGAGCCGATGGATCTCGATGTGCTCTTTGAAGACGAGCACTTGATCGTGATCAACAAGCCAGCCGGTTTGACCGTGCACCCAGCCCCTGGAAACAAGGATGGAACCCTGGTGAATGGCCTGTTGCATCACTGCCCGGACTTACCAGGAATCAGCGGCAAATTGAGGCCTGGTGTGGTCCATCGCCTTGATAAAGACACGACGGGCTGCATCGTGGTGGCCAAATCACAGGTGGCTTTGGTGCGTTTGCAGTCTCAGATCCAACAAAGGATTGCCTCGCGCGAGTATCTGGCGGTGGTGCATGGGGTGCCGCAAGGGGAGTCGGGCACGATCGTTGGTGCGATTGGCCGTCACCCTGTGGATCGCAAAAAATATGCGGTGGTAAGTGATGAAAACGGCCGCTATGCGCGCACGCACTGGACCCTCCAGGAGCGATTGGGCGATTACTCCCTCTTGCGCTTCAAGCTCGATACGGGACGAACGCACCAAATCCGCGTGCATTGTGCCCATATCAATCACCCCGTGGTGGGGGATATCACCTACAGCCGCTGCAGGAAATTGCCGATGGAGCTTCCTGGGCAAGCCCTGCATGCCTTTCAGTTGGGCCTCGACCATCCGATCACGAAAGAGCGGATGGTGTTTGAGGCCCCGCTCCCAGAGGTGATGGAGAAACTGTTGATCGTGCTGCGGAAACGAAGTGCTTAGAGGAGCGTGAGCTCCGTTCCAGGTGCCATCAGCAGTTCGGATGTCAGAGACGCATCCCCGCTGAGGTCCTCTGCGCTCAAGGCATTGAATCCCACCGTCATGGCTTGACCAGCGGCGAGCGATTGCGCCCAATCAGCCCCTGTGAGCTCGTAGCTGTAAAGGCCGTCTCCAATCTCTTGCGTAGAGACATCAACCCCCCAAGATTCTCCGTAAAACTGATGCGTGCTGATGAAACTGACCCCCCAATCGTCCAATGTTTGCTCGCTTTGATTGGTCACATTCATCGAGGCGGTGAAGCCACCCTCCCAAAGATCACCACTGACCTGAATCTCCAGGGGGGACCCCGTGATGGGATCAGACGGTCCGGGATCAGACAGTGAGGAGCTTTGTGAAGGCTCTGTATCGCTTGAACCAGGCGATGGTGTGCTTCCAGAAAGATTTTCTAGGTTCTCAGAAAGTGGATCTCCCAGCGCAACAATTCCTTGGAAATAGTTGATGACTGTGTTGTCGCTGACATCGAGGGCAGGCCATTGGGGCCAGTCGAAGGTGTCATTCATAAAGGGTTCATTCTGATCCCATCCCAACACTGTTAAATGGTGAATATCATGGGCAATAGCTACGCCTTCGATGTCACGAAAGCCGTGGGTGCGTCCATGCATCCAACCTCCGTAGTGTGGCTCCATTTTGAGGGTATTGATGAAATTTTCTTCCAGTTGATTGGTTGTTAGATGGTCGGCAAAACCCTCATGGCCAAACTGCTCAATCATCTGCATCACTTCACCACTGCTGCCCAAACGAGCCGTGCGTTGAATGTCGGCCAAAATTTGCGGGTCGTAGGACGCATCGGAGATCCAGCCCACCTTGGCTCCCTGCATGGCAAACCAAAGTCCCACCCCTTTGGTGTCATCACCCCAAGCCTCGGAGTTGTTCGTCAGACCCTGGGCGAATGCCCACTCACCAACTTCCTCAATCTCAACAACATCCAGGCCCGCAAAGGCACGCAAGCCGTTGTAGGCAAGCATCGCTTCTGTCGTGATCGCTGTGCGACCACCCACCAACTCATCGTGCTCGGAGTTGTGATTGGAGCCATGAAAGGAACCCCAGGTGTTGATGTCGATGTAATCCCCAGAACTGGAACCATGGTTCATCCCGTGATCTCCCACGCTCTGCTCCGACATCGGTGACGCCATGGTTGACTCCATCGGCGACGTCACCTGCGACGTCATCGCAGGGGTCTCAATGCCTGGTTCAAACCCTGGATTAGTCGTCGTGTCAGAACTCTCAGAGCTCTCTTCACTCACCTGAGACATCACGGCTTCCGCGCTGTCTGAGCCGAAGAGCATGGCCGCAGACAGTTCCCCTTGATTGCCTAGATCCGTGCCTTGGGTTCCATTGAATCCAATGGTGACCGACTCTCCGGCTGGAATCTTTTCTCCCCAGTCTTGTCCCGTCAGGGTGTAGCGGGTGAGGCCGTTGTCGAGAAGAACAGCACTGATCTCGGCTCCCCAAGGAGCGGTGTTGATGAGGTGGGGGCTATCAAAGCTGTAGCTCCAATTCGCAAGATCTTGTGTGGATGAATTGGTGAGTGTGATTTCCGCTGTGAACCCTCCCCACCACCGATCACCGGAGATGGAGATTTGCAAGGAATTTGTAGATGCCATGACCCTTGATATGGGGGGACGATGTCATCTCAGCGCTGAATTCCAACCAAGTTATGACTGTAAAAGCAGAACCTATGTCTGAATATTTTCACGGCAGAGATGGGTGGTTGTGCTTCCCATTCCCGTCCGATTCAATCGGAATAACTCTCCTTCAAACGGATGGCTTTGTTCAACAGTGATTTGCGTTAACGGAGCAAGGATTCAAGTGTTTAATCTCTCTGCGTAAATCGAGGCGGGATCTCATTTTTTGTTGCTCATAAATCAACACCAGACTCTGAGTTCAATCACCTTGGTCAGCGGCTGGAACATGAAGGTGAAGGGGTACATGCACCCCACGATGTCGATGTCATGGACGAAAGCCTGGATGCTCATGGGGTGCTGGTTGGCAGCAGTGGACAGGCTTCCACCAAGGTGCGGGTAATGGCTGCTTGCGGTTGATGGAGCAACCGATCTCCGGGACCTTCTTCCACAACATGCCCTCGATCCAGCACGAGCACGCGGTGGCAGAAGCCGCTCGCCACCGAGAGGTCATGGGTCACAAAAATCATCGCCAGGCCGAGGTCTTGCTGCAGACCTCTGAGCAGTGCCAGGACTTCGGCTTGGATCTCCGCATCGAGCATGCTCACGCTTTCGTCGCAGATCAGCACCTGCGGGTCTAAAGCCAGGGCGCGTGCAATGGCGATGCGTTGCTGTTGGCCACCAGATAGTTGCTTGGGCAGTCGATTTTGAAAATGATCCGCTGGTGATAGTCCCACCAGCTCCAGGAGCTCCCTTGCCCGTTCTCGAGCGGCTGCCCGTGAGGCGAGTCCATGGATCAGCAGGGGGTCTGCGATGGCGTCGGCAACGCTGAGGGCTGGATTCAGACAGGCCAGCGGGTCTTGAAACACCATCTGAATGGTGCGTCGTGCTTGGCGTTCAGCGCTGCCGCGCAGTTGCAGCAGGTTCTGGTTCTGCAGCCAAACGTCGCCCCCCCGAATGGGCGTGAGTCCCATCAAGGCTCGGCACAGGGTGCTTTTCCCGCAGCCAGAGCCGCCGACCACTCCCAGTGATTCTCCGGATTGCAAGCTGAAGCTCACGCCATCAACCGCTTTCAGCCAGTTGGGAGACCAGGGTGGTCCGCCGAGGTTGTGCCAACAGCGCAAGCCTTCCACCTGCAGGACGGGGGTGCCGTCAGGTGTTTCCGGCGTATCGCCTCCCTCTCTGGCCCTGGCCGCGCTAACAAGCCGCTTGGCGATCTCGGATTGGGGATGGGTCAGCACCTGATCGCTGCTGTTTTGTTCCACAAGACGGCCCCCGTCCAATACCGCCATGTCTTCGCACCAGCGGTTGGCCATGGCCAAGTCATGGGTAATGAGCAGCAGGGCGCTGCCCAGCTCTTCGCAGAGATTGCGCAGCACCGCCATCACCTGCCCCGCCACTGCCACATCCAGGCTGGTGGTGGGTTCGTCGGCGATCACCAGCGGTGGTGCCAGGGCAATGGCCAGGGCGATGGCTAAACGCTGGCGCATGCCACCACTGAATTCGTGGGGGTAGGCCCGAAAGCGCTCGGCCCCGATGCCTACCTGTTCCAGCAAGCTTTCTGCGCGGTCTTTCCGCTCGTGATGCCCCATGCCTGGCCGGTGAGCGGCAAAGGTGTCGAGGAGGTGGCCGCCCACGGTCATCAATGGATTGAGCCGAGTCATCGGGTCTTGAAACACCAGGCCCACCGCTTCCCCGCGCAGGGCGCGCAGGGCAGGCCGACTCAGTTGGCGTGGATCTTGACCATTCAGAAGGAGATCTCCTTCGCAGCAGCTCCCTGGAGGCAGTAGTTGCAAGGCCGCTCTTGCCACGGTGCTCTTCCCGCATCCAGACGGACCAACGAGTGCCAAGCGATCTCCCGATTGCAGGCTGAGATCCAATCCGTCCAGCGTCCAGGACGGACTTCCCGGGTAGCGCAGACGCAACTGATTCAGCGACAGAACCGTTCCTGGCGCGTTGGGCATGAAAGAAAGCACGGTGCCTCATGCCTACATACCATGGATGCACCCGCCGGGTCGGATGCTCAACGCAACCTCTGCACCGGATCCCTCCCAGACTCAGTCTGGATCGACTCCTGCGGCCTGCGGTTTAACGGCATTGCGTGAACGTCCCGCTCGCACGCCTGATGACTACGGCATCGAGCTTCCCGAGTGGTTGAAGCAATGTTTGACGCACGTTCCTCCGGGTATCGGCCACAGTTGTCCAACCGATCCAGAGGCCCTATTAGCGGCTGCCTTTGATTTTGCGTTTCAACTGCACGAGGGGCAGTTCCGCGCCAGCGGTGACCCTTACATCGTGCATCCGGTGGCCGTCGCGGATCTTTTGCGAGACATCGGGGCCAGTGCCAGCGTGATTGCAGCGGGCTTCCTCCATGACGTGGTGGAAGATACCGATGTCACCCCCGATCAGCTCGAAAGCCATTTCGGACCTGAGGTGCGTGAGTTGGTGGAGGGCGTCACCAAACTGGGCGGCCTGCATTTCACCAATCGCACTGAGGCGCAAGCCGAGAATCTGCGCAAGATGTTTTTGGCGATGGCCAGTGACATCCGAGTGGTGTTGGTGAAGCTGGCGGACCGTCTGCACAACATGCGCACGCTTGGGGCGCTCAAAGAGGAGAAACGGCAACGCATCGCCAGGGAAACGCGTGAGATCTATGCCCCGCTGGCCAATCGCTTGGGGATTGGACGCTTCAAATGGGAACTCGAGGATCTTTCTTTCAAGTTGCTGGAGCCTGAGGCCTTCCGTGAAATGCAGCAGGAGGTTTCAACCAAGCGCAGTGAGCGGGAGGATCGCCTCTCGGTCACGGTTCAGTTGCTCTGCGATCGCTTGGCTGCCGTGGGCCTCGACAGCTGTGAGGTAAGTGGTCGTCCGAAACATCTCTATGGCATCTGGACAAAGATGCAGCGCCAGCAAAAGGAGTTTCACGAGATCTACGACGTGGCGGCGTTGAGGATCCTTGCGCCGAATGTTGAGAGCTGTTATCGCGCCCTCGCCGTTGTTCACGACACGTTTAGGCCGATCCCTGGCCGGTTCAAGGACTACATCGGGCTGCCGAAGCCCAATGGCTATCAATCCCTTCACACCGCTGTGATTGGTCGCCATCGTCCGATCGAGGTGCAGATCCGGACCTGGGAAATGCATCAAGTGTCGGAATTTGGCATTGCCGCACATTGGAAATACAAAGAGGGTGGATCCCCGGCGACCGGAGGGGACACCGAGCGTTTCAACTGGCTGCGTCAGCTTGTGGATTGGCAGCAGGAGGGGGGCTCGGATGATCACAACGACTACCTCGCGTCGATCAAGGAAGACCTCTTCGACGAGGAAGTGTTTGTGTTTACGCCTAAGGGCGATGTGGTGGGGCTCCGTAAGGGATCAACGGCCGTTGACTTTGCCTTTCGCATTCACTCCGAGGTGGGAAATCATTGCCATGGCGTGAGAATTAATGATCGGCTGGTGCCCTTGTCGACCCCACTTCAAAATGGTGACTTCATTGATATTCTCACAACAAAAAGTGCCCATCCAAGTTTGGATTGGCTCAATTTTGTAGCCACTCCAACCGCACGAAATCGCATCCGTCAGTGGTACAAACGCAGCCATCGTGATGAGACGATCGATCGCGGCAAAGAGTTGCTTGAGCGCGAGCTGGGACGGAGTGGTTTTGATGCCTTGTTGGGCAGTGAAGCCATGCGCAGGGTGGCTGAGCGTTGCAACCTGCAAACCACGGAAGATCTGCTGGCTGGTCTTGGCTTTGGGGCGTTAACGCTGCATCAAGTGCTCAATCGTTTGCGCGAAGAAATTCGCCTGCAAACGGCTGCGGTGGAGGCACCCCTGAGCAATGAGGAGGTTGCCAAGCAACTGCTCAAGCAGTCCGAGCACACGCCCCATCGTGAGGTGCTGTCTGCGGGAGCGGCGCCCATCCTTGGGGTGGAGGGCTTGGATCATCGCCTTGGTGGCTGTTGTAGTCCTCTGCCAGGAGAGCCGATCCTGGGTGCTGTGGCCCTTGGTAATCACGGCATCACCATCCATCGTCAAGATTGCGCCAACCTGGAAGCGATCCCGACGGAACGTCGCTTACCGGTTCGTTGGAATCCATCGCTGCAAGAAGCGGGATCGCGATTCCCTGCTCAATTGCGCATTGAGGTGATTGATCGCGTTGGCATTTTGAAGGACATCCTGATGCGTTTGTCCGATGGTTCGATCAACGTCAGTGATGCGCAGGTGAGAACGGCCTACGGCAAGCCGGCTCGGATCGATTTGATGGTGGAGCTTGGGAGTTCAGCGCAGCTGCAGCGCACGATGGACCAGATCCGCTCGATGGCCGATGTGATCGACATCGCCCGAACCGGCCAGAGTTGAGGAATCCGCTGTTGTCCTTGCCGTTCGAACCCTCCATCGAGGGTTTGGGTGAGTCGTATTGGGATGTGGTGGAGGCGGCAGTGTTCCCCAGAACGCAGTTGCGCTTTCGCAACAACGCCCTGTTGCGTCAGCTGGGGTTGGAGCCAGAGGCTGTTTCGGACCCAGACTTCGAGGGGGCCTATGGCCGTTTTGAAGAGCGTGTGCCCCTGCTTGCTCTGCGCTATCACGGCTACCAGTTCGGCACCTACAACCCCCAGCTAGGAGATGGCCGCGGCTTTCTCTATGGCCAACTGCGCGATCGAACCGGTTTGCTTCAAGACCTCGGCAGCAAGGGGAGTGGCACCACCCCTTGGAGTCGTGGTGGGGATGGACGCCTCACCTTGAAAGGAGGGGTTCGTGAAGTGATCGCCTCCGAGGCGTTGCATCGTCTTGGGGTGACCACGAGCCGCACGTTGTCGTTGATCGAAACCGGTGAGGACCTTTGGCGTGGGGACGAACCATCGCCGACGCGGAGTGCGGTGATGGTTCGGATGGCACGGACCCATCTGCGTTTTGGTAGCTGTGAGCGGTTGTTGTCTTTGCGTGACCCCCAGGGGTTGGAGCGCTTGCTCCGCCATGTGGTGGCGGTGTATTACCCCGATGTTGCGGCAGCCCATCCAGCCCCTGATGGCGATCGCCCGGCTTTGGAGCATCAGCTTCTCGCCTTCTATGCAGAGTTGGTGCGGCGGGTGGCTCGCTTGGCAGCTGAGTGGATGGCAGCTGGTTTTGTGCATGGCGTGCTCAATACCGACAACATGTCGCTCGTTGGTGAAAGCTTTGATTACGGACCGTTTGCCTTTTTAGACCGCTGGGATCCGAGTTTTACGGCGGCTTATTTCGATCAGACCGGGCTGTATTCCTATGGACGTCAGCCAGCGATCTGCCGAAAGAATTTGCAGCTTCTCCAAAACCCTTTGGCGATGTTGCTCGCTCGGTCGTCCATGGAGCAGTCGCTTGAGCAGTATGCAAGCAGCTATCAAAATCACTATCGCTTCTGTTTGCTGAGGCGATTGGGATTGACCCCCAATCCTGATGTGGACAGTGATGATCGCCTGGTGAGCGCAACGCAGGATTTACTCGCGAGCTGGCCCGTTGCTTATGGAGACTTTTTTACTGGTCTCGCTTCGACGATTCAATCCGCTGGGTTGCCCCAGGAGCCTGAGGGCTTGCCTGTTGTCTTGAGCGATGGGGAAGCGCCTAGCAGGGAGGTGTGGCAAGCCTGGCGCGATGCCTGGTGGTGGCAGACCCAGGCCAGCGAGGCACGAGCAGCATCTGAGCCAGAAGCCTCCGTGTCGGAACGCTTAAGGCGCTGGAACTTGAGCCAGACACCCACCCGCCCCGTGATCGAATCGCTTTGGGAGCCGATTGATCAAGAAGATGATTGGCTGCCTCTTGGAACGTGGATTTCATCTGTGATGCAGGCCTGAGAGCGCACGGAAGGGGGTTACCTTTGGCCTCGCTCTCGACGATGAGGGTTGGGGCTGCCAGTTCTTTTGGGTTGCAGGCAGTGAAGGGTGAGCCACCAGCTCAGGCCACCAAACACTGTTCCAGTCAGGCTTGAGCCAAGCAAAAGCCGGCTCATCACATCCCACCCTGCCGTGGCGAGCAGCTCTTGATTGAGATTGTTGAGCCCCGGCCAGCCAGCGCCTTCCCCGAGGATCAGTGCCCCTAGGCGGTAGTTGAACCAAAACAGCGGCACATAGGTGAATGGATTGCTGATCCAGGTGCCTGCGGCGGCCAGCAGATGGTTGCCGCGTACCAGGCTTGCCAAGCCAATTCCCAGCAGGGTTTGAAATCCAAAAAAGGGAAAGCAGCCGCAAAACACCCCTGCGGCGAGTCCGCGGGCGCGTTGGCCCGCCGTTCCTTCCTGCCGCCAGATCCACTGCAGCCATCGGTTCAAGCGTCGCTGAAATGTGTTCCGCAACCGCTTCATCGAAACTGCTTGCCGATCGTGCGGCTATGGAAGCTTCGGGATCGTAGGAAGGAGTGCGTGATGGCGGCAGGGATCGGGGAATGTCTGGGATTGGGCCAGATCAGGCACTTTCGATCGCCGCGATCGCTACGGCTGTAGCACCGGGGCAGGGGGGCATCGCCGTGATTCGCTTGTCGGGTCCCAGTGCTGTGCGCGCCGTTGCTGCGATCACGGTGATTCCTGGTCAACAGCTGTGGGAGAGCCACCGGATTGTGTATGGCCATGTGGTGGCTGCCGGTGGTGTGGAACGGCTCGATGAGGTGCTGGTGCTCGTGATGTTGGCGCCGCGCAGTTTCACCGGGGAGGACGTGGTCGAAATCCACTGTCACGGCGGGGTCATCGCTGTGCAGCAGGTGCTGGCGCGCGTCTTGGAGCAGCCGGGTGTGCGACGGGCCCTGCCCGGTGAATTCAGCCAGCGGGCTGTGCTGAATGGCCGTCTTGATCTCACCCGGGCGGAGGCGATTGGTGATCTGGTGGGAGCGCGCAGCCAGCGGGCAGCGCAGCTGGCGATGGCGGGTCTTGATGGCGGGATCCAGAAAAAAATGGTGGTCCTGCGGGAGCGCTTGCTCGATCAGCTCAGTGAGTTGGAGGCCCGTGTGGACTTTGAAGAGGATCTTCCCCCTTTAGATGGTGCGGCGCTTCTGCAGGAGTTGCAGGCAGTGCGGATGGAGTTGAACACGCTGGTGGCCGATGGCGAGCGGGGATCCGTTGTTCGCCATGGATTGAGGGTGGCGCTGGTGGGCCGGCCAAACGTGGGGAAGAGCTCCCTGCTCAACCTGTTGAGTCGCCGGGAGCGGGCGATCGTGACCGACTTGCCTGGCACCACAAGAGATTTACTGGAAAGTGAGATCGTGCTGGATGGCGTGCCGATCACCCTGCTCGACACTGCAGGGATCAGGGCCACCTGTGATGCCGTGGAACAGTTGGGGATTGCCCGCAGCCGCGATGCCCTGGCCAGTGCCGATCTGGTGCTGCTGTTGTTTGATCTCGCTCAGGGGTGGTCGCAGGAGGATCAAGCCCTATTTTCCCAGATCCCTGAAGGGGTTCCCTGCTTACGGGTGGGCAACAAAGCCGACCTTTCTCTCAAGGCTGATTCCGTTGCTGGGCCTGTGTCCTCGCCGGTTGCCGATGTGCGCCTCAGCGCCGTCACTGGAGAGGGGGAGCAGGATCTCGTCCGTGCGGTGTTGGAGCGTTGTGGAGGCTTGAGCGAGCAGCCTCTGCTCTTGGCCTTGAATCAGCGTCAGTCCGATCTGGCGTCCACTGCGGCTGAGGCCCTGGCCCGCAGTGAGCAGGTGGCGGCCGATGGCCTTCCTTGGGATTTTTGGACGATTGACTTGCGTCAGGCGATTCGCAGCCTGGGTGAGATCACCGGTGAGCAACTCACGGAGTCGGTGTTGGATCGGATCTTTTCTCGCTTCTGTATCGGCAAGTGATCAGTTCCCTTGCTGCTGTTTGGGTAAGCGTCGGGCGATCAACACCAACACGGTTATCCCCGCATAGGCGATGGCCCAGGGCTGACCCGTTCCCCAACCCAAGTGCACAACGGTGTCAGCGGTGGAAAATTGCCAGGCATGAATCACGCCAAACCAAGCGAATACGGCCGCGCATCCGCTGCAGCTTGCCGCGGCGAGGAATCGGCCTTCAATGGCAAAGACCAGCAACGCTGCAAGCAGCATGGCTGTGATGATTTGTCCTTGCTCCAGAGCAAACGCACCCGCCGCCCAGACATCTCCCCTGGCGAGCTGCTGAACCATCTCTTGGTTGAAAGGTCGCTCTGCAGTGCCCAGACCGCCTGCGCGTAAACCGGCTTTCAGCAATTGGGCGCCCCATCCAGCCAGGCCAGGAAGCAGTCCGAGCACCACGGCGGGTGCATGGCGTGAGGGTGTGGCTTGAAACGCTTGCGCGGTCATCGCGATGCCGATGTAGAGCACGATCGCCATGCCGGCATCGATCGGGATCAAGAGCGCCAGCAACTCGAATAAACCAAAGAAGCAGGCTGCCGACATCACGACTCCGTTCAGCCAGGAATAACCAGAGCGGGCCCCCATGTCTTTGAAGCCGGAGTGGCCGATGTAGATCGTGGTGGGGAAGCAGGAGCCAAGGGCAGCAGCAGCGAGCGTCCCAACACCGTCGATCAGCAGGCAGGTGCGGGTGGCGTAGCGATCACCCGCGGCTTCCGCGCTTTCAAGGTTTTGCAGGGATCCGATCACATTGAAAAGCCCCATCGGCACGATCACCCCGAGCCAGGGGAAGAGGTCTGCTCGGTTCTCCCAAAGAATTTGCAGCTGAAGGGTTGGTGGATGCCAGCTGATGGTGCGGATGCTGTCCTGCCAAGCGCCTGGACTGGGAGTGATCAAGCCGCTACTCCAGGCGAGAACCATGCCCAGAAGAACGGCCATCAGGCCTGTGGGCAACGGCCAGCGCACCTTGGCGTAATAGCCAAGAACGATCACGGCCAAACTCGTAAGTCCGACCAGAGGGTGGGCATAGGTCCGCAGCAGGAAGCCCAGTGCGATGTAACCGAGGGCGATCCCGGCAAGGGTGGAGAGCAGGGCGGCTCGCGGGAGCCAGCGTCTTAAGCGGTCGGCACTGAAGGCTCCTGCGATTTCGATCAGGCCGGATCCCATGCAGGCCACCATTCCCGCATGCCAAGAACGGCTGATGGCCTCAGCCTCTGTCATCCCACCATTGAGTGCTGCCAGCTTCACCGGAAGCATCACGAGAAAGATGTAGGCAAACAAACTGACGGTGTTGATGCCGTAGGGCATGGCGGTGCAGGTGTCCCGTTGCTCATCGGCAGCCAGTTGCCTGGCCAGTCGTGTGTAGGCCAGATTCCCCACCAGAAGACTCACGCCGGCGGCGGGAAGAATCTGTCCGAACAGCAAGGCATCTGGATAGCCGAGCACACTTCGGCAGAGGCTGATGATCAGCAAGATTTGGATCAGGTTGTTGAGCCCCAGGGCTAGAAACCCATCCAGGTCGCCTGGCCACCATGGCCCGATCAGGCGCTGTATTTTGAGCCGCATGGTCAGCTGAGACTGGCGTCATCATCATGCTTTGTCTTCATCGGCGCCTCTACGCTCTCAACGCCACGATTGCGATGACCAGCCCCTTGCTCTCGGCGGATTTCCTTTCAAAGTGGATTCAGGGCCTTGCAAAATTTCCTTGACCCATCAGCTCCTGAGCCTCCGCACCGAGGCCCCTTTTCAATGCTTATCCATCACCACCGAGCTCCGTCGCTTCGTTCAAGTGCATGGTGGACAGGATGGTGCCGTGGTGGTGTCAGGTCAGCACACCACCACCGCTGTGATCATCAACGAGATGGAGGAACGACTGCTGATGGATCTGCAGCGGTGGTTGAGCCAGCAGGCACCCCCAGGAGCTAACTGGAAGCATGACGATCTGGAACTGCGGCGGGGTATTCCGGATGATGAACCGCGCAATGCCCATGCTCATCTACAAGCTCTGATGCTTGGCAATGAGGTCACCGTGAATGTCAGAAAGGGGGCTTTGCAGTTGGGGCAGTACCAAGAGGTGATGCTGGTAGAGCTTGATGGACCACGCCAGCGCAGGGTTTCTCTGCAGTGGCTTTCGGCCTAAAGCCAGGATTCCATGGCTGATGGCAGACGCCATGGAGTTCTAGTTCTGCACTCTGATTGCACTCTGATGCCAGCCAAAGACTGCCAGTGGCCAAGGAGAGGAGTGACGTCATGCTCTCGGGTTCAGTGGTCTTTTGTCTGGGGACATTGTCTTTAAAATGTTGTCATTGCTCGTGCGTTTGTCTGGGGCTTGTGGTGCTGTAATCCAGCCTGCGATCATCGGCAGTACCTTCCGCTCGAGCGTAGACATATCCATGCCGTAGTGATCACTCACTCCTGCGGGATTAGACCCAAAGACATGATCAAGTCCGTTGAACATGACCTGCTTGTAATCGATGGAAGATTCTTTCATTAACTGTGTCAATAGGCTGAAATCTTTTTGTGGACTCACTTGGATATCGCTGGATCCTTGCATCACCAAAACGCGCTGAGGAAGAGCTTGAATGCTGTGGTTGATGGAGGCTTGATTGCGCTGAAGATGGGAGTGGAACCAAGGACTCGCAAAACGGATGTTCCAACCAGATGCGACAAGTCCTTCCTGCCAAAAGCTCGACCAGTTCAAGGATGAATGCAGACTGAGCACTCTTTTTTGGAACTGCTGCATCATGAGGTGGCGCCCGGCTTCGATGGGCTCTTGGCTTAATTGTTGGAAGAGCGCTCCCAACTCCCTTCGCACCGTTGATGCTGCTTTAGGAGTTAAATCCTTCCTAAGCGCGTTTGCTTCGAATTGCTCGAGCACGATCACTCCTAATGGTCGAGCCGGAGCTGCCATGAGAACCAAGAACTCAAGATCAATCAATTCTTTTCCAGCGAGGTACGCAAACATCCCTCCTTCGCTGTGGCCAATGAGTCCTATCTTTTGTGGATCAAGGCATGGGAAAGCCTTGGTCGCTTGAATTGTTTCGCTGACATCATCAAGTAGGTCCTGAATCGTCAGCTGGAACTTATCACCGCTACTGGCACCAGTTCCTGGATCATCCAGCCTGATCAATGCAATGCCATGGGTGCAGAGAGCGTTGGTAACACTTGATCCCCATGGATACCCAGCGATGGGAGTCTCACGCTTGTGTTTGCCTGAGCCCGGAAGCAGGACGGCAACAGGGAATGGGCCATCGCCCTTCGGTAACCCAATGCTCCCTGCACGAACCCGTTGATTGGGCCGCCTAAGCAAAAGCTCGTGATTGCTTGCCCAGGCTTGTTCAGGCATGGTCTGGGTCGTAATCCATAGGATTGAGAGCAAAATACCAAAAAAGGAATAACAAAAAATGCTCAGATCATCCCAGAGAACTAATAGGTACGGGATGGCTCCCATCAGCAGAGGTTCTTCTCGATGTAAATCGGAATGTCCTTGATGGCCTAGGGATCATCCTTCCAGTTTAAGAAGGAATGTCTGATTCGAGCGTCGTCTGGTGATTGGTCTAATGGCACGATGAATGCGTCCTTGGTTCGTGAGCATGTTGGCCTTCTGATCTTTTTCTTCGGGTTCAAATTATCTGTTTTCCGTAAGTCCGAGAAAAAGAATGATATCTCTAGTGTGATGAGCTAATCCTGTTATGGATAGATGAGAGATTTGTGAAATCTGGGCTTTTGGTTTAGGGTTTTGCTGGCAAAGTGTGGTAGATGGTGTTATTCAGGGCGATGCCGAGGCTGATCACGGGTGGGTCTATGGCTTCGACAATTTTTCATGTACTTGCCTGTAGCGATCCATAGGATTCTCCCTGGATATAGACGGCTTTTGCGTTTCTTCGTGAACCGCAGAGGTCTTGATGGATGGCATGAATCAGCTTCTTTTAGCTGAGGGTTTAAAGGGGAAATGTTGCTTCTATTTTGTGCCCTAAAAGCTCCTGAAGTGTTTGGTATTTCCTCTCCATTACGCGGGTGCCTGGAGTTCTTGCCGGTGGCGCCTTGTCAGTCCTGTTGCTGCGCTTCGAGGCACGGTCTGCGATTGGGGGAGGGAAGAGGCGTTCATCATGGGAGTAGTCACTGTTGATACGCCTTGGCACGAGCGGATCTCTCGATCACTCCACGACTCCGCCAGCAGTTGGCCGAGTGGCTTCAGGAGGATCTCGGCCGCGGCGATCTCACCACGTCCGCTTTGCGAGGGCGAGAGGGGGAAGCCCATTGGCTGGCTAAGGCCGACGGGGTGTTCTGTGGGGGTGTGTTGTTAGAGCCCTTGGTCAGGGAATTGGTGGGTTCTTCAGAGCCGAGGCT
The DNA here is from genome assembly GCF_000230675.1 of Synechococcus sp. WH 8016. NCBI lineage: Bacteria > Bacillati > Cyanobacteriota > Cyanophyceae > Synechococcales > Synechococcaceae > Synechococcus > Synechococcus sp. WH 8016. The sequence goes on along the minus strand of NZ_AGIK01000003.1, from coordinate 84,114 downwards.
GGATTGGCAGCTGCTCGTGGGGGATGGCACTCCAGTCGAGGCTGGGCAGCGACTCTTGGAGCTCAGGGGACCGGCGGAACATCTAGTTGCACTGGAACGCACAGCTCTCAACCTGGCGATGCGGCTGTCGGGCATTGCCACGGCGACGGCCGCTCTCGTGGCTCAGTTGAAGGGTACGGGTGTGGCTTTAGCCGACACGCGCAAGACCACTCCGGGGCTTCGAACGCTGGAAAAATATGCTGTCCGCTGCGGTGGTGGGGTGAATCACCGCATGGGGCTGGATGACGCAGCCATGCTTAAAGAAAACCACCTGGCTTGGGCCGGTGGCGTCACAGCCGCCATCGCAGCGGTACGCGCTGATGCACCCTGGCCAGCCAGGGTGATTGTGGAGGCGGAATCGGCTGAGGAAGCCCAGGCTGCGGTGGTAGCCGGTGCCGATGCGGTGCTCCTTGATGAGTTCAGCCCGGATGCGTTGAAAACCTTGGTCCCCTCGCTGCGGGCTCAGGCGGTATTGCGTCCTGCACGGACATCCGTTGTGTTGGAAGCCTCTGGGGTCAACCCAGCGGAATTGCCGTTGTACGCCGCAACGGGGGTGGATCTGATTTCTTCCAGTGCGCCGATGACACGTAGCTCCTGGCTGGATCTGAGCATGCGCTTCACCCCCGCAGGGAGCTGATCATGGGCTGCCCGTGATCTACGGGGATGCTTTATTGAGCTCGTTTCGTAAGCTTGTTAGTGAAAAATGCCATCAAGATGCCTACAAGGAGTCCGCTGATGTTGGCAAGAAAATCCATCCATTCCCCATAACGATTGGCATAGGGTTGTATGAGCTCTATCAGGCCACTGTAAAGAGCAAAAATGATGATGATGATGGGCCATCGCTTTGGCTTGCGTAAAGCCGTTGGAAAGGCAAGAGCTGCATAGGCAATCAAATGATGCGTTTTGTCTGATCCTGGAGCTTCGGGCAAGTTCTCCAGAGGATGCAACGACAGAATGGTGATTGCCAAGAGTATGAATAGGCTTAGCTTGATCCAGTAACGGCTAATTGGTTCTATTAATTTGACCATATTGATGTTACTTTTTTGGTTCCTAAAGCTCAACCGGATTCAAGATCTACGTGGTCATTGCTGTCGTCTTGTCTAAGACTTGGGAGTGGCTGAATTGTATGGCTTGAGCGTTTTGTTGAGATCGCGCCAACATTCTCTCAGCCCCGGTTGGCGTGATTGGGGGCTGCAGCTCCCCCGCGCCGGGGGATGATCAGGAGCTGAATTCGTTCACCGCTGCTTTCCATGCTGCGCATCGCCCAGGCTTTAGACACTCAGTTGCGTGAGGCGATGCAGCGGGCCTTCCCCGAGGTGGATGCTCTGCTCGATCCCCAGCTGGCGCCTGCCAGTAAGCCGGAATTTGGTGATTTCCAGGCTAATGGCGCCCTGCCCTTGGCCAAACCTCTCAAGCAGGCTCCTCGCCAAATAGCAGGGGCGATCGTGGAGGCGCTTCAGGCTGACCCAGCCTTCACAGCCCTGTGTTTAGAGCCTCAGATCGCTGGCCCAGGCTTTATCAACCTCACCATTCGGCCTGAGTGCTTAGCGGCTGAGGTGTCAGCAAGGCTTGGTGATCCGCGCCTGGGAGTACCGGAGGTACACAACGATTCAGCGGTGGTGGTGGATTTTTCCAGCCCCAACATTGCCAAGGAGATGCACGTCGGCCATCTGCGCTCCACGATTATTGGCGATTCTCTGGCTCGGGTGCTCGAGTTCCGCGGTCATCGGGTGCTGCGCTTAAACCATGTGGGTGATTGGGGAACGCAGTTTGGGATGCTGATCACCCATCTCAAACAGGTGGCGCCCGAGACCCTTAACACGGCCGATGCTGTTGACCTGGGGGACTTGGTGGCTTTCTATCGCGAGGCCAAGAAGCGTTTCGACGAAGACGAAGCGTTTCAAACCACATCTCGCGAGGAGGTGGTGAAGCTGCAAGGAGGAGATCCGGTGTCTCTCAAGGCTTGGGGATTGCTCTGTGATCAGTCGCGGCGAGAGTTCCAGAAGATTTACGACCGGCTTGATATTCGTCTGAGCGAACGAGGCGAATCGTTCTACAACCCGTATCTGGCTTCAGTGCTAAGTGGCTTGAAGGAGGCTGTTCTGCTCGTCACCGATGACGGAGCGGAGTGTGTGTTCCTGGAGGGCGTGAACGGGAAGGATGGCAAGCCCCTGCCGGTGATTGTTCGCAAGAGTGATGGTGGGTTCAACTACGCCACCACCGATCTGGCGGCGATCCGTTATCGCTTTGCCGGCGGCTCGGACGGGGATGGGGCGCGCCGTGTGATTTACGTGACCGATGCAGGTCAGGCCAATCATTTTGCTGGTGTGTTTCAAGTCGCCAAACGGGCGAATTGGATTCCAGAGGACGGCCGACTGGAGCATGTTCCTTTTGGGCTGGTTCAGGGTGAGGACGGCAAGAAACTCAAGACCCGTTCTGGTGACACCGTTCGGCTGCGGGATCTGCTCGATGAAGCGGTGGAGCGGGCAGAAGCTGATCTCCGCCGGCGCTTGCAGGAGGAGGAACGTCACGAGGACGAGCCATTCATTCGGCACGTCGCGAGCACGGTGGGGCTCGCGGCGGTGAAATACGCCGACCTCAGTCAGAACCGGATCACCAATTATCAGTTCAGCTTTGATCGGATGCTGGCCTTGCAAGGCAATACGGCGCCCTATCTGCTGTATGCGGTGGTTCGAATTGCGGGCATTGCGCGCAAGGGGGGAGATCTTGAGGCAGAGGCTGGAATGCTGCAGTTCAGCGAGCCGCAGGAGTGGGCTTTGGTGCGGGAACTGCTCAAGTTTGATGCGGTGATTGCCGAGGTGGAGGAGGAGTTATTGCCGAACCGTCTCTGCAGTTATTTGTTCGAATTGTCCCAAGTGTTTAATCGCTTTTATGACCAGGTTCCAGTCCTCAAGGCTGAGGGCAAGTCCCTGTCATCCCGTTTGGCGTTGTGCCGTCTCACCGCCGACACCCTCAAGGTGGGTCTGGGTTTGCTCGGGATTGCAACACTGGAGCGCATGTGATGAAAAATTGGTTATCTCCACCGCGTCAGCGCCTCTGGCCCATGGCTGTTGGCTTGTTGCTGTCGTTTGTGCTGCTTTTCGCAGAGCCAAACCTTGTGGACTTCTTTCAGAAAGGCCACTACAACTGGGTTTCGCTGCACTCCTTGGCTATCGCCAAGCACAGCGATCTGGCGTTTGGGGGTGTGGGGTTTTCCTGTGCGGTGATTCGGCCTGAGGGCGAGTTCTTTCACGATTACTTCAATCGCTATCCATTATTTTTTGCCCTGCTCAGCCGCTGGGTTCTCGCGCCCTGGTCAGTTGATGCCGTCGCTTGGATGTATGCGGCTCGGCAGTGGATGAATCTGATTTTTATTGCAACGGCTGTGGCGTTGTGGTGGTGGTTGCGTGCGATTCGCTTCTCGCGCCCAATTGCCATGGCAGCGCTTCTGCTCACCGGAGCTGCCCCTGTGGTGCTGCAGTACCGCAGCATGTTTCACTTCGATCAGCCAGCACTTTTGGCTTACGCCCTTTTGCTGATGGTGGTGGTGCGCAAGCTGCTAGTGCCGCATCCCGATGTGCGTTGGTACTGGGGAATGCTTCTGGTTGCAGCGTTGTCTGGTCGTTCGGCCGTGGTGCTGATCTTTTCCCTGATCTTGCCGCTGACGCTGGCCGTGTTTCGATCGCCTTGGGCGTCTCGTTCGGTCTGGCTTGGTGTGCCATTCGCTTTCGGGTCGGTCTTGGCGGGAACCACCTACAACGTGATCTGGGAGATGAGACTCAACCAGATCAGCTGGTCGCAGACCTCGGTGGTGCAGTCGGCATTCCGTCGTCTGGGGTTGAGTGGTGAAGGATTTGCTCCCCGTCACTTAGAGCGCACGGGTTGGTTTGGCGGAGCTCTTCCCAAAATGGCCGCGTATCTCGGTGAATATCTGCTTCCGCTTCTGACGGTTTTAGGTCTGCTGCTGCTGCTCTGGTGCCTTGTGCGATTGACCGCCCATGTGCTTCTAAAACATGGTCCGTCAGCCGAGAGGGTGTTGGTCGGCAATTCCCCGCTCAGGCTCATGCTTTGGAGCACCGGGCTGACGTCATTGATCTGGGTGGTCGTGATGAAAAACCTGTTTGTGTTTCACGTCTATGCCGGCATGGTGATCGTGCCGTTCTTGTTGGTTTGCATGGCTGTTTTGCTGGAGAAGGTGGTAGTGATTGCATCTGCATCGGCTGCCATCAGTGACCGACCTCTCAATCAAGTGCTGGTGGGTGCTTCCGTTGCGGCGTTTCTTGTGGTTCTTCTGCTGGGTCCCTCCGCGGAGCAGCGTCCTGATCAGGAGCGGAGGCTGGTGATGGAGGAATTTTTCAAGGAATTGGCTGAGTACCAAGCTGCATCCCCATCTCCGCCTCTGGTGCAGAGAAATGTCGATTGGTTCCCGCGCTCGCCTTATGCCCAGTGCGCGCTGCTCGATGGACCATTTTTGCTTGAGCCACCGATGGAGGGGGTTCAAGCGCCTCAGCCACCGTCCTTCCCCTCTAAACCCTGATTGCACCTGTGATAGTTCGTTCGAAGCTGCTGGCGACTGGGGGTATGGTCGCCGCTAGGGCAGATGTGGCCATATCGCTAAATCGCGGGACATCTTTGTGTCTCAGACGTCTGTTGTGGTCGAGTTTGTTTTGGTGGAAATGGGAATTGCAACCTTCACGAGGCGGATTGTTAGAAGTCGCTGAGCCTTAGAGCAGCAGCTGAAGCACTTGTCTGTCAGTGTTGAAGAGTTGGCACTGATTGGAGCTTGTGGCCATTCCTTCTCCCGATGCTCGGCCTGAGGTGGAGAGGTTGAAGGCCTACAGCGCTCCTCTCGAAGGGCGTCGCAATCTGTTGCGGCTTGACTTCAACGAAAACACGATGGGCCCAAGCCCCAGGGTCGCTGAGGCGATCCGCGCCTTTCCGGCCGAGCAGATCGCGATTTATCCCGAGTACGACGGCCTTCGCGAAGCCCTGATTGCCAATCTTGAGGTGTCGCCGGCGGGCCTGGCTTCTGTGCTGACGCCTGCCCATGTTGGGGTGTTCAACGGGGTGGATGCGGCGATCCATGCAGTGATTCATGCCTTTGGTGCGTCTGGTGACACGCTGTTGACCACCAGTCCCACCTTTGGGTATTACGCCCCCTGTGCGGGCATGCAGGGGATGGCGATTGAGGCCGTGCCCCATGAGCTTCCCGGGTTTTTGTTTCCGCTGGAGGCGATTCGAGCGGCTTTGTCGCAGAAGCCCCGCATCTTGATGCTGTGCAATCCCAACAACCCCACGGGAACGCGTTTGCCAGCGGATCAAGTGTTGGAACTTGCGGCTGCGGCGCCTGAATCGCTCGTGGTGGTGGATGAGTTGTATGAGGCCTTCACGGGAGACAGCGTCTTGCCGTTGATTGATTTTCGTGCTGTTCCCAATCTGCTCGTGCTCCGCTCATTGGCGAAAACCGCTGGACTTGCTGGTTTGCGGATCGGGTTTGCCCTGGGTCATCCCGATGTGGTGGACCGGGTCGGCAGGGTTACGGGCCCCTATGACGTCAATAGTTTGGCGGTCACGGCGGCGATGGCGGCCTTGAAGGATCAGCCCTACACCGACGCCTATGTTGCCGAGGTGTTACGTGCGCGTCACTGGATCGTTTCTGAATTAACGCGGCAGCGTGTCGTTCACCATGCGGCTGGTGGTAATTATCTGTTGCTTTGGCCTCGTCGTTCGCCTGAAGCCGTGGAAGCCGCGCTGCGGGCGGCAGGGATTTTGGTGAGATCGATGGCGGGGAAGCCTCAGATTGATGGTTCACTGCGCATCAGCATTGGCACCACGGAGCAGATGCAGCGCTTTTGGCAGGCTTATCAAGCGATTGATTCCGAGCTTTGACGGTCGATCAGGCCACATCATCACTTCCAACGTTGCTCCTGCTTGCTACGGGGGGCACCATCGCTGGCCGTGGTGCCACCAGCACCTCCCTTAACGGCTATACCGCGGGGGCATTGGCTGGATCGGAGCTGCTCCAGGCGCTGCCGCAGCTGCAAGGGCTGGCCCACATTCAGGTGGAACAACTGGCCAACTTGGATAGTGCTGATTTGCAGTTTCAGCATTGGATCCAGCTGGTGACGCGAATTCGTGAGGCTTTCGCTGCCTCCCCCGAGCTGGCGGGCGTGGTGATCACCCACGGCACCAACACCTTGGAAGAAACCGCCTGGTTGTTGGAGCTCCTGATTGATGATCCGCGGCCAGTGGTGTTGGTGGGAGCGATGCGTCCGGCCACAGTCCTCAGTGCCGATGGTCCGCTCAATCTCTTTCAAGCGGTGCAAGTGGCATTGAGTGCTCGGGCCCGCGGGCATGGGGTGCTTGTGGTGATGGATGGCCAGATCCATGGAGCCAGGGCTGTCACCAAGGTGGCCACCCAGGGGGTGGGTGCGTTTCAAAGTCCAGACCTGGGCCCCTTGGGCTGGGTGGATGACAGCGGCGTGCATTTGCCGGGGGTGTCCGGGGCCCGGTTCGTTCCGTTCGCCCCATTGGTATTGCCGCCCGAGTGGCCTGAAGTGGCCATTGTTTACGGCTGTGTGGATGCCCCGGTGTCGATGGTTTCGGCCCTCTTCAAGGCGGGGGTAAAGGGGCTGGTTTGGACCGGCACCGGGGCCGGTCAGTTGTCTGCAGGGGAGTGTGAAGCGATCAAAACCTGGCCTGGGGCCTTGCCGTTGATGCTGCGCGCGAGTCGTTGCGGTAGCGGGCCCGTTCATCCCTGTGCGCTTCAGGATGCCCTGGGGTTGTTGCCGGCAGGAACCCTCAACCCTCAGAAGGCGAGGATTCTTTTGCTCTTGGCCTTGATTGCTGAGATGGAACGGGCCGAGCTGTCAGCGCTGTTGGTTTCGATGGCGATCAACGCATGACATCGATCACGGTGTTGTCACCGAGGGTTCCAGGCAGGTTGAGGTTTGGTCCCACTTTGCGCACTTCGGTCCCAGCCATCGCATCCAAAAAAGGCTGAACATCGCCGAGGTCGCATCCGGAAGGAGGCTCCCCATTCACGTATTGAACGGGAATCACCCTGCGGGGATTGAGTGCGCGCACCACCTTGGCCGCCTCCTCTCCGTTGTAGACCTTGCCGCCGCCGCCAACACCGATGATCAAGACGTCGGGGCGACCGAGAAGCACTTTGTCCTCACCGCTGAGGGTGGCGGCAGTGCCGCCGAGATGGGCGAAGTTGAGACCTGCCTGTTGCCAGCGCCACACCGTGGCTTGGCCAAAACGACGGCCACCCACCCGGTCATGGGGAGCGGCGAACCCTTCGATCCTGAGGCCACCGACCCGATAGGAGCCTGGTTTGGCCAAATAGGTGCCGCCCCCGATGCGAGCTCCTTCATCGGGTAATTCCGAACTGGCGAGGATCACCGTTGCGTTCACGCGAGGCTCAGCCAGTCCCTTGGCGCAGCCCACCGCCCGAAATGGATTCACCATCACGGATTGGCCACCTCCGCGGATGAGCAAGGCGCTATGGCCGTAATTGGTCACGGTGATGCCTGCCGCCCGAACGGGAGCCACCGTTCCAACCGCCAGCAGGGCGGAACCACTCAGAACAATGCGGAAAAGACTCTGAACCCGTTCGTGGACCGACATTGTTGATCGTCTTCTTGCCCAGGAAGCTAGCAGTGTTGTCACTGGGGTTCTGCTTGGCGCAGGAAGTTGGCCAGCAGCTGGTGCCCTGCTTCTGTGAGCACACTTTCCGGATGGAACTGCACTCCCTGGAGATGGGGGTAGTCGCGATGGCGCAGCCCCATGATCGTTCCGTCGTCGAGCCAGGCAGTGACTTCAAGGCACTCAGGAAGGGTTTCCCGTTCAGCAATCAGGCTGTGATATCGGGTCGCGGTTAGGGGTTGGGGAAGCCCGGCAAAGACGCCTTCACCGCGATGCTGAACAGGTGATGTTTTCCCATGCATGAGTTCGCGGGCTCTCACAACGCGTCCGCCGTAGGCCTGCGCAAGCGATTGATGTCCGAGGCACACGCCAAGGGTTGGGATGGTGGGTGAGAGTTGGCGGAGAACCTCAAGGCAAACACCGGCTTGATCCGGATCGCCTGGTCCCGGTGAAAGCAAAATGGCGGATGGATTGAGCTTACGAATCTCCTCAAGGTTGAGGGCATCATTTCGTTCGACGCGACAGTCGGTCGCCACGGGGAACTGGCTGGCGAGTTCGCCCAGGTATTGCACCAGGTTGAACGTGAAACTGTCGTAGTTATCGATAACCAGGAGCATTGTTCAGAGGCCCAGGCGCAGGATCAGGGGTGGAACGAGAAGAAGGAGCGCAATCAGCATTGAGCTGATCGCAGAGACGAGCACAGCGGCAGCGGCACAATCCTTGGCAATTCTGGCGAGGGGATGGAATCGGCGGCCGATCGCCAAGTCCACGACCGCCTCGATGGCCGTATTGAGCAGCTCCAGCACCAACACGACAGCCACCGTGAGCACCAACACGGCCAGCTGGATCGCGGGCAGCTGGAGCCAAATCCCCATCCCTAGAACCAGTGCACCCGTACAGACGTGGATACGAAAGTTCCTCTGGCTAACGAAGCCATAGCCCAGCCCTTGGGCTGCGTAGCGGAAGCTGGAGGGGAGATCCCCGGCGATCCGCCAAGCACCCCGCTTCGCGGCACGGTGGGCTCGATGGGTGCTGCGCTGGCTGATCTCCTCTGACACCGGTGCTCCGTCTTCAGGGTTCAGCAGTGACTTCATCTGCTGATTCACAGTTGATCTCAACTAAGGAACGAACGTTACCGCCCATGCCAAGTAGGTGCTCCTGTTTCTGAAGCATTGCAGCGAGGGAGTCTTCATCGGGATGATCCCAGCCCAATAAGTGCAGAAGCCCGTGACTGATCAACCAACGCAGTTCCCGATCCAGGCCATGCGCCTGTTCCAAGGCTTGACGACGGGCGGTGGGCACCGACACGACGATGTCTCCTAGCTCAAGCTCCTGGCCAGCAGCCATCGGCATCTCACTCTCCAGGGCTGCAAAGGAGAGCACGTCTGTTGGCATGGGTTTCTGGCGCCAGCGAAGATTCAGTTCGGCGACGCTTGCGTCATCGAGCATCGAGACCCCAAGGCTGACCGACTCGCAGGTCCTCACCGCTTCGGGACAGGGGTGGTCGCGGCCCTGGCGAAGGTCTTCAATCCAAGCGCTTAAGTCACACTCCCAGTCTCTGGCTTGCTGCAGCCTGGAGCGCGTGCTCGCGTCATCGGCCGCATCAAGGAGATCAGCGGCTGCAGGGCTGAAGGCCAGGTCGAGCGTGATCATTGCGGGAGTGTGGGTCGCCCTAACCAGGCCACCACAAGAATGAACCCAATGAACCCTGCAGCGGTTAGGCCGAAGTGGAACAGGCTCTGTCCTCCTTTGCGCACCATGTTGCGCATGGCCAATTTCACGAAACTGGGGGGTGGAGCCCCCTTGTCATCGCTTTGGGGGGTGGAGGGGCTGCTGTCGTTTTCGGGAGCCTTGGTCATGGAGGAATGATCGTGATGGATGGAGCGTCGCTCAGCCGTCGTCGTCGCTGCCTGGGCGATCCACACCTTGGCGCAGTAACGCCTGGATGAAGGGGTTGAGATCTCCATCCATCACGCCTTGCACATCTGTGGTCTCCTCTTGGGTGCGCAGGTCTTTCACCATCTGATAGGGGTGAAACACATAATTGCGGATCTGATTTCCCCAGGCCGCTTCAACGATGTCACCGCGAATGTCGGCAATTTCTGCTGCACGCTGCTCCTGGGCAATCACCAGCAATTTCGCCTTGAGAAGGGCCATGGCCTTCTCCTTGTTCTGAAGCTGAGAGCGCTCTTGGGTGCAGCGCACTGCCAGGCCGGTGGGCACATGGAGGATGCGAACAGCCGTTTCCACCTTGTTGACGTTTTGTCCACCTGCTCCGCCGGAGCGGGAGGTCGTGACCTCCAGATCTTTTTCAGGAATGTCGAGATCAACCTCTTCATCGAGCTTTGGCATCACTTCCACACCCGCGAAGCTCGTCTGCCGTTTGTCATTGGCATTGAAGGGGGAGATCCGTACCAGTCGATGGGTCCCTTTTTCGTTGCGTAAGTAGCCGTAGGCGTAGCGACCTTCAATCTCAATCGTGGTGCTTTTGATCCCAGCTTCCTCTCCCTCCGATAGCTCATTGACCGTCACGCTCATCCCCTGGTCTTCAGCCCAGCGGGTGTACATGCGCAGCAACATCTGGGCCCAGTCCTGGGCGTCCGTCCCTCCGGCACCGGCGTTGATGCTTAAGACCGCCCCTTCTTTGTCGTATTCGCCGCTGAGAAGCCGTTCCAATTCCCAGCGATCAAGAGCTTGTCGCAGCCGATTGAGTCCTTGCTGAGCTTCACCGAGCAGGTCTTCGTCAGGCTCTAATTCATAGAGCTCAAGGGTGGCTTGCCCATCGTCGATCGCTCCACGCCAATCGACAAGTTGCTGAAGCTGCGCCTTGACCTCGTCGAGGCGACGCATCTGCTTTTGTGCGTTTTGCTGATCGTTCCAAAAGTCGGGTTGAGCGGCGAGTTGCTCGAGATCCTGCTGCCTGGCATTCAGTGCAGGAACGTCAAAGACAGTCCTGGGCATGGCCCAGGCGGTCAGTGAGCTCGGAAAGATCGCGTTTGAAGTCTGTGAGATCCAGCAATGGGGCAACGGAGTCTTGTTATCTCGACGCTATCAGCGCGGTCGTCCTGCATAAGATTCAGCCTTCGTATGCGGCAGTTCGATGGCCAAGGTTGAGATTTACACCTGGAGCACCTGCCCGTTTTGCATCCGCGCGAAGGGTTTGCTGGACCGCAAGGGTGTGGCCTACACAGAAGTCTCGGTGGATGGGGATGAGCCTGGACGGGATGCGATGGCGGCTCGAGGCAACGGCAAACGCAGCGTTCCTCAGATTTTCATCGATGACCAACACGTTGGCGGCTGCGATGAACTTCATGGCCTGGAGCGCGCGGGGAAACTGGATCCCCTGCTCGCCGGTCAGGGCTGAATAGGTGTCTGCCATGCGCCACCTCTTTGTGTTGGATCCGCTGGATCGGATCAACCCTGCCAAAGATTCCACAGCCGCGTTGATGCAGGCGGCCCAGCGCGCCGGCCATGAGGTCTGGGCGTCCACGCCTGCAGATTTGATTGCCCTCGGTGATGAGCCCCTAGCGGTGGCTGTGCCGGTGAAGCCGGATCCCTGGATTGAGATCGGTGAACCAGAACGCTGTCCGCTCAGGCGCTTTGGAGCGATCTGGATGCGGAAAGATCCTCCCGTTGATGAGGCCTACCTCTACGCAACTCATCTGCTCGATGTGGCCGAGCGAGCAGGAGCCCTGGTGCTGAACCGTCCGGCATCGCTGCGCAGTTGGAACGAAAAGCTTGGTGCCCTGCGCTTCAGTCGTTGGATGGCTCCAACGTTGGTGTCGGGCCGAATTTCGGAGCTGTCGGCTTTTGCGCGCGAACAGGAGGAAGTGGTTCTGAAGCCCCTCGGTGGCCGGGCTGGTTTAGGTGTTGTGCGCGTCTCCGCGTCAGCGCCAGGCCTAGGAGCTTTGCTGGAACTGGTCACGGAACAGGGTTCCCTTCCGGTGATGGCGCAACGGTTTCTGCCGGCCGTCACCGATGGTGATAAGCGGATCTTGTTGGTGGATGGAGAACCTCTAGGCGCTGTGAACCGCAAGCCCAAAGAGGGGGAGTTTCGTAGCAACCTGGCCGTTGGGGGATTTCCGGAGGCCACGGAGCTCACGGATCGGGAACGCTTGATTTGTGAGGCCTTGGCTCCCGCGTTGCGCTCGGAAGGCTTGTTCTTTGTGGGTATCGATGTGATTGGCGGGATGCTCAGTGAAATCAACGTCACCAGCCCAACCGGCATTCGTGAGGTGGAGCGGCTGATGCACGTGCCTTTGGCCGACATGGTGATTGCACGTCTGAGTGGTGCGTCCTGAATTCAGGCGGAAGATCCTCTCAATCAGTCATTAATGGAGTGGTGACTGCGTTCGCTCCCTGCTCCCTGAATGAAGATCAAGCTGGTCGGCGAGGACGGCCAGCTTTTGACTGACCTCTTGTAATTCCCGCTCCGCAATCGATCCCCGCACCAGGCCAGCGCCTGCGGTGAGGTCGAGCTGGTGCCCGCGCAGGTGTCCGCAGCGGATCGCAACCCGCAATTCCGCATCCCCCGCTTGGTCGATCCAGCCTATGGGTGCTGCATACCCACCCCGCTCGAAGGGTTCAAGGGTTTGCAGCCAATGCATTGCCTCCCGCCTTGGCAGTCCCGCGACGGCGGGGGTGGGGTGCAGTGCGGCGGCGAGGGCCAGGGCTTGATGCCCTGTGGCATCGGCACTGATCGGGGTGTGCAGATGGATCAGTTGCCCGTGGCGCGCCAGTTGGGGCCGCCGGGGGCTCTGGGGTTTAAGCCCTTCCTCATGAAGGCTCTCGCTGATCGCTTTCACCACCAGCTCATGTTCATGGCGGTCCTTGCTCGATTGCATCAGGGTTTCGCCGCCTTCGCCTCGACCAGCGGTGCCGGCTAGGGCATCACTTCGTAACCGTCCGTTTCGCAGGCTCAGCAGACGCTCCGGTGAGGCTCCAAAAAAAGCATCGTGGCTGCCGCGTTGCCAGAGGAAGCGGCAGCTACCTGTTTGCTGATGCCGCAGCCTCTCCAGCAGCGGCAAGGGGGAGAGAGGTGTGGTGAGTTCGATCGACTGACGAACCGCCAGCACCAGCTTGTGCAGCGCTCCCTCATTCACCAATGCCAACCCTTGCTCGAGTGCGGGTTGATAGCGCTCTTGCCAGCAGCCTACGGGGGTCCCCAGAACCGTTGCATCGCCTGGCCGATCGTGAGGCGAGCTTGCGTTGAGCGCTTCGGCCATCTGCCAAAGCACTTCCACCAAGACCCGCACATCGGAGGCATCGGAGGCATGGCCATGCATGCGCAACCAGCTTTGTTGGCCATGGCTACTGAGCTGCCAGCGCGGGAGCAGCGCTTGCAAGCAGGGGGCCGCCTCCACGCTGCCCTGCTGTTCCCTGCTCTGCTCAAAAAAACTGAAGGCGAGCAAGACGCGAGACCGGGCTTGGCACGGTGCCTCAGGGCTGGCATCGATCAGGCGTTGCAGGGTGGTGTCGCTGAAGCGTTGGGCCAGTTCAAAGCGGCGTGGACCTGCCAGGTCAAGGTGTTGGCATTGACCAGCGGCAGCGAGGCAGAGGCCTGGGGCGCTGTCCCACAGGAAGCGGAACGAGCTCTCTCCCGCTAGGCAGGGCAACTGCTTCAGGGGATCCTGAGCAGGAATCTGCAGGGCGAGGCTGAAGGTGCCCTCCTCCACTTGGCGCTGTTGCCAGGCGCGCTGAGCGGTGTTGAGCAGCGTGTCGAACCGCTGAGCAGCCGTTGGTTGTTTGGCAGCGGCTGTCATGTGCAGGCGGATCGGTGCAGCGTCCTGCTCAAATGTATGAGCCAAGTCGCAGTGTGTCTGGATCCTGCCCATGCCAGATCCCCAGGCTGTCGCAACCCGTTACTCCATGTCCGATCGCCGACGCCTGTGGAAGGCCGCCATCAAGTGGCGGATGTATTCGGTTGCCGTGATGCCCGTGCTGTTGGCGGCAGGTTGGCGACTAGGCGGCCAGGAGTCGGTGCGCTGGTTGCAGTTCTCGGGGTTTTTGCTGGCGGCGGTGCTGCTGCTTCTCTGGGAAAACCTCAGCAATGATCTGTTTGACGCCGATACCGGTGTGGATGTGGTCGGCAAGCCGCATTCGATCGTGGCCCTGGTAGGGCAGCGACGGTCTGTTCGGCGTTGGGCCGGTCTGGCGTTGATCTTGGGTTTAGGCCTGATGCTGATGCTCGCTCTGCGCAGTTCGTTGGCAGTGCTCCCGCTTGTGCTTGTGAGCTGTGGGCTCGGATATCTGTACCAAGGCCCACCCTTTCGTTTGGGATATCGGGGCTTGGGGGAACCGCTTTGCTGGCTTGCTTTTGGTCCCTTTGCGACGGCGGCGGCATTGCTTGTACTGGCTCCTGCTGATCAGGCGGGAGTGCCTTGGCAGCTTGCGTTGTTGCTTGGCTCAGGCCCTGCTTTGGCCACGTCTCTGGTGTTGTTTTGCTCCCATTTTCACCAACTGGATGAGGACGCGGCCCATGGCAAACGCTCTCCCGTGGTGCGCTTGGGAACGGCCAAAGCGGCTTCCTTGGTGCCCTGGTTTGTGGCCGGCACCCTCGCGCTCGAGTGGGTGCCGGTTCTTCATGGTGATTGGCCGCTGACGGCCCTTTTCAGCGCGATTGGCCTGCCAGCGGCATCAGCGCTGATCCGTTTGCTGCGGGAACACCATGCCGAACCAGATCGGATTGCTGGCAGCAAATTTTTGGCGCTGCGTTTTCAGGCTTTAAACGGTCTTGGCTTAAGCGCGGGATTAGCACTCGGCCCCCTCCTGAGTTGACACCCATGGAGCTGCGCGTGCAGATCAGGCCCTATGCGTTCAAGCTCACGCGCCCACTCCAGACTGCTACTGGTGTCTTGGAGCAACGTCGGGGTTGGTTGTTGCGCGTGGAAAGTTCGGCCGGTCGTCTCGGATGGGGTGAGGTGTCGCCCTTGGATCTCCAGCAGCTCGAGGCCTGCCAAGACGCCATGGTGCCGATGATGGAGCCTGGGGTTATTTGGACCACCAGCGAGCTTGAGCGCTTGCTGGCGGCCGGGCCGGCGGCGCTGGCTTTCGCCCTTGGTGCTGCCCTCGCCGAGCTGGATGGTGAGCTGGGGAGTGCCTCTTGTATTGGCTGGCTGCAAGCGCCACCGTCGGCGTTTTTGTTGCCGGCAGGAGCTGCGATGCAGGATGCCCTGGATCGCCTGCTGTCCAGCGTGAATTGCAGCCTGCCGTTCACGCTGAAGTGGAAGGTGGCGGCCTGCGACCACGAGCAGGAGTGGTGCTTGCTTCAGGGTCTTCTCGACAAGCTTCCTGCGTCGGCACGCTTGCGGCTCGATGCCAATGGCGGTTGGGACAGGCTTCAGGCTTGGCGCTGGGTGGAGAAGCTACGCGGGGATCCACGGGTGGAGTGGTTGGAGCAACCGCTTGCGGCTGATGATTGGGAGGGCCTTCAGGCCATCGCTGCGCTGGTGCCGGTCGCTCTCGATGAGTCCTTGCAGGCCCATCCCGGCTGGCGGGATCAGTGGGAGAGCTGGCAGGTGCGCCGACCGTTGTTGGAGGGAGACCCCAGGCCTCTCCTGCGGGACCTGGGCCGCGGCAAGCCCCGCCTGATGTTGAGCACAACGTTTGAAACCGGGATCGGTGGCCGTTGGCTGGCGCATTTAGCGGCCCTGCAGGCACAGGGGGAAACACCGGCGGCTCCTGGTCTGGCTCCGGGATGGTGTCCGGCTGGCCCCCTGTTCAGTTCTGATCCTGCAGAGGTGTGGGAAGCAGCCGGAGGGGTCGGGTGAGCGCAGGCTTCCAAGGATTGGTTCGATGGGTGGTGCAGCCTGGGGGAGGCATGGCGACGTTCGCCGCCCTGGAGCAAGCGGTGGAGGCGGGGGCCTGGTTGCACTTGCAGGTGGGCCAGGATGGTGGACGTCTAACCGATGGAGACCTCTCACTCCCCGACTCACTCTCCGACCTTGCTTGGCCGCGCAAGGGAGGTGTGGTGTTGGCCAGTGGTGGTAGCCAGGGGGGGCGGAGCTGGTGCCTGCAGCCGTGGGCTCACCTCGATGGCTCTGCGGCAGCGTGTGGACGCTGGCTAGGGGGGATTGGCCTCAGCTCAGAGGGGGTGATCCTGCTCAATCCCCTGCCGGTTCATCACATCAGTGGCTTGATGCCTTGGTGGCGCAGTCGCCTTTGGGGAGCAGAGCACGTTCTGCTTCCGCCTTTGCTGATGAAAGATCCGCCGTCCTTGCTGGCGACCTGTCGGGACGTCCCTGGTTGGGGCCAGAAACCGGCCGTGGTGTCTTTGGTGCCAACCCAGCTCAAACGCTTGCTGGATCACCCCGAGGGGCTGGCTTGGTTGCGGCATTTGGCACTGGTTTGGGTGGGAGGCGCCGGGCTGCCTGCCCCCTTGGCGGAGCGTGCTCGCGATCAGGGGATTCGCCTTGCTCCTTGCTATGGCGCCACCGAAACCGCTGCGATGGTGGTGGCGCAGGCGCCCGATCGCTTCCTTCAAGGGGAGCTGGGCTGTGGTGCTCCCCTCGATGATGTGGAGCTGCAGCTGGACCGGGCTGGTGTGTTGAGGGTGCGAACGGAGCGTTTAGCGCTGGCTCGCTGGCGTGATGGTCGGCTGGATCCCCTCGTGGATGCTGAGGGCTGGTGGAGCACCGGAGATGCGGCCGCTCTCGTTTCTGCAGGGGAGGGGGATCTGCGCGTGCAGATACGAGGCCGGGTTGATGGTGCCATCCATTCCGGGGGTGAAACGGTGTTTCCAGAGCAGCTCAGCCAACGCCTCCTGCATCATGCGCAGGAGCAGGGTCTGCCGCTGGAAGCTGTGCTGCTGCTGCCCGTTCCTAGTGAGGAATGGGGGCAGCGTTTGGTGGCGTTGGTTCGTTGCCGTGATGGCTGGATTGAGACCGAGGGCTGGGCGTCGGTGCAAGCATCGATGCGCAAGATGACCTCAGGCTGGCTACCGGCCGAGCAACCGTTGCAATGGCTTGAGTGCGCGGTTCTTGAACCCTCGTTGGAGGGCAAATGGGAGCGGGGTCGTTGGCAGCGCTGGCTGGAGTCGCAAGAATTAAGTCTTCTGCGCTAAGTCCATGACCGTGCTGTCGGAAACCGAAATCAGCAACAAAAAGCTGGCAGCAGGTCTGTTGGGAATTTTTTTGGGCTCATTCGGTATTCACAAGTTTGTTTTGGGATACAACAACGCCGGAATCATCATGTTGGTGGTGAGCTTGGCTGGCGGGGTTGTGACCTGTGGTGTCGCGACCGGCGTGATGTCCGTGATCGGAATGATTGAAGGCATCATTTACCTCACCAAATCCACAGATGAATTCAGGGAGATGTATCTCGAGCAGCAAAAGGCTTGGTTTTAATGGCGAAGCCCCGTTCCTGGCCATCCGCCCCCACCCTGCTGCTTGCGATCGCAGCCTGCGTGAGTGGAACGGCCTTATCCACCCACGCCCATAACGGCTTTCATCCTTTGGTGATGGTGGCTTGCATGCTGCCGCTCCAGGTGGCTGGATTGGTGTGGGCGATCACCGCTGTGTCTTTGCATCGCCGCTGCCGTTAGATCGCTTCGAGTCTTCCTACGGTTGAGGCCTCTAGCCAGAGATCAATCGGCTCTGGTAAGGCGCAGCGCCTGCGACTTTCGGTTTCGATGGCAAGGTGCCGAATGAGACCACGCGCAACCTCGGTTTCCTCGATCTGAAAGCGATATCTCACCTCGAAACAGCCGGGGTTGAGCCGTTGAGGTTCGAGCAGGATTCTCAGGTCATCGCCTCCATGCACCGGCCGTTGGAAATCAGCTTCGCAATGCACCACCGGTAGGGCGATGGTGGGCCTTTCACTGGCATCTCGACAGCCAGGGAAGATGGTGCCTGCGCCGATGCCATAACGGTTAAGGCTCTCTTCCCAGGCCTCATGGCACCAGCGAAGCAGCTGATAAAAATGCATCACGCCTGCGGCATCGGTCTCCCCAAAGCGCACGTTGCGTTGAAGCTGAAGCCAGTGGTCGGGGGATGGCACGGTGATGGTCAAGGGGACGGAGAAGGGCGGTGGAATGGTTCAGCCTGGAGCTGGAAAGCCCGGCGAACCAACCACTCCAAAGCCATAGCTGAGCACCAGCCGAAGGAGCCAATACAGAGCGAAGGCGGAAGCAACGATGCTGATGGGTGCAAGCCTGAAACGCACCGGGATGAGCCGCCGCTTGCAAAGGGCCATGACGCTCCAGCTCAGCAATGCTGCCGCCACAATCGGCCCAAACAGATGGAACTCCAAGGCACGGTGAAGGTCACCAGTGAGAGCGGCGGAGGTGGCCCTCGTTAGATAGCAGCCTGGGCCGGGAATTCCTGTGATACCGCGAAATGGACAGTCCCAGCCTGGGATTTGCGGGTAGCGTCCTTTGAACCAGAGGACCATGGTCAGGGTGCATGGGACGAGGAACCCTGACTGGCGGAGTCGGCGTAGAACGACGTTCAGGGCGATCAGCGATCGACAGATCCCATGATCACGTCGATCGAGCCCAAGATCGCCATGATGTCGGCGACTTTGTGTCCCTTCAGGATGTGAGGAAGGATCTGGAGGTTGTTGCTGTCGGCGGCCCTGATCTTGAAGCGCCAGGGGGTGACGTCGTTGTTGCCCTGGATGAACACCCCGATTTCGCCCTTGCCTGATTCCAGGCGGGTGTAAAGCTCGCCATTCGGGATCTTGAAGGTAGGCGCCACTTTTTTGGCCACGTACTGGTAATCGAATCCGGCAAAGGCACTGTCTTTCCCTTCTGCCATCCGCTGGGCTTCGAGATTCTCTGTGGGGCCGCCGGGGATCATGTCGCAGGCTTGGCGCAGGATTTTCAGCGATTGACGCATCTCTTCGATGCGCACGCGATAGCGAGCAAAACAGTCACCCTCCTTCTCGCAGACCACATCCCAATCGAAATCGTCGTAGCACTCGTAGTGATCCACCTTGCGGAGATCCCAAGGCACTCCGGAGGCGCGCAGCATGGGACCCGACAAGCTCCAATTGATGGCCTCTTCTCGGCCGATCACGCCGAGGCCTTCAATGCGGCGACGGAAAATCGGGTTGTTGGTGATGAGCTTTTCGTACTCATCGATTTTTGGTCCAAACCAGTCGCAAAAATCCTTACATTTTTCCAGCCAGCCCCAGGGCAAGTCGGCGGCCACACCACCGATGCGGAAATAGTTGTTGTTGATTAGTCGCTGACCCGTGGCCGCTTCCCACAGGTCGTAAATCATCTCCCGTTCACGGAAGATGTAGAAGAACGGTGTTTGGGCACCAACATCAGCGAGGAAGGGGCCAAGCCAGAGCAGGTGGTTGGCGATCCGGTTGAGCTCCAGCATCAAGACCCGGATGTAACTAGCCCTCTTGGGAACAGGGATGTTGGCGAGGCGCTCTGGAGCGTTCACCACGATGGCCTCGTAAAACATGCCCGCTGCGTAATCCATACGGCTCACGTAGGGCACGTACATCACGTTGGTGCGGTTCTCGGCGATCTTCTCCATGCCGCGGTGGAGATAGCCGATCACCGGTTCGCAATCCACAACGTCTTCACCGTCCAGGGTCACGACGAGCCTCAGCACCCCATGCATGGAGGGGTGATGGGGGCCGAAGTTGACCACCATCGGCTCGGTGCGCGTTTCCAGCTGCGTCATGGTGAGCCGAGGTTCATTGCGTTATTGGGATCTTAGGAAGGACCGATGCCCGATCACTCGCTGTCTTCTGCTGTGACGTTCAGCCATGTGCCCGTATTGGCAGAAATGCTGATGCAGGTTCTGTCTGAACAGCCCCCATCTCTCTGGCAGAACACAGCTGTGATCGACGCCACTCTGGGTGGTGGTGGCCATAGCGAACTCATCCTGGAACGCTGTCCTGGCGTTCGTTTGCTTGGATTGGATCAGGACCCCACGGCCAGGGCTGCCGCTGCGTCAAGGCTGGAGCCTTTCCTGGAGCGCGTGCAAATCGTGCCGATCAACTTTGCTGCCTTTGAACCGCAGGAACCGGTGTCGTTAGTGCTGGCAGACCTGGGGGTGAGCAGTCCCCAATTGGATGTGGCCTCCAGAGGCTTCAGCTTCCGCCTGGATGGTCCCTTGGATATGCGCATGAACCCAGCGGCTGGGGGTGAAACGGCAGCGGAGATGATCGAGCGGTTGGATGTGAATGCTCTGGCTGACCTGATTTACGCCTTTGGTGAGGAACGTTTGTCTCGCAGGATTGCTCGCCGGATCAAGGCGGATCTGGAGGCAGAAGGCGCCTATTCAGGCACGGCAGCGTTGGCTTATGCCGTGGCGGGGTGTTATTCACCGAAAGCACGACGGGGAAGGATTCATCCCGCCACGCGCACGTTTCAGGCGCTGCGGATCGCCGTGAACGATGAATTGGGAGCGCTGGACCGATTGCTGCAGACAGCACCTGGATGGCTGAAACCAGGCGGGTTGTTGGCGATCATCAGTTTTCATTCGTTGGAAGATCGCCGCGTCAAAACCGCTTTCCTCCAAGAGGAACGGCTCGAGCGGGTCACGCGCAAACCGTTGATGGCGTCAGAGCAGGAGCAGGAAGAGAATCCGCGCAGTCGCAGCGCAAAACTCAGAATTGCGAGGCGGAGGCCTGACAACACTCGGCTTGAGTCATGAACATTCCCTGGTCTGCCGACGGGTTGTGGTGGCTGGCGCTGTTGGTGCAGCTGCTGGCGATTCCTGGCACGCTCTTGCCCTTGCTCCCAGGCTTGATCTGGCTCCCTGTGGGGGGACTGGTGTGGATCGCTGCTGTCGGATGGCAGCAGGCCTGGCTTGAGTTCGCCGTCGCTTTGGTGTTGTTTGGTCTGGGCCTTGTGTCCGACCTGTTGGCGTTGGGCCTGGCCTCGATGCGCCTAAAGGCCAGCCGTTGGTCTGCAGCAGGGGCAGGGGTAGGTCTGGTTTTAGGGGTGTTTGGCCTGCTTCCGGCCCTTCCTTTTGGAGGCCCACTGCTTGGAGCTTTGTTCGGCCCCTGGCTTGGGGCCTTGGTGGTGGAGACCTGGGTCACAAAAAAGCCACCCCGAAATTTGGGGTGGCTTGAGGCACTGCGCCAGGGATCCGTCGTGGGATTGGCCGTTGTCGCCGGACTTCTTGTGAGTCGTCTGGCTCAACTGTTTCTGGCGCTGCTTGGGATTGCGGCTTTTATTGGGCTCAGTTTTCGTTGATCAGACCGGCTTGGTCCTCAGTGCCGAAAAGCTGACGGTAAGCCGCTGTCGAGATGCACACCAAGACAGGAACAACAACGAACAAACCGCCGTACTGGAATCCAGCGGCAATGGCGTTGATCACCGCTTCCAGGATGAAGAACCACAGGACCGTCCACCAAGAGGGGTCAACCACAGAGCGTCCGCGTTGGATTGCTGCAAAAGAGGAGTTCTTTCCGAGCAGAGCGATGAAGGGGAGAAACTTTTGATTTATGCCTAAATAGATGAATAGAACGAGAGCAATAAGTGCAGGAATGATGGCAAGCACGTTGTTGATCTGGCCGAGACCAAAACTGACCAAATAGCAGATCCCACCGATGATCAACAAGACAACAAAGAGTTCAATTACACGAATAAACAGTCGTCCAGCTGCGTTGCCATCCCAGCGAACAAAAGTGCTGAAAGAAGGCTTTTGGCCTTCAAGGCTGCACCAGGCACCGCGCACGATGCCCACCACACCCCAAAGAACGACAATCACGTAGCCAACCAGGCCAACGACCAAAAGGAATTTCGCACCTGCTGGGTGAATTTCAGGAATCCCTTCCATTTCTGCTAAACGAGCTCCGCTTAGGCCCGCGAGTGTTGCAAAGGGCAAAGCAATGACTGCGACCAGTGCTTGAAACAGAAGAAAGGTCCAAGGTGCTTTAGTAAATGCGTTCCAGCCATCTTCGATGGCTTGCAGGACGTGGAGTCTGCCGCTCCCTGTGATGTCGCTCATTGCCGGATCTGTATTAGAGGCTTGGCCGGAAAGTAGCGACGCGCACTCTTCATTTCACGCTTTATGACGCAATTGATGGATGACGTCGTTAAGAGCCTGAATGGCTTGGTCGATGTCGCCGTCCGTGGTGCTGCGCCCCAGGCTGAGTCGCAGGGAGGCTTCGGCCTCTTGGCGGCTTCGACCTAAGGCCATCAGCACATGGGAAGGTTCACCGCGACTGCAGGCCGAGCCACTGCTGCAGGCCACGCGAGATCTCAGCGCTCGATGCAGTTTGCTTCCCAAGACACCAGGAATGGTGATGTTGAGGTTGTGCGGGAGTCGAGCCGTGGCGTGCCCGTTGAGAAGAACGGTTGGGTGTCTCTGTTTCACGCCCTCCCAAAGCCGATTGCGCAATTGTTCGAGGCGTTGACTGCGGCTTTCGAGATCGCTTAGGGCCAACTCCGCCGCTTTGGCAAAGCCCATGATGAGCGGCACCGGCAAGGTGCCAGGTCTCAACCCCCGTTCTTGTCCCCCTCCCCATTGCAGCGGTTCCACCGCTAGCTCCGGGTGGCAGATCAGAGCACCGACCCCTTTCGGTCCGTTCAGTTTGTGGGCGCTCAGGCTGAGGAAATCTGCGCCAAGACCTTGGCTATCCAGGGGGATGTGGCCGAAGGCTTGAGCGGCATCGCTATGCAGCGTCACCCCGTGAGCTCTACAAAGGGCGGCGACTTCAGGAAGTGGCTGGATGACGCCGATCTCGTTATTAGCCAGCATCACGCTGACCAACTGGGTGTCTTCGCTGATGGCGGCCTCAAGCTTTTTTGGGTCGAGAAGACCATCCGGCTCGGGCGAGAGCAGAGTGATGCGAAAGCCTTCGCTCCGTAGCTGCTGAAGAGGGTCGAGAACAGCGTGATGTTCGCTGACCATGCTGATCAGATGCCCTGGTTTTCCCCTCTCGCGGGAGACGGCTCGTGCATGTCCAAGCAGGGCGATGTTGTTGGCCTCGGTGGCTCCGCTAGTGAAGATCAGCTGTTCGGCAGAGCAGTTAAGGCAATCACTTAATTGTTCTCGGGCCACTTGCACGGCGGCGGCGGCCGTGAGTCCCAGTCGATGTTGCCGGCTGGAAGGGTTGCCCCACTGCTCCCTCCACCAGGGCTCCATTGCCGTCATCACATCCTCGTGACACGGGGTGGTGGCTTGATGATCGAGGGCGATGGCTCCCCCCTGTGTCGAGACGGTGTCAGAACTTGGCAGCATGGTGTGAGTCTGTCGTCCCTATGTGATGCGCGCGGCTTGTTGGATCAGCAGCCTCAGTCTGCTCGCGATCAGTGTGGTGCCGCCCGGCATGGCAGAGCCATCCCTGCGACAGAAGGTGCTGGAAGAGATGCGGGCGTCGCGGCCTGCCGATCTGGTGGTGCTTGAGACGCGTGACTTAGGACGTCCTTCCATGCTTGGCATTTTTGCCATCGAGGTGGATTCGGCTGATCCGGATCTGAGGCGTTACAAGCTTTGGAGGGAATCTTCTGAAAACCTGATCATTCCGACGGAATCGGTGAGTTGTAGTCGTACTGAGCCCATGCGCGTCACCCGCGATCAGAGTGCGATTTATCTTCAGCGCCTCAACCCGGGTGGTTTGGTTACGGCGGCGAACCGGGAAAACCATCTGGTGTGGTGGGCTGCCTGTGAGCCAAAACTGGCTGGTAAAGATCCCTCAGGATTGACAGAGCAGGCCAAGGCGTTGGGCTTCTCCACCTTGCAAGTGGAATCCCAAGAGATTTTGCGGTTGCCAAGCCAATAGCGCCTTTAGATTTCGCGTAGATGCGTCAGGTCCATGACGGAGACCCCCAGCGAGGCTCTGACCCCACGGTTGCTGCTTGTCGATGACGAGCCTGGATTGCGTACTGCCGTTCAGGCCTACTTAGAGGACGAAGGCTTCGATGTCACGACGGCGGAGGACGGGGAAGAAGGGTTCAGCAAAGCCCAACAAATGCTGCCCGATCTCGTCATCAGCGACGTGATGATGCCTCGCCTTGATGGCTATGGCTTGCTTCGCAAGCTTCGCGAAGACGAGCGCTTGGGCGGAACACCCGTGATTTTTCTCACCGCCAAAGGGATGACGGCGGATCGCACGCAGGGCTATCTCGCCGGCGTGGATGACTACATCCCCAAACCCTTTGATCCAGATGAACTCGTCGCGAGGGTCCGAAATGTTGCCCAGCGGCAGCAGCGGTTGTTGCAGGAAGCAGCCCGGTTCGCTGACACCGATATGGGTCAGATGGCTAAGCAGATCACGGAGATTCGCTCGCTTCTCGCCCAGGCCGACGCTCTCCCCAATCAGGACCCTGTTCAACACAATTTCACGCCCAGGGAGGCCAGCGTGTTGCAGCTTGTCGCTGAGGGCCTAATGAACAAAGAGATCGCGCGGCAGCTCGAGACCTCGATTCGCAATGTGGAGAAATACGTGAGCCGGCTCTTTATCAAAACGGAAACTTCCAGCCGCACGGAGCTTGTGCGTTATGCCCTCCAACATCACCTTGTGAACTGATGGCTGAGCCGGCGGGATGGCTGCCGGCGGCGTTGAACAACGGCTGGACGTACTGCGATCGAGTTCGAGCAGGGGAACGGTCTTTTCGATTGAGCGATGTTCTGGCACAGCGTTATCGCCATTCCTGTGCAGCGACCTGGCAGGAGCGCTTGGCGAGCGGGGAAATCAGCCTGAATGGTTTGGCTTGTCCCGATGACGTTGAGGTGAAAACTGGTGATTGGATTCGTTGGCAGCGCCCTCCCTGGGTGGAGGCTGCGGTTCCTGATCAATGGGAGGTCATTCACGATGACGGTGACCTGCTGGTCGTGAATAAGCCCTCAGGATTGCCGGTGATGCCAGGTGGCGGCTTTCTGGCCCACACCCTTACGTCCTTGCTGGAGCGGAGGAGCCGCTCTGTTGGAGAGTCCTTGGTGCCAAAGCCGATTCATCGCCTCGGACGGTTCACGTCTGGCCTTCAGGTTTGTGCCCGTCGGCCCGAAACCCGGGCCGCCTTGTCGAAGCAATTTCGCCCTGAAGGCGATCGCCAAAAAACGTACCTGGCCTTGACGCCTCGTTTGGAGAGCCTTCAGTACGGTGAGACGCTTGTCATCCAAACCGATGTTGTCGAACGGCAGCATCCATTGCTCGGTTGGATTTGGGGGCCAGAGCCAACAACGCCGGAGCGATTGCGGAAGCGCTTATCGGCTCACTCTGCAGTGCAATTGAGGGAGCGAAGGCGAACGGGAGATCTCTTGGAAGTGCGGATTCATACAGGCCGCCCCCATCAGATCCGCATCCATCTCGCCCAACTGGGCTGTCCCTTGTTGGGAGATCCCTTGTATCAAACTGATCAGGGGCTGTCTGCAACAGCAACACCAGGTGATGGTGGGTATCACTTGCACGCTTGGCGCTTGGAGGGTTTGTGTTGGCCGCCCACTACGCAGCTAACACTCCGTGCTCAGCCGCCCAAGCGGTTGAGAGATGAAGACAATGCTGAGCGTTGAAGCGACGATCAACCACTGAAGTGATGCGAACTGAGTGAAATCCGTTGACTGAGTTCAGCTCTTTTGGAATTCCACAAGACGCGAGAAGTAAAAAGGTGCTTTATTCAAACTGCGACGAATCAACTTGAATCCACAGGATTCAGCCGCTTGCACAATTCCTGTTTCTTTCAGGGTGTACGCGCGGGTGGTTTTGCTTGGGCCAGGAAATAGTTGGCCGATGCTTTTGAGCAATGCCAACAAAGGGGTGTAGGGAGCAAAGCTCACGATCAGCCTCTGCTCGGTGAGGCTGCAGAGGTGGCGCACCATCTCCTCCGCAGCTGGTTGTGGATAGTGAATGAACACATCCAGGCAGCAGACGGTGTGAAAGGAGCCGCTAAGACTTTCGAGATCACTGGCGAAGAAATGGAGCTTGCGCATGGTCAAGCCCGCCTCTTCTGCGCGGCGCTGCGCTTCCTGCGCCATCGCTTCAGAGATGTCGCTGGCGTGGATGGATCCAGCACCCATTTCTGCTAGCGGCAGGCTGAGGCTGCCAACGCCGCAGCCGGCATCACAGAAGCTCACGTCACTGAGCTCGCCACTTTGCTTGATCCAGCTCAACACCTCATCCACGGTCTTTTGGTGGCCGATGCGAATGTTGCGCTGCACCTTGTTGACATCATCACTTTCGCTGTAGATGCGATTCCAGCGCTCGAACCCTGTGGTTTCGAAGTATCCCTTCACCTCTTTCTTTTCAGCCTGCGTGTCGTCCAGCAGGGACTCGGGTGACATGGCATCAGAGGGGAGGATCGCGAAAGCTTAGTCAGCGTGTTGCCAGCTGAGGTTGTTGGTTTCGGCATCCCAATGCCAGCGCAACAGCTCGTTCAGAGGTCGTCCCAGCAGCTGGAACGTTGCTTGGGAATTCAGGACCTTCCTGGGTGCAACGGTTGCGGCATAGATGGAAGCACTTGGCTGGGCGCTCCAGCGCGCCAGCCGCTTCACTCCCTCAAGCAACGGCAAGGTCACGCCCGCAAGGGTTCCATCCTCAAGCCGGCAGGTGCCGTTCTTCACCAGAAGCGCACGCTCATCCCAATGGTGCACTCCGTCTTCGAGTCCGTAGGGGGCGAGTGCATCGCTGACCAGCACGAGTTGATCGCCCGCCAGCCGCTGCAAGAGCACCGCCATCATGGGGTCCACGTGAACCCCATCAGCAATCAGGCCGAGTGCAACGTCATCCCGTAGGCAGGCAGCTCCGATCGGCCCGGGATTGCGGTGATGCAACCCCTGCATCGCATTGAAGCTGTGGGTCAACATCGTCATGCCTTTGTTAAAGGCCTCGTTGGCCGTGGTTGCATCCGCAGTGCTGTGACCAAGGGCCACGCGAATGCCCAGGCCACACAGGTGTTCGATCAAGACCGCGGCGCCATCGCGTTCAGGTGCCAGCGTGACCAGGGCAATCTCTTGCTCAAAGCCGCTGATGCGTGCCTTGAGTTCGTCCATGGTGGGACTGGCGAGGTGTTGGCGTGGATGGGCTCCCCGTCTTGCCTCGGCCAGAAAAGGTCCTTCCAAGTGGGCACCAAGCAGCTTGCAGCGCAAGGGCTGGTGAGCGGCACGCGCCTGCCTGAGCACGGTGAGAGCTTGACGCAAGGGCTCGACGCCGCAGGTCACAAGAGTGGGACTGATCGCTTCCACGCCATCGCGCCAGAGCTGATCGAGGAGCTGCAGGAGTTGTGGCAACGCAGCATCGGTCAGCTCTGGGAATGGCAGTCCCAAACCCCCATTGATCTGGAGGTCTACAGCCATCGGGCTGAGCACGTCTCCGCCCCAGCTTTCACCGGCTAGGGCCGTCCCCTCAGGCATCAATCCTCGATCCACAATGCGGTTTTCTTGATCGAGTTGCAGCCACCACTGCTGTAAGTGCCCGTCCTTGCTCGTGCTTTGGGGCAGACAGACGTGTGTGATCCGGCGCATGGGGAAGGGTCCTCTGAAGCCAGTGCGGGACGATGGCAGTCTCGCTGCAAGCTTGCTATGTCCAAGCCATCGGAGCCCACAATCGTCGCGACGTCCCGTGTTGCAGTGATCATGGGAAGTGATTCTGATTTGCCGACCCTGAAGCCAGCGGTTTCGGTCCTTGAAGAACTGGGTGTCAACGTTGAGGTGCGTGTGCTTTCGGCCCATCGCACTCCCCTGGAAATGGTGGACTTTGCAAGGCATGCAAAATCGCTGGGATTTCAGGTGATCGTTGCTGGTGCCGGCGGTGCTGCCCACCTCCCAGGCATGGTGGCCTCGCTCACCACGCTTCCCGTCATCGGCGTTCCTGTGAAGAGTCGCGCGCTCTCCGGGGTCGACTCCCTGCACTCCATTGTTCAGATGCCTGGTGGTATCCCTGTGGCCACGGTGGCGATTGGCGGCGGTTTAAACGCTGGTTTGCTGGCTGCTCAGATTCTGGCGATCAGTGATTCGGCCCTCTCTGAACGACTTGAGGCTTACCGCCAGCAACTCCACGACATGGTGGTTGCCAAGGATGCCCGCCTAAAAAATCTCGGTGCTGACGCGTATCTGGATTCCATGTCGAGTAGCTGATCACACACCCTTGGTCGTGGTCAGTTTCACAATTCAATCTCAACGGAACGTTTGATGTTCGGTCCTGCCTGGATGCGTTGGGGACTTGCCCTACCTCTGTTAACGCTCAACTTATTTGTGTTGCGTCAGTTGCTTGTGCCGCTGGCGCCCTTTCCGGGTTTGTTTTTGACCGCGGCCCTGATCGCCTTCCTCCTCAGCATTCCTTCCCGCTGGCTTCGTGCCCGGGGGCTTCCGGGTTGGCTTGCGATTTCCCTGGTGTTTTTGCTGGCCGTAGGAATTTTGGTGATCTCAGGCATCACATTGGTGCCCCTTTTGATTGACCAACTCGCGCAATTGATCAATGCCTTGCCAGGTTGGCTTGAAGCCTCCCAAGGGTTGATCGGCCGTCTCCAGGAATGGGCGATGGCCCGTGGATTACCAAGTGAATTCGGAGATCTGAGCAGCGATGTTTTGACGCGTGCCAGTCGTTTAGCGAGCCAGTTCAGTCAACAGTTGCTCAGCCTTCTTGGGGCGACCCTCGGCACCACGATCAACACGGTCATCGTCCTGGTGCTGGCGGTGTTTTTTCTGATTGGAGGCGAATCCATTACGGCAGGGTTGGTGCGTTGGTTGCCGCAGGAGTGGCGTGAGCTGGTGGTGGCAACCATCACGCGCACCTTTCGGGGCTATTTCGCCGGTCAGGTCGTGCTCGCTTTGATTTTGAGCGCTGGTCAGATTGCGGTGTTCACCTTGCTGAAGATTCCTTATGGCGTGTTGTTTGCTGTTTTGATTGGCATAACAACGTTGATCCCCTACGCCAGTGCTTTCACCATCGTTGCGGTGAGTGTTTTGTTGGCCGTGCAAGATCCTGGAATGGGCTTAGCCATCTTGGCGGCTGCGATTGGCGTCGGTCAGGTTGTGGATCAGGTGATCCAGCCACGCTTGATGGGGAGCATTGTTGGCTTGCAGCCGGCTTGGCTGCTGATTGCTCTCCCGCTTGGTGCACGAGCGGGCGCTTTGTTCGGTTTTGGAGAGCTTCTGGGCCTGTTGCTTGCCGTGCCAGTGGCGAGTTGCATCAAAACCCTGATCGGTGCCTGGGCTGATCGTCAGGGCTTTGATCTGCCTTCAAAAGCGATCAGCTCTGCGCAGGAATGATCTTTTGCTCAACCAGATAATGGATCACCTGGTCTACGCAGCTGTCCAGGCTGCTGTTGCCGGTGTTGATATTGAGTTCAGGCTGTTCCGGTGCTTCATAGGGGCTGGAGATCCCGGTGAATTCTTTGATTTCCCCCGCTCGTGCTTTGGCATAGAGCCCCTTGGTGTCACGTTCTTCGCAAACGCTTAGATCGGCTGCGCAGTGGATCTCGATGAAGTCTCCTGCGTTCACAAGAGCTCTTGCTTTGTCGCGGTCAGCCCGAAAAGGAGACACAAACGCCGTCAGCACGATCACGCCCGCATCGAGGAACAGCTTCGCCACCTCGCCGATGCGCCGGATGTTCTCTTCTCGGTCGGCGTCGGAAAAGCCCAAGTCCTTGCAGAGGCCGTGGCGAACGTTGTCGCCGTCCAAGACGTAAGTCGCCAGTCCACGTTCAAACAAAGCAGCGTTCACGGCATTGGCCAAGGTGCTTTTGCCAGCCCCGCTTAAGCCCGTGAACCAGAGGATTGAGCTGCCGTGGCCCCGTTGTTCAGCGCGAGTGTCGCGATCAACCGATGCCTGGTGCCAAACGATGTTGGTTGATTTTGTGTTGTCGGCGGCGGCCATGAACGGGATGCGAAAGATGGCATTGTCACCCGTCGTAAACGACGACTACACAATCTCGGCACAATTTCGGCATGAAGCCGCTGAGGTCTCAGCCTCCAGCTCTCTTGGGTTTGTAGCCCTCTTTTTTAAGCAATTCGAGACTGAGCTCAACCTGATCCCCCTGCAACTCGATCACGCCATTCTTTGCGGTGCCGCCACTGCTAATGCGCGTTTTTAACTTTTTGAGGAGGGACTTCAAGCCATCCGGATCTAACTCAAGACCTCGGATCACCGTGACGGTTTTGCCCCCTTTCCCTCCGCGGGTGGGCTGCACGCGAACCACCTGCTCATTTTTGGGTGTGACGCCTGCTGATGGTCCAGTTGGGCGTTGCAGACTGTCAGCACTGCTGAATTCTTGCCAGCCTCCTTTGCGCATGAGCTATTCGCATCCGTTCCTATCCTGCCGTTTCTCACCATGAGTGGGTCTGCTCCCGCTCCCCAATGGGCTGATTCCAGTCGGGGGCTCGGCCGCTGGATTGAACGGTTGATTGGCATTCGCCTGTTGCGTCGCCCCCTGTTTTTTCAGGCACGACAGCTGATCATCCGAACGGCTGAGCGCAACGGCATTCCTTGGCGGAAGCGACGGTCGGAATTGTGGGAGGCGGCCGCTCCCCTTCTGGCCGAGAGTCGCACCGAGGGACTGGTTCCTCCCGCCTACTACCAAGCGCGTTTCCATGCCTATGAGCAGGGCAACCTCTGCTGGCAGGCGGCAGCGGAGGCTGAGCAAGCCACCGATGCGATGGCCCTGCGAATTTGGCCAAAGGAAGCGCTGGAGCCGCTCCAGGCTCAGACGCGACTCCGCGATGCGATCCATGCCGTGGTGGAAACGCTTCTCAGCGATTCCACCCGCGAGGTTTTGGATCTGGGTTGTTCCGTTGGCGTCAGCACCCAGGCGCTTGCCCGTTGGTTGAACGCTCGGGCCGATCAACGTGGTCTGAACAGGCCACGGCTGATCGGTTTGGATCTCTCTCCAGAGATGCTGGCTGTGGCAAGGGTCAGAGATCGCGACAGCTTGATCAGTGAGTGGCGCCATGCCGCTGCCGAACACACCGCTTTGGCGAGTGAGAGCATTGATTTCATCAGCCTTCAGTTCGTTTGCCACGAGCTGCCTCAAAGCGCCACCCGTGAGGTGTTGCAAGAAGCAGCGCGTCTTCTGAAGCCTGGGGGCGTGTTGCTGATGGTGGATCAGGATCCAGCTTCATCGGTGTTGCAACGCCTGCCAGCCGCCGTTGCGACCCTGCTGAAGAGCACCGAGCCCTACATCGAGGACTATTTCGGCCTCGATATGGGCGCCGCTCTCCTGCAGGCAGGGTTTCGAGATCTGCGTATTGAGGCCTGTGATCCACGACATCGTGTAATTGCCTGTTTACGCTGAATTACCGCAAGAAGCCGTTTCAGCGGCATGCCAGACCTGTGACAAGCACTCTGCCGACTGCCAGCACCCCAGATCCAGCCAGCCTGACGCCTTCGGTTCGGCCTGAAGCTCACGGTCGGTTTGGTCGTTATGGAGGGCAGTACGTTCCCGAAACGCTGATGCCAGCGCTTGCTGAGCTTGAACAAGCGGCGGCTGAAGCGTGGAAGGATTCAGCCTTCACGACTGAGCTCAACCGGCTGCTGAAATCCTATGTAGGGCGAGCCACACCCCTCTACGAAGCGGAGCGTCTCACCGCTCACTATCGCCGTTCCGATGGGGGTCCACGCATCTGGTTGAAGCGCGAAGATCTCAACCACACGGGTGCCCACAAAATCAACAATGCCCTTGGTCAGGCGTTGTTGGCCTTGCGTATGGGCAAGAAGCGAATCATTGCTGAAACCGGTGCCGGTCAGCATGGCGTGGCCACCGCAACGGTCTGCGCTCGTTTCGGCCTGGAGTGCGTGGTCTACATGGGGGCTGAAGACATGCGCCGTCAGGCGCTGAATGTGTTCCGGATGCGCTTATTGGGAGCCACCGTTCAGCCGGTCACGGCAGGAACCGCCACCTTGAAGGACGCGACGAGCGAAGCCATCCGAGATTGGGTGACCAATGTGGAAACCACCCACTACATCCTTGGATCCGTGGCTGGTCCCCACCCCTATCCGATGTTGGTGCGTGACTTCCATGCCGTGATAGGCAATGAAGCCCGGGAGCAGTGCATGGAGTCGTTTGGGCGGCTTCCTGATGTGTTGTTGGCATGTGTGGGTGGAGGTTCCAATGCGATGGGGCTCTTCCATCCGTTTGTGCAAGACACCTCTGTTCGTCTGATTGGCGTTGAGGCCGCTGGTGATGGAGTGGAAACTGGACGTCATGCCGCCACGATTACGGAGGGCCGAGTGGGGGTGCTGCATGGGGCGATGAGCCTGCTTCTTCAAGATCAGGACGGCCAAGTGCAGGAAGCGCATTCCATCAGTGCTGGTCTTGATTATCCCGGTGTGGGGCCAGAGCACAGTTATCTGCGGGATATCGGCCGCGCTGAATACGCTGCCGTGACGGACGATGAGGCGCTCTCCGCTTTACGGCTTGTGAGTGAGTTGGAGGGAATCATTCCCGCTTTGGAAACCGCCCATGCGTTTGCTTGGCTGGAAATGTTGTGCCCCACGCTTCCCAGCGGCAGCGAAATTGTGATCAATTGTTCTGGTCGTGGTGATAAAGATGTGAATACCGTGGCGGAAAAACTTGGAAGTCAGCTTTGAAGACTGTGCTTCAGCGATTGTTGAAGTATCCCAAGATGTTGCGCATCAGATTAAACTTTTGGGACTTTCTCCTCGTCCTGGTGATTGTAATCTCTGGGATTTTTCTGGTTCAATTTCTTGGTAGAGAAAATTTAGATGTGATCAGTTCTCGAGAATTGCTTCGGCTCACGAGTACTCCTCACATTCGTAATGAAGCGCCTGATGCTGCGGCTCGTGGCAGGCCATTAAAGGGGGCGGAAGTTCTGCGTGATTCGGAACTTCTGGAAGCGGCAAAATACAAGGTCTATGCAGGTATTTACGTCGCGAATAACTTCAGTCTGGATCTGGAAGTTCCTAGCTTTTCCAGCAAGGGATATATCTGGATGCGTTGGGGAAAGCCTTTCCAGGATTACTTGGAAGAAAGAGGCTTGGCTATTTCCGAGGTAATTGGACTTGAAAATGATATCAATCCGGAAACATCTGTAATCACGCCTTTGCGGAACGTCCGTGAATTTGAAGACGGCACTTTTGGGCAAGGGATGTTGTACACAGGGGATTTTTACATTGATAACTTGGACTTGCGGAGGTTTCCTTTTAATTCAGTGAGTCTCCCTGTTGTTCTTGAAGCTGATGATCCTGTTGGTGATCTGACCTATCAAAGTCTTCGCTTGATTCCTGATTTAAGGGATAGCGGGATTGGTCAGTATTCTGATCTCTTTGGCTGGCTCACGCGCGGCTGGTCTTTTGGGGAATTTCGGCATCACTTTGCCTCGGGACTTGGCGTTAGCGCTGTGGATGAGGAATACAGCCAGCTTATTTTTGATGTGTCTTATCAAAAGTCTTCTTGGTCTGCATTCTGGACTTTGATTCAGCCCCTGGTTGTGGTGATGGCCTCGATTGTTTTGATTACCCGGGTGCTGACAGAGTTTCGTGTTGAGATCCCGATCGCCGTTCTGTTAACGCTGATCTTTTTGCAAGACGGATATCGATCAGAGCTGCCAAGCCTCCCTTATCTTTCGTTTCTAGACTCGATTTATGCGATTGCTTACATCCTTTCAATCGTTAGTTTTGCGCTCGTTCTCTATCTTGAGAGTCTCAAGAGACGAGCGGGTCTGGAGACCAATGAGCGTCGAGATTTGATTTTGGGACGTATTCATTTTTATGAGCAATTTTGGCCTCCTATTTCTCTTATCGTTATGGTTTTGTTGTCAATAGCTAGCTGGTTGTTGATCTAACAACCTTTTTAGGGTTCCCAGGGATCGCTGCCAAGGAAGACCAAATCGATACTGCGATGTAATCCTGGAGTGGTGCGTCTCAGTTCATCGACGAGTCGATCCCGGTTGATATCTGGAGCAATCGATTCCATCGCCTCAACGAGCCATTGCGCTGCCATGAAGCCTTCGAGGCTGTAGAAATCGAAATCAACTTCACCATCCTGCTGCTGCTGACGTAGGAGTCGTTGGTAGCTCGCGACATCTGGGTGCCGTGCATCCCAAGGGAAGGGCACAACTTGTGTGACACCAACGCCAAAGGCGGCTGCTTGCGGTAGATCCCGAAACAGCGCTTTGGTTCCTGTTGGAGAGATGGTCATTAATTGCGGGCGGCTGCCATTTCGATGCAGGTTGTTCACCAACGAGGCCATCGTTTTGCTCAGTGAGATCACGATGAGGGCATCGGGCTTTGATTTGATAATCGTGTCGGCGGCTTGCTTTGTTTCAATGGAGTTTCGTGGTAGGGCCGCTGTGCTGACAGCGCTGAGATTGTGCTTTTTCAGGGCCTCCACTGTGCTGGCAAGCACGTCTTTTCCATAGGCGTCGTTCTGATACGCCACTGCAATTCTGACGAAGCCGTCGTTGACGAGGTGATTGACGATCCGCCGAGCTTCTTCCGCATAGCTGGCTCGGAAGTGCAACACCCCTGTCTGACCTTGTGCCCGTAGGGCGCTAGCACCTGTGAGAGGAGCAACAAGGGTGAGTCCCGCCGTCTTGGCAATCGGTAGGGCCGCTTTGCTCGTGGGTGTGCCAAAAAAGCCGAAGAGGGCCAAAACATCAGGCTCGGCCGCAAAAAAGCGGGTATTACGCAGCGTATTTTCTGGCTCATAGCCATCATCGATCCGCCAAACCTTGACGGGGCGTCCGGCGATGCCACCACGGTTATTCAACTCTCGTAGAACAGTGTCGATACCTAGGGCGAAGCGCTCTCCGATATGCCCGGAGGGGCCTTTCAGGGGAAGGGACTGTGCCAGCAACCAAGGGCGGGGTTCTTCGTTGAGAAGTGAATCAAGGTTCTCGCTCGCAACGCTTCGTTCTGCCTCGTTGGAGGCAATCGAGGTGTTCGGCGCGGGCTCAAACGGCTCCTGGTTCGTTGTCAGGTTGACACCGCTCCAAATGGCAAACAAAGCCCCCCCGATGCTGAGTCCGAGGACGATGGCGACCGGGGGGGGCAGGGGTCTTCCTTGGAACGCCATGTCAGTTCAGAAGATTCTCGAGATGATGGGCGGCACTCTTAACGGCAGCGAGTGCTGTGGCGTAGGCCATGCGCATTGGCCCCACAAGCGCCACATGCCCCACGCCGTCTGTGGAGCTTGTGCAGGTGGCTTGAACCACTGAGCAGTGGTGCAAAGCCTGTTCGGGATGTTCTTGGCCGATCCAGACGCCATATCCAGGACCGGAAGCGGAGAGGGTTAGGGCTGCAGGACTCTGATCCATCAATTCAAGGAGTGGTCTGAGCTTGGCGCTTTGGCTGAATTCGGGCTCGGCGACGAGCCGAGACACGCCATGAAAGAGAGCCTTGGTTTCTTGGGTGGTTTGCAAGGTCTGATGGCTGTCAATGGCATCGCGGAGGGCTCTGCCGCAGGCCTGCAATTCTCTTGGCAGTGCATTCCAATTCAAACGGCCGTTGCCGTCGAGCTGCCGACGCGCCCATTGATCCATCGCTTCGATTTGGTGCTCACTGCCGTAGGGCAGCCGAAGATTGAGGTGACTGGCTTGGCTGGAATTCTTCACCAACATCACCAGCAAGCGCTCCTCGCTGCGCACCAGTCGGATCGCTTCCAGTGCGGGTTGCCCTTGGCTGGGGTGCGTGATCAGGCTCATCAGTCCCGTGAAATCGGTGAGCCTTCTCGCCATGTTTTGGAGCAGATCATCAAGCGCTGCCCAGCGAAGGCTGAGTTGGGTTAACTCCTGATCGAGATGTTGGGCGATTGTTCCGGGCTTCGGAAGCAGACAATCCACGTAATGCCTGTATCCACTGGGGCTTGGAACCCGTCCGGCAGATGTATGTGGTTGGGTGAGAAGACCCCGCTGCTCCAAAGCCCCCATGGCTGAACGCACGGTGGCAGCACTGGCTTGCAGATCGAACCTCTGAACCAGGGTTCGGCTCCCCACTGGCTCAATGGTGTCTACGTAGTGGTGCACTGTGGCCCTGAGCACCTCCTGTTGTCGGCGGGGCAGCGGCTGCACAGGCACACAATCAGCGCTGTGATCGTACGGAGGTTTCCCCTTGGATTGGTGGCGTTGTCATGAACCGCTGCTCAGTACCGGGGAACGCTCGGGTCGACGTCCACACTCCAGGCATGAATGCCGCCTTCTAGGTTCCATACCTCATAATCCGGTCCTTGCTCTAAGAGCCAGCAGCCAAAATTTCGGCTACGGATCCCGGCGTGACAAATGACCACGATGGGTTTGCTGGTGGTCAGCCTTGCGGTCAGATCGGAAAGCCATAGATTTGATTCACTTAGCGGCAAATGTTCCACCTGCCCGGGGAAGGGAGCGATCTCCAGTTCGGAGTGCTCGCGAACATCAACGAGCTGAAGGGCACTGCCGCTCGCTAGCCACGCGTGAAGGTCTTTGGCGCTGATCGATTGGGGTGAAGAGGGTGTCATGGGATTCATCATGAACAAAGATGAGGCCATACCCACGCCTGCTGCTTCATGAAGGCGCGTTCCTTCCTTTTAGCTGTCGCTGCAACGGTGGTGTTGCTGCTAACCACCGCATTGGGCCTGTGGTGGGCGATGGCTCAGCAGAGTCCCCTCAAGATTGTCGGGCAACCCCTCGTCTTGCCACGAGCCGCTCGGTTCGTTCCGAGAAATGCGTCCCTGAGTTTGCATTGGCTTGCTGATCCTGGGCGCATGCCTGCCTATGCCCAGGCCGTGGCTCCGGTGTCACGCCGACGCCAAGCGCGGGACAGCACCCAGCAATTGCGGGATGGAGCCTTTGCTCTAGCGGGCTTGGATTTTGTGGGAGAACTCGCGGATTGGATCGGTCCCCAGGTCAGTTTGTCCTTGTTTGCGCCCGTCTCCGATGCTCCTGCGGGTTGGGTGCTCGCTCTCACCAGCCTTGATCAAGACGGGGCCAAGCGTTTCCTGCAACGCTTTTGGCAAACGCGCAGCTTGGCGGGCACCGATCTGCAAATCAGTCGTTACCGGGGAATGGGGGTGATCAGCGGCCGCGGAGCGCTGCTCGGTCAAGACCCACAGCCCATCGCTACAGCCTTGATCGACGATGACCTGCTCTTAATTGCCTCCGGTCGTGGAGTGCTGGAGCAGTCTTTGGATGTGTCTCAACTGGATGCTTTGCACCAGCTTGGAGACGAAGCTCTCGTGGCTGATTTGCAGCAGCTTGGTCGGGGTGCGGCGCTGCTAACGGCTGATCCTGTCGCGATGGCGACGTGGCTTGGAATACCGCGCTCAATTTCTAATGACGACGACCTGGTTGGTCTGGTTGCAGCACTGGAACCCAAAGGGACTGCTCTCGATCTGGATGCTGTGTTGCGTTTTCGTGAGCCGCTTGGAGGTTCAGGGACTGGCGGCCTGCAGTCGCAATCCTTGATGCGTTCAGCCGGTGGATCAGCCTCTGCCCTGGCTTTGCTCTCGGATCCTGCAGGGCTCCTAAGTCCTCATGATCAGGACCCCGTCGCTCAATGGTTAGCGCCTGTTCTTGAGGAGACTCTCCAAACCCTGGGAGCCGAGGGGGCTTCCGCTGTGGTGGGGTTGGATGCGGGCCCCCTGCTTTGGAAGCAGGGTGAAGAGGGATGGCTATTGGGAACATCCAGTGATCAGCCTGGTTTGGAGGCTGTGGATGCGGACCTCCAAGTCAAGGGGCTCGTGCGCTCAGCCCTGCCGTCTGATGGATCGGCCCTTGAGGTATGGACCCGGCTAGCCCGGCAGCGGCAGCGGGGTGAAGCCTCTCTACAGGCCCAGCTTGCGGTGGCCTTGGAGCGTGAATCTGGTCAAGACTGGTGGGGGCAGACCCTGGATGCTCTGACAACGCGTCAGGATCACTCCGCCCTTGAGCCGCGCTTGGATCAACTACGGGCCTTGCAAGACGATGGGGCGGCGCCTCTGGCACAGCAGTTGGCCTTGGCGACGGAGCCCAGCCGCGCTCAGCTCCAAAAGTGGCGGCCCTGGAGCTTGATTCAGTCGGTGGCCGGCCGACCCCTACTCCCGGCGGTGCAGGAGCTTGCTTTGGCGGTTGGGACCGATCAAGAGGAGGGATCTGGTGAGGAGGGAGCTGGTCAAGCAGGCTCTCACCGCTTGCGTCTCCGTGCCCAGCTGCGGTTTGGTTGACCTATTGCTGTTGCGGCATGGCATCGCGGTTGAGCGCCATCAAGGTACGGATGATTCGGATCGCCCTCTGACCCCTTTGGGCCGCGAGCGTACGTTCAAGGTCTGTTGCCGTCTGCGCGATCTCGGATTGATCTCTGACCGCTTGTACAGCAGCCCTTATCGCCGAGCGCGTGAAACCGCTGAGCTGGCCGTAAAAAGCGGGATGGCTCCTGCGGTTGAGCTCGCTCGTTGTCTTGAGCCCGGCGGGGATTCATGGCCCTTGGTCGAGCGCTTGCAAGGCTCGTGTTTGCTGGTGGGGCATGAGCCTGATTTGAGTCGGCTTGCGGCAGCGTTGATCGGAGCGCCATCCGCTGGCCTGAGGCTGCGTAAAGCGGGGCTTTGCCATCTTCATTGGGACCCCTCCCATCAAGATCCCCGTGGCCTTGCGCAGCTGCAGGGGTTGCTAAGCCCACGTCTGTTATTGCCGGGCTGCGTTTAAGTTGCGATGAGAAGTTGTTGTTGTGGGTGGTGGTGAGTCAGACCGGCGGTACCGAAATCCGGCATGAACGCACGGGGTTGGTGTTCAGGCCTGGTCTGGAGGGCGTCCCCGCCACCCAATCTTCGATTTGCGACATTGACGGCCTCCAGGGGCGTCTCTCCTATCGGGGCTACTCCCTCGATGACCTTGCGGTCCACAGCAGTTTCCTGGAGACCACCTATCTGTTGATCTGGGGTGAACTGCCTACACCGCAGCAATTTCGTGATTTTGAGCACGAAGTGCAGATGCATCGCCGAGTCAGCTTTCGGGTGCGCGACATGATGAAGTGCTTCCCCGCCAACGGGCATCCGATGGATGCGCTGCAATCGAGCGCGGCTTCCTTGGGTCTCTTCTATTCCCGCCGGGCCATCGATGATCCGCAATACATCTATGACGCTGTTGTCAGGCTGATTGCCAAGATTCCAACCATGGTGGCGGCCTTCCAGTTGATCCGAAAAGGCCAGGATCCAATCCAGCCCCGCGACGACCTGGCTTACTCCGCCAACTTTCTGTACATGCTCACGGAGCAAGAGCCCGATCCCCTGGCCTCTCGAATCTTTGATCGCTGTTTGATCCTCCACGCTGAGCACAGCCTCAATGCCAGTACGTTCAGCGCCAGGGTGACGGCGAGCACGCTGACCGACCCCTATGCCGTCGTGGCATCGGCGGTCGGAACGCTGGCGGGCCCTCTCCATGGAGGCGCTAACGAAGATGTTCTGGCGATGTTGGAGGAGATTGGTACTCCGGAACAGGCCGACTCCTACCTCGAGTCAGCCGTGGCGAGCAAACGCAAAGTGATGGGTTTTGGCCATCGCGAGTACAAAGTGAAAGATCCGCGTGCCGTGATCCTTCAGTCCTTGGCTGAGGAGTTGTTTGCTCGATTTGGTCACGACGATCTTTATGACGTGGCCCATGCCCTTGAAACGGCTGCCGCGGTTCGACTCGGCCCCAAGGGGATTTATCCCAACGTTGATTTTTATTCAGGGCTTGTGTACAGGAAACTTGGGATTCCAAGAGATCTGTTCACCCCGGTGTTTGCGATTTCCCGGGTGGCCGGGTGGTTGGCACATTGGAGGGAGCAGCTCGGCGCCAATCGAATTTTTCGCCCTTCTCAGATTTATACCGGCACATCCATGCGTCATTGGGTCCCTGCAGACGAGCGGGTGAATGCCGCGGGCGCTTAAGTTGCATCAATCTGTTCTCTGACCATGGTGACTTCCCTCGCCACCACCGCGCCGGCTCTGGTGAGCCCGGGTCTTGACCTTGAGCAGAGCTTTAGTCAGGCCCTGGAGGGGTTTGGGCTCTCGGCCCAGGCTGCTCGCATGCTCTGGCTTCCCTTCCCGATGTTGCTGGTCCTTGTGGCCGCTGTTGTGGGTGTTCTGGTCACGGTGTGGCTGGAACGAAAGATTTCTGCAGCCGTGCAGCAAAGGGTTGGGCCTGAGTACGCCGGAGCCCTCGGTGTTCTTCAGCCTCTTGCCG
Source organism: Synechococcus sp. WH 8016 (assembly GCF_000230675.1). NCBI lineage: Bacteria > Bacillati > Cyanobacteriota > Cyanophyceae > Synechococcales > Synechococcaceae > Synechococcus > Synechococcus sp. WH 8016. Next base: position 44,449 of record NZ_AGIK01000003.1, on the reverse strand, counting down.
ATGGGCTCAAGCTGCTCGTCAAGGAAGACATCATTCCGGACCGAGCGGACAGCATTCTTTTCACCCTCGGCCCTGTGCTGGTGGTGGTGCCGGTCATTTTGTCTTGGTTGATCGTGCCCTTCGGTCAGAACCTGTTGATCAGCGATGTGGGCGTTGGCATTTTCCTTTGGATCTCGCTGAGCAGCGTTCAGCCCATTGGTCTTCTGATGAGTGGCTACGCCTCAAACAATAAATATTCGTTGTTGGGAGGTCTTCGTGCGGCAGCCCAATCGATCAGTTATGAGATTCCGCTCGCGTTGGCCGTCCTGGCCGTCGTGATGATGAGCAACTCCTTAAGCACTGTCGATATCGTTAACCAACAAACGGGGGCTGGTGTTCTGAGTTGGAACATCTGGCGTCAGCCGGTTGGCTTCCTGATTTTCTGGATTTGTGCGCTTGCGGAGTGTGAGCGTCTGCCTTTTGACCTCCCAGAAGCTGAGGAAGAGCTAGTTGCTGGCTATCAGACCGAATACTCAGGGATGAAATTTGCCCTCTTCTACCTGGGCAGTTACATCAATCTGGTTCTCTCTGCTCTCCTTGTTTCCATCCTCTATCTAGGTGGTTGGGGCTTCCCGATCCCCGTTGAATGGCTGGCTTCTTGGTTAAACCAGCCGATTGATGCGCCTTTGGTGCAGTTGATCACAGGCACCGTGGGCATTGTGATGACGGTTTTGAAGGCCTATCTGTTGGTCTTCATCGCGATTCTTTTGCGTTGGACCACTCCACGGGTCAGGATCGATCAGCTGTTGGATCTTGGCTGGAAATTCCTGTTGCCTTTGGCCCTGGTCAACCTCCTGGTCACAGCAGCCCTCAAGCTGGCCTTTCCGGTTGCTTTTGGCGGCTGATCTCGTCACTTCCCCTCCCCCGGCGGCATCATGAAAGCCGGGTTTTGATTCCTCGATCGTTCCCTTCCCCGATTCCAAACCATGTTCGGCTTCCTTAAACAGGTTGGTGATTACACCAGGGATGCAGTGGATGCGGCCCGTAATCTCACGCAAGGCCTGTCGGTCACCTTCGACCACATGAAGCGCCGTCCGGTCACGGTGCAGTACCCCTACGAGAAGCTGATCCCGTCGGAGCGGTATCGAGGACGGATTCATTACGAATTCGACAAGTGCATCGCCTGTGAGGTGTGTGTGCGCGTCTGTCCCATCAATCTTCCCGTGGTGGATTGGGTGATGAACAAGGAGACGAAGAAAAAAGAGCTACGCAATTATTCGATTGATTTTGGGGTTTGTATTTTTTGCGGCAACTGCGTGGAGTACTGCCCCACCAATTGCTTGTCGATGACCGAAGAATATGAATTGGCAGCCTTCGATCGCCATAGCCTGAATTACGACAACGTTGCCTTAGGTCGCCTGCCAACCAGTGTGACGACAGATCCATCGGTCCAGCCGTTGCGGGAACTGGTGTATTTGCCCGCTGGGGAAGTTCAGCCCCATGGCGTTTCTCCTGATCGCTCCCGAGCGGGCAAGCTTCCTGAGCAAATCCTTGAGGAGCTCAAGGCCGCTGGATCCAGGAAGGCTGCCGAGGATGGGAGAGAATCATCTTCTTCAGCTTCCAACGAGGAGGAGAGCGCAGGATGACGATCGCCGCGTCAACGCAGCTCATTTGTTTTTTGGCTCTGAGTGCCGTCATCGTCCTGGGAGCCCTCGGCGTGGTGCTCTTGAGCAACATTGTCTATTCAGCCTTCCTCCTAGGCGGTGTGTTTTTGGCAGTGGCAGGTCTCTACCTCCTGCTTAACGCCAGTTTTGTGGCGGCGGCCCAGGTCCTGGTGTATGTGGGTGCCGTCAACGTTTTGATCCTGTTCGCGATCATGCTGGTGAACAAAAAGGAGGATCTGGCTCCGATCCCCGGACTCCCCATACGCCGTCTTCTCTCGGGTGGTGTGTGTGTTGGCCTGTTTGCACTCTTGACCCGTGTTGTGGTCACCACGCCCTGGGCCAAGGGCCCAATGCCGCTTGGAGAGGATGCCACCGTTCGCATCGGTGAACATCTGTTCACCGACTACTTGCTGCCTTTTGAGTTGGCATCTGTTTTATTGTTGATGGCCATGATTGGGGCCATTGTTCTGGCCCGTCGTGACGTTCAATCTGTAGATCCTGTCACTGGCGAAGAGGTCGATCAGGGCCTAATAGAAAAGGCTCGCACTCCTTTATTGACCGACCAGCCTCGTGCCTGAACTCTTTCTCCTTTCTTGTGATGCTCTCTGAGCTGCTTTCTGGTTCTGTTCCTCTCCAAGCCTATCTGCTCTTGGCAGCAGTCCTGTTTTGTACGGGAGTCTGGGGTCTTATTAACAGCCGAAATGCTGTTCGCGTGTTGATGAGCATTGAGTTGATGCTCAATGCAGTGAACATCAACCTGATGGCCTTTTCTTCCTACGTCGATGGCCAACTGATTCGTGGCCAGGTGTTCTCAGTGTTTGTGATCACCGTTGCTGCAGCTGAGGCTGCTGTCGGTTTGGCGATCTTGTTGTCGCTGTACAGGAACAGAGTCACTGTGGACATGGAGCGCTTCAATCTTTTGCGCTGGTAAAGACGTCACGCTGTTATGCGCCTTCAACGGGTCTGGCTGATTTATCGCGCAGATAGCCCACTGGCGCTCAAAGAGGCGCGTCGTTGCGCCGATGAGCTTGAGACGATTGGCGTGACCTGCGTCTTGGCGATGAGTGGCCTGACGGCAGACCCGTTCCCCGGTTTGCTGGCCTCTGAGCCTCGGCTACCGGATTTGGCGGTGGTGCTTGGTGGTGACGGAACCGTGCTCGGTGCTGCCCGACATCTCGCCGTTCTGGATGTCCCGATTTTGAGTTTCAACGTAGGAGGCCATCTTGGCTTTCTCACGCATGATCCCGGTTTGCTTCGGAGTGAAGGGCTCTGGGAGCGCGTGCTGGAGGATCGTTTTGCCTTGGAGCGGCGCATGATGTTGCAGGCGGTGATCCAGCGCATGGGGGATCTGCATGGTTCTGAGGATGAGGAGACCTCTGGAGCAGACGATGGTCTTCCTGACGATCAGGAGATTCACTGGGCACTGAATGACCTCTACCTCAAGCCCTATCACGAAGATTTGTCTCCAACCTGCATTCTTGAAATGGAGATCGATGGAGAGGTTGTGGATCAAGTTCGAGGAGATGGCTTGATTTTGGCCTCGCCTACGGGATCAACGGGTTATGCGATGGCTGCTGGTGGCCCGATTTTGCATCCAGGGATCGATGCGATTGTTGTCAGTCCGATTTGTCCGATGAGTTTGTCAAGTCGCACCGTGGTGCTGCCTCCTCGCTCCAGGGTTGTGATTTGGCCTCTGGGTGATGCCAGTCGTCAGGTGAAACTTTGGAAAGATGGGGCGGCTGGAGAGGTTTTTGGCCCAGGTGAATGCTGCGTGATTCAGCAGGCTGCCCATCACGCGTTGATGGTCCAGCTGGATCAAAGTCCGTCCTATTACCGAACGTTGTCACGCAAACTTCACTGGGCGGGAAGTTTGCTGGATAGTGCTCCCTCCTCAAACTGAGATGGCCCTGGAGATTGAACGGCGATTCCTGGTGACCCATCCCGGATGGCGTCTTGTGGCGGGTCCCCCCCAAGCGCTGCGACAGGGGTATCTGTCCGCCTCGCCCGATGGATTCACCGTTCGCATGCGGTTGCGCGCCGATGGCAAGGCATGGCTGACCTTGAAGGCCCCTGCTGCCGGGATTGCTCGCCATGAATTCGAGTACGACATTCCCGCAACGGATGCGGAAGAGCTTTGGGCACTTGCGCCCCATCGCGTCACGAAAACGCGCTATTCCCTTCAGCAGGGAGGGGGGGATTGGGTCGTTGATTGCTTTGAAGGCAGCAATTCACCGTTAATTCTTGCTGAGGTTGAGCTTGAGGCCCCCGATAGCCCCTTAACGATCCCCGACTGGTGTGGTGTTGAGATCACAGGGGATCCGCGCTGGAGCAATGCAGCACTGGCTTATCAGCCTTTTGCTACCTGGCCTCAGGATTGGATTGACGAATATCGGCTGAAAACCTAAAAATTCTTTTGATTTCCTTTAGATTTGGAGCATGGTTCGCAAGGGGAGACGGCATGCTCGGTCTATATGACTCTGATGGGATCCTGCGTTTCACAGGATTGGATCGTGAAGCCTGCCTCGCTTATGCCAGTTTGTTTGGACTTTCTTTGGCGAGCTGCTCCTTAACGGATATCCCAATCCCTGTCCCTCTTCCGATCAGGACGCGTCGGAGGCATCAGGGGGAAGGGTGCAGCAATTGAAGCCATCTCGGCAAATTTTTCCGTGATCCATCGCCCAGTTCAACAAAGCCACGCGATTTTTTGAGCCGGTTTTTGTGAACACATTGCTCACGTGATTGTCGACCGTACGCTTGCTGATCGTCAGTCGTTCAGCGATCTCTTGATTGGTCAGCCCCTCGGCTACCAGTTCGATGATCTCTATTTCACGGCTGGAGAGGGAAACAGTCATTGAACAGGGCTCCTCACCGATGGCCATTCTTCTTGGACCATGGTTTGCATCTTAAGCAGGTATGGAGAACCTGATCTTCCATAGTGGTTTTCAGTAGCGATCATTCGTTTGCGTTCAGCGCTGCAAAGCAGCCTCGAGGCTGGAGCCGTCACCATTACGGCTGAAGTGATGCCTCCACGAGGTGGAGACCCATCCCATGCTCTCGAGATGGCAAGGGCCCTCAAGGGGTTTGTTCATGCTGTCAATGTCACGGATGGCAGTCGTGCCGTCATGCGGATGAGCAGTCTTGCTGTGGCTCGCCTCCTTCTGGACAAAGGCATCGAGCCCGTGCTGCAGATGGCCTGTCGCGATCGCAATCGCATTGCGATTCAAGCGGATCTGTTGGGTGCCCATGCGCTGGGGATCCGTAATCTTCTTTGCCTCACCGGGGATCCTGTTCGTGCTGGTGATCAGCCCAAGGCCCGTCCCGTGAATGAACTGGAATCTGTGCGCTTGCTGCAGCAGGTCACGGCCTTCAATCGCGGAGATGATCCGGTTAAGGGTGAGCTTGCCGATGGTCCTACCGACATCTTCGCTGGAGCGGCGGCAGATCCCCAATGTGCAAGTTGGTCAGGCTTGGTGCGACGGATGGAGCGAAAAAAAGCCGCAGGAGCGCGTTTTGTTCAGACGCAGATGGTGATGGATGCTGCTGTGTTGGAACGGTTTTGCCGTGAGATCGCAGAGCCCATGGAGCTTCCAGTGCTAGCGGGTGTGTTCTTGTTGAAGTCGGCGCGCAATGCAGCGTTTATCAATCGGATGGTGCCTGGTGCTTGTATTCCCGACAGTCTGATCGCCCGCTTGGAGGCCGCGGCGGACCCGGCGGCAGAAGGCATTCAAATTGCTGCTGAACAGGTTCAGCGATACCTAGGAGTGGCTCAAGGCGTTCATCTGATGGCGATCAAAGCGGAAGAACGCATCCCAGCGATTTTGAAACAGGCTGCCGTCAGCTTGCCTGGGTGAGATCGGTGCCCAGGAGTTCTGCCATCGCTTTCTGTTGAGGAGAGGGCTCCACCAAATCCTGGCGACGGGCATCCGTAATCAACCAATCGAGTGAAGCTTCCTGGAGATCGATGTGATCGCCTTCCTTGTCAACGCAATAGCGGCCAAACACGAGTTTTTCCACCAATTGAACGCCCGCCCCGATCCTTGAGTAATCAAAAATGATCGAGTTATCGATGGTTGCACCTTCGCAGATGTAGCAGCTTGGTCCAATCATCGTGGGACCGATCAAGGTGGCACCATCCTCAATTTTGGTCATTCCGCCGACATAGACCGGGCCTTCAACGTTGATTTTGTCCCAATTGGCCGCCACATTCAGGCCCGTAAACACACCAGGCTTGACCTCTTTCCCAGGAACGCCAACTTGACGAACTTCTCCTTGGAGAACGCTGCGAATGGCTTGCCAGTAATCAGGCACTTTGCCGATGTCGACCCATTCAAAATCCATGGGGAGGGCATAAAACGGAGCTCCTTGCTTCACCAAAGTGGGAAAGAGATCGGCCCCGATGTCGAAGGATTTTCCGGAGGGAATGTGCTCGAAAATCTCAGGCTCGAAGAGATAGATGCCGGTGTTGATCGTGTCGCTTAACGCTTCCTCAACACTGGGTTTCTCTTGAAAGGCTTGGATTTTGCCATCGTCATCACTCACCACAACGCCATAGCTGCTCACCTGGTCTTTGGGGACCGTTTTGGTGACAAGACTGGCCAGTGCGCCTTTGGCGCGGTGACGTCTGACGGCCTCGGTGAGGTCGAGGTCGATGAGGGCATCACCACACAACACCACAAAGGTGTCGTCAAAAAAGGTCTGAAAATCTTGGATTTTTTTGAGACCGCCCGCAGAACCCAGGGCGTCTCCGATCAATTCGCCGTCCTGAATGCTTCCCTCGAAGCTGTAAGCGATTTCGACACCAAAACGCTGACCATCTCGGAAATAGTTTTCGATTTCCTCGGCCAAATGAGACACGTTGACCATGACCTCAGTGAAACCATGCTCTTTGAGCAGCTCCAGCAGGAACTCCATCACCGGTTTCTGCAGGATCGGAATCATGGGTTTCGGGATCACATGCGTGATCGGCTGCACCCGGGTTCCCTTGCCTGCGGCCAGGATCATGGCCTTCATTGACGTACCAAGCTTGAAAACGTAGTCATCAACATAAGAGGGTGATTAGGCGGCAATCGCAGGCAAGGTCGGCGTGATATCTGGCACTTCCAGACTGGTGATCGGCAACTGAGTGATTTCGCCGGCAAGGAGCAGACGCTTTAAACGAATGGGTGCGTGCAGCGAGCCCACTTGCTCTAGCTCGACCTGACTCTGAGAAGACAGAAACAAAAGGGCCCAGAACACTCCAACGCGGTCTGTGTCGAGGTCGGGAGCCGCCGCCTCTGCCCAACGGCTGACAAGAAGCTCAAAATCAACCCAGTGCAAGGCCTGCTCCCATTCTTTCAAGAAAACTCCCAAGGCGGCAGTGGTTTCAGGAAGTTTTTCCCGATGGGCCAAGGCTGCGACCTGGGCAATCGCCTCTCGATTGCTAAAGCGCTTCTGGCGCTGACGCCGGCGCATGTCCAGTTCGTCTGTCTCTAGTTGCTCGGCAATGGTCTCTAGTTGTTCGATCAGTTCCCCAAGCGTGACCGGCCTCCTCAGGGGAGGTGGAGCCACAGGGCGTCTTAAGAGGTGGCGTTCAGGATGGCGCGGCAAATTGAAGCGGGGATCCAGCCAACCCTGTTCCATGAAGTCGGGGTCAAAGGCGTCTTCCACAACCGGGTCTGGTGGGAGGGTGCTGGCTTCAAGCACCTCCGCCTTGAGCCCCACCAGCACGGAAGCAGCAAGAAAGGCTTCGCTGCTTTCTGCCAAATCACGTTCGTAGCTTCCTCCCTGTTGGCCCAGCTGAGCAGCAACCTGTCGGGGAATGTCGATGCGTTGTCTGAGTTGATCTAAAAATCCGTCTACCACTGAGATGACGTCGACATCCCAAGGATCAAGCGTGCCGCTTTGGGCGGCATCCTGGAGAAGACGGATCGCAAGACGGGCGCCGGCATCCGCTTTTGAGGTCAGGCCAGCATCAGACAAAAACAACCTCAATCTGATGGCAAGGTATCGGCCCAATCCGGGGGACGCCAGTCCCCACAGGAGATTCGCTTCCTTCTTCCCGTTAAGCCTTTCCTCTTTAGGAATTGGAATCGATGTCGACGGTGGGATTCGCGTTTGTGGTTGAGGCCGAGTCGCTGTTGCCTGATGGCAGCAGTCCTAACTGGGTCTGCACCGTTGAGCGGTAGCGATCGAGGTCGGTTTCTAATTCTTGAATGCGAACCTGCTGAGCTTCGAATTCAGTGGCTTTGCCCAATCGCTCCACCGTATTGAGCATTCCGCTCCAGCTTGCAAAAAGCCAGGCAGCAGCAGCTCCGATCCCCGCTGCTAAGAGCAGCAGAGCGGCCAGAGGCAAGGTGTAGTGCATCCATGGCAAAACATTCACCGTGGTGGGGCTGGTGTTCTCCAAGGTGAAAAACACCGTGCCGAGGCCGAAGATGAAAATTAAACTGAAATTGATCTGACGCATGGCGAACAGAGTGTGCGACAGGCGTCTGAAAATTAAGGAGCGATTCAGACTCTGAATCGCATTTCCAGAGAAAGGACGAAGATCTTTACGAGACGGGCTGGGACGCTTGTGTCAGTTTTGGTGCCGAGAAGAGCGCTGGCACAAGGGAACTGCTGCGGATGAGAGGCGCTGTGGGTCGTGTGACCCTCTCCATGGCGTCAACATCACGCCTTACAAGAGCTGAGATCGTGTTGCTGTAGCTGTCGGTCATCAGCTTTGGATAGAGCCCGATGCCAATGATTGGAACGAGCAGGCAACCGATGATGTAAACCTCCCTGGGCTCAGCGTCCACAAGATTGGAGTGAGAAACGAGTTCTCTGTTTTCTTTCCCAAAGAAGATCTCTCTCAACATCGACAGCAAATAGATCGGAGTCAGGATCACGCCGATGGCAGCCAGGCCATCAATCACGATTCGGAAGCTGAGGGTGTAGGCCTCATCGGTGGCAAAGCCTGTGAAGACCATCAGTTCGCTCACAAATCCGCTCATCCCAGGCAGGGCAAGGGAGGCGAGGCAGCAAACAGTCCACAGGGCAAACATGATCCGCATTTTTTGGCCAATGCCCCCCATCTCATCCAACTGAAGTGTGTGAGTGCGGTCGTAGGTGGCACCCACGAGGAAGAACAGACTGGCGCCGATCAATCCATGACTAATCATTTGGAGCATGGCTCCACTTGTCCCCAGCTCGCTGAAGCTGCCAATGCCGATGAGCACGAAACCCATATGGCTGATGGAGCTGTAAGCGATCTTGCGTTTGAGATTGCGTTGAGCGAAGGAGGTGAGCGCCGCATAGATGATGTTCACGACTCCCAGCACCACCAGGAGGGGCGCGAATTGGGCATGCGCGACGGGAAGGATTTCGGCGTTAAAGCGCATCAAGGCATAGCCCCCCATCTTGAGCAAAATGCCTGCCAGCAACATGTGAACAGGTGCCGTGGCCTCACCATGGGCATCAGGAAGCCAGGTGTGGAGGGGAACAATCGGTAATTTCACCCCGAAGGCAATCAATAACCCCGCATAACAGAGCAACTCAAATCCAGTGCTGAAACCCTTTTGGGCAAGAACGCTGTATTCAAAGTTGGGCACGCCCCCTCCAAAAAAGCCCATGGCAAGGGCTGCCAAGAGGATGAACAGAGAGCTGCCAGCTGTGTAGAGAATGAACTTGGTGGCCGCGTATTGACGTTTTTTCCCTCCCCAGATGGCCAGCAAGAGATACACCGGAAGGAGCTCCAGTTCCCAGGCGAGGAAGAACAGAAGCATGTCTTGAACAGCGAAGACGGCAATTTGTCCGCCATCCATCGCCAGGATCAGGAAGAAGAACAGCTTGGGCTTAAACGTCACGGGCCAGGCGGCCAAAACCGCCAAGGCTGTGATGAAGCTCGTTAGCAGGATCAGCGGCATGGAGAGGCCGTCGGCCCCAACAGCCCAAGTGAGCCCGAGATTGGGCAGCCAGCTCACCCGTTCCGATAGTTGGAGTCCGCTGTAACTGGGGTCATATCCCGTGAGATAGGCCGCCGCTGTAATGAGGAAGGTGGTGAGGGCAATTCCGAGTGCAAACCAGCGAACCTGTTTGCCATCTCCATCGTCTGGCACGAAGGGAACAATGAAGGCCCCAACGATGGGAAACAGGATCGAAAGGCTCAACCACGGGAAAGTGGCCGGAACGATACCGCTTGAGATGTCGAATGCCGGATCAAAGGGTGCACTTACGGCAAATTCGAGCACGGGACAGGTCTTTCACCACTTTTGGCAGTGTAGAAATCTTGGGCGAATGCGCATCCACTCGATAGGCGTTGACACACATAACCCCCACTCCTGAAGGTTGGAAATCAACGAATCGCTCAGCCCAGAGCGCCGAAGAGAACCACCATGGCAATCACTCCACCGAACACGATCAGGGCATAGAACTGGGCTCGACCCGTTTCGAAGTATTTGAGGCCTTCGCCACTGCCAAGGGTGAGCAAACCGGTGAGATTCACCACACCATCCACAACCTTTGCATCCACTTCCAGGACTTCGCGGGCCAGCTTGCGACTACTGCGTACAAATAATTTCTCGTTGATGGCATCTAAGTACCACTTGTTCGCCAAAAAGGCATTGATGGTTGGGAAGCGAGCTGCCACCAGTTCGCCGAGGTCGATCTTGCGCAGGGCGTAGGCGAGAACGGCCACCGTGAGTCCGGTGACGGAAATCGCAACGGACGCTCCGGCGAGCGGAAGGAAGTCTCCCCAGCTGAAGTGTTCGGCCATTTCCGCAGCCTCTTCGGGATTCAGCAGCCCAGCAAAACGGCTATTCCAGGGGGTGCCGAGCAGGCCGATTAGGGCTGAGGGCACGGCGAGAACCGCTAGGGGAAGGGTCATGGACCAGGGTGACTCGTGGACACTGCCGGCTGCGTGGTGATCGTGACCCTCCTCGACTTGTTTCCCTGCGGCAGCCATGAGCTCCTGCTGCAGAGCAGAGTTATTCCCCCGGAACTCCCCTTCGAAGGTCAGGAAGTAAAGGCGGAACATGTAAAAGGCGGTCATGCCCGCAGTCGCGAAGCCAACAGCCCAGAGCAGCGGGAAACTGTTGAAGGCCTGGCCAAGAATCTCATCCTTGCTCCAGAAGCCAGCCAGGGGTGGGATGCCACTAATGGCAACACACCCGATTAAAAAAGTGATGGCCGTGATCGGCATCTTTTTGCGCAGTCCACCCATCAGCCGCATGTCTTGGGCGAGGACAGGTTCGTGACCCACCACATCTTCCATGGCATGGATCACAGATCCAGATCCAAGGAACAACATCGCCTTGAAGAAGGCATGGGTCACCAGGTGGAACATGCCAGCAACGGGAGCGCCGCACCCCATGGCCAGCATCATGTAACCCAGCTGCGAAACGGTGCTGTAAGCAAGCCCTTTCTTGAGATCCATCTGCGTGAGAGCGATGGAGGCTCCCAAGAAACAGGTGATCGTTCCAATGACGGCGATAAAAGTGCCTACAGCTGGGAATTGGCTGTAGAGGGGTTCCAGCCTGGCGACGAGGAAAACGCCTGCGGCGACCATGGTGGCCGCGTGGATCAAAGCAGAGATCGGTGTGGGCCCCTCCATGGCATCAGGCAACCACACGTGGAGTGGGAATTGGGCCGACTTCGCCATTGGCCCCATAAAGACAAACAGGCAGAGCGCGAGTGCAGCCCATCCAGGCACGACACCACTGCTGACGGCTGCAGATAAGCCATCGGCAATGCCCTGGAATCCGAAGCTTCCAGTGGCCCAATAAAGCCCGAGGATGCCGAGCAGGAGACCGAAGTCGCCAACGCGATTGACGACGAATGCTTTTTGGGCGGCGTGAGCAGCGCCTTCACGGTCGTACCAGAAGCCCACCAAGAGGTAGGAGGCCATCCCCACCAGCTCCCAGAACACATAAATTTCCAGAAGGTTGGGGCTCACCACGAGCCCCAACATGGAACTGCTGAAGATGGCGAGGTAGGTGAAAAAGCGCACATAGCCCTTGTCGTGGGCCATGTAGCCGTGGGAATAAATCATCACCAGCAGCGCCACCGTGGTCACCAAGGCGAGCATCACTGCTGCCAGCGGGTCGACCACGTACCCCATCGGAAGACTGAAATCTCCAGCACTCGCCCAGATGAACAGATGCTCAACGGGGGGCGCTCCACCCAACTGTTCAAACAGAACGGCATAACTAATGACCGCTGCAGCTCCAATGCAGCTGATCAGCAGCAAGGCCACCGGTTTTTTGAGCCGGTTAATGGTGCGATTGAAGCTAATCAGACCAAGACCTGTGATCAATGCCCCAACGAGGGGGAGCACTGGGATCAGCCAGGCAAAATCGGCAGCCGACGGCATCCGAGTGAAGCAGAGTGATTTGAGTGTAGGCAGCTCAGCTCAAAAGCCCTTCAAGAGGTGAGTGAAGGAATGCGATGCCTCCCAATGAAATGAAGCGATGGGCCCACCAGAAAACCCCCACCGCGATCGCGATGCCGAGTTGTGCTGGCCGCAGCAATTCGCTCCAAATCAGGGTCTGACGTCCATCAAGGACAGCGGCGAAAGGCAGCACGGATGTGCTTTGTTTCAGCTTTACGAAGTCGTCACCGAATCGAGCTTGTAAGCGTCGATCTCCATGCCAAACAGCGAACAGGTGATGTCCGATCAGGCCGATGCAGGTCACGACCATGAAGCTGCTGCCGATCCATAGGGCATGGCTAAAGCACCAGAGAACCTGGCCAACGGCTTGAGGGTGACGGCTAATCCGTATGATGCCGCTGGCGTAGAGACGCACTTGCGGTTTCAGGACAGCGGGGATTTCCAGCAGGTTGTATGTGGCTGGATAAAGGAACAGAAAACTAATGGCTGTGAGCACCCAGATCACGGGCACTAAGCCCTCCACGCCTTGAAGATTCCAGAGCCTTATGCCGTCATAGCGATGGGCAAGGAAATAGCCGATGACGACAATCGCGGAAGGAATACTCAAGGCAGCGAATAGCAAGCGCCAGGCCCTGGCCCCAATTTTGGCTTCAGCGCGCGTGCGAAGGGCAGCCCCACCGCTGTGAATCACAGCGAAGACCAAAAGCAGCACCAGCATCACCACGCTGGAGTGATGCCTTCCGCCGCCTAAGAGCTCATCCAAAGAGTTGCTGCATGGAGGGTAATTCTGCCGGGCGGTGGGTTCCTTCCCTATAAAATCTTGGAGCTATCCCTGCCGGGTCGGCTGTCGCATATGGCCGATCTGCCTTTCACACTGGATCAGCTGCGGATTCTCCGCGCCATCGTCAGCGAAGGCAGCTTTAAAAAAGCTGCTGACAGTCTTTATGTGACGCAGCCAGCGGTCAGTTTGCAGATCCAGAACCTGGAGAAGCAGCTTGAGGTGTCCTTGTTTGATCGTGGAGGTCGCAAGGCTCAGCTCACCGAAGCCGGTCACTTGCTGCTGAGCTATTGCGATCGAATTCTGAGTCAATGCCACGAAGCGTGTCGCGCTTTGGATGACTTGCACAACCTGAAGGGGGGATCTCTCGTGGTGGGTGCAAGCCAAACCACGGGGACGTACCTGATGCCCCGAATGATTGGTTTGTTTCGGCAAAAATTCCCAGATGTGGCCGTGCAGCTGCATGTTCACAGCACGAGACGAACCGGTTGGAGCGTGGCGAATGGCCAGATCGATCTCGCCATCATCGGTGGCGAATTACCCGCTGAGTTGAACGAGTCGCTTCAGGTGGTTCCTTACGCCAGTGATGAATTGGCCCTGGTGCTTCCGGTGAAGCACCCCCTGGCTCGCCTGCCTGAATTGAGTAAGGAGGATCTCTATCGCTTGGGATTTGTTTGTTTAGATGCCCAGTCCACCACGCGCAAGATGGTGGATCAGCTGCTGGCGCGTTCTGGTTTGGATGTGCAGAGACTGCGGATTGAGATGGAGCTCAATTCCCTTGAGGCCATCAAAAATGCTGTGCAATCAGGCTTGGGTGCGGCTTTCCTGCCGGTGGTCTCGATTGAGAGGGAGCTCACGGCAGGCAGTTTGCACAAGCCATCCGTGGCGGGCCTTCAGGTGCGGCGCCAATTAAGGCTGATCACCCACCCAGCTCGCTACTGCTCACGGGCGGCAGAGGCGTTTCGGTGTGATGTTTTGCCGGTGTTTGCCAGCGCCGATAGTCCTTTGCGTCAGCCAAGACCTGCGGCTGTAGGGCCAGAGCCCGTGATCACAGATCTTGACGCGCCTTAAAACTGATCAGCTTCTGGGGTGATTCCCACGGTGTCGTCGGCGATTCCCTTGGTGAGAAATTTGTTCTGCGTGATGTCGGTTTGGTAGACGCAGCGAACAACGGGTTTGTCCCGCACGGATCCGATGTAAGCAAAGGTGTTCATCCTTTGTTTGCATTGCCTTTCCTGAGCTGCGGTGACGGCGCCTTCTTTGCGTAATACAGCCCAGTTCTCTCGACGAATCACACAGCCTGGTTGGAGGGTGGGCTGCGTGACGAAGCTGCTGGATGGGTTGAGTGTGGTGTACATCTCAATGTCCATCACAAAGGCGCTAGCTCCCCATTGCCTGCAGAACTCTGGATCGGGCACCGCCATATCCAACTGCTGGCTGCTGGCGATGTTGCCTTGATCTCCCTGGGTGGTGCTTGTCACGGCACTGCCGATACCGATCCCCACCACAAGAACTCCAGCGAGGACAGCAATTCTGGTGGTGTTGAAACGACCGCCTCCATCTCCACCCTCGTTGTTGCCCGGTGGCGGAGGGTTGTACCGACCTCCTCTGCGCTCATCAGGACGACGGGGATTTCCGCCCCGTGGACGGTCGTAGGGGGAGCGGCTCACAGCAGTTCAGGTGTGCGGGGCAGGCCCATGGAGTAGTTCAGAACCCGGCAATCAGGGTTGTAGCTCAGCTGGCCTGCCTGCAGGAGCTGGCGGATGCTTCCCTCTAGTTCCGAGCCGATCCGGCGAAGGTTGTAATCGTTCAGAGGCTGTCCTGAATGGGCAGCAACCAGCTCACGGAAGCGTTGTTGAACCGTCTGAACACAGCTTTCATCCCAAAGGAACTCATTGTCTGGATCAAGGTCGAGAGTGAGCTGATGGGGGTCTGGGACGAGCCGCCCGTCATCCACTCGAGCTGTGAATAGGCGCACGTGGCGAGTGGTGCTCTTCAGCAGGGTGTCGGCCATGGGGCTTGTATTGCGTAAGGACACCGCGCTTGCGGTTGTCGAAGACTTTAGGAAGCGAACCGGGCCGTGATCCTTTTAAGGTTGTCTTCAAATTGTGGTTTGAAGCATGCGTATCGCCATTGCGGGAGCAGGTCTGGCGGGTCTCTCCTGTGCGAAATATCTGGCGGACGCCGGTCATACCCCCATCCTCATGGAAGCCAGGGACGTGCTTGGCGGGAAAGTTGCTGCTTGGAAGGATGAAGACGGCGACTGGTACGAAACGGGTTTGCATATCTTTTTCGGGGCCTATCCGAACATGCTGCAGTTGTTCAAAGAACTGAATATTGAGGACAGGCTCCAATGGAAGAGCCACTCGATGATTTTCAATCAGCCAGAGGAGCCTGGTACTTATAGTCGTTTTGATTTTCCAGACTTACCGGCACCTATTAATGGTGTTGCGGCAATTTTGGGAAACAACGACATGCTGTCTTGGCCAGAAAAAATCAGTTTTGGTCTTGGCCTGGTGCCAGCAATGCTGAGGGGGCAGGGTTATGTGGAAGAGTGCGATAAATATTCATGGACTGAGTGGCTCAAGCTTCACAACATTCCTGAGCGTGTGAATGATGAAGTCTTCATTGCCATGAGCAAGGCTTTGAATTTTATTGATCCTGACGAAATTTCATCCACGGTCTTACTAACAGCTCTCAATCGTTTTTTACAGGAAAAAAATGGCTCTCGGATGGCTTTTCTCGATGGAGCACCTCCAGAACGTCTTTGCGACCCAATTGTGGAACATGTCCAATCGTTAGGCGGTGAAGTTCATCTGGATAGCCCATTGAGAGAGATTAAACTCAACGCTGATGGAAGCGTTGCTGCTTTTCATATTGGAGGAGTAAAGGGGAAGGAAAGTTTTGATCTTGTTGCTGATGCTTACGTGAGCGCACTTCCTGTGGATCCGTTCAAGCTGCTGGTACCAGAGGCATGGCAACAAATGGATGTCTTTCGCAAGTTGGATGGTCTCCGCGGAGTGCCGGTGATCAATATTCATCTCTGGTTTGATCGAAAGCTGACGGACATCGATCATTTGCTGTTCAGCCGTTCACCTCTGCTGAGTGTTTATGCCGATATGAGTATTGCGTGTAAGGAGTATGAGGACCCGGATCGTTCAATGCTTGAGCTTGTCTTTGCACCTGCGAAGGATTGGATTGGCCGGAGTGATGAGGATATTATTGAAGCAACAATGGGCGAACTTAAGAAATTGTTCCCCATGCATTTTGGGACTGACAATCCTGCAAAGCTTCGTAAGTCAAAGGTTGTAAAAACACCTTTGTCTGTCTACAAAACGACGCCTGGCTGTCAGCAGCTTCGACCTGATCAGACGACTCCCATCAAAAACTTCTTTTTGGCAGGTGATTACACGATGCAGCGCTATCTGGCTTCTATGGAGGGTGCTGTGTTGAGCGGCAAACTTTGTGCTGAGGCTGTAGACCGCAAGCATGATCAGCTGTCATCATCTTCTTCTGTCAGCGAGCCGGTCTCGGCCTGAGTCATGACCCTCGCAGCTTCGGATCTCGATGCAGCCTTCGAGGCTTGTCGTTCTGAGACAGCCGAGTGGGCAAAGACGTTTTATTTGGGCACGTTGTTGTTGCCGCTTGAGAAGAGGCGGGCAATTTGGGCCATTTACGTCTGGTGTCGACGGACCGATGAACTCATGGATAGCGAGGAGGCTCAATTACGTCCGGTCGAGGAGCTTGCCGAGCGACTCGATCGTTGGGAAGAAAAAACCAGAGCACTTTTCGACGGCTCTGTTGAAGACAATTTGGATGCGGTGATGCACGACACTTTGCAGCGATATCCGCAGGATATTCAGCCTTACTTAGACATGATTGAAGGGCAGCGCATGGATCTGTCTTGGACCCGCTACCCCACTTTTGAAGATTTAAAGCTCTATTGCTATCGCGTTGCGGGAACCGTTGGCTTGATGACTCAGGGAGTGATGGGTGTTGATGAGGCTTACACCTCAGCTCCATGGAGTGAGTGTCCTGATCCTTCTGACGCAGCCGTTGCCCTGGGGATTGCGAATCAACTCACCAACATTCTTCGTGATGTTGGTGAAGATCGTGCGCGAGGTCGTATCTATCTCCCGCAAGAAGATCTCCGCCACTTTGGAGTCAGTGAAGATGATCTTTTGGCCGGAAAGATCAATGAGGCTTGGATTGAGCTGATGATGTTTCAGCTGGCTCGTGCCAGAGAATGGTTCGTTCGCTCGGAAGCTGGGGTCCGCTGGTTGTCAGCAGACGCGCGCTGGCCTGTTTGGACGTCTCTTCGCCTTTATAGGGGGATTCTCGATGCGATTGAACGCAATAATTATGATGTTTTCAATCGCCGTGCCTTCGTTGGCAAATTGAGCAAAGCTCTTGAACTTCCAAGATGCTTTGTGATCGCTCAGTCTCGCTAAGTGATCACAAAGCTCAAGAAACTCAGACTGATGTCTTCTGGTCTGCCAGCAAATCTTTGAGTTTGGATAGTTCTCCAGCCCAGCGAGGATCGGGTGCTGATTCTGCTTTTGCGTCGCTGTGAACCACCTTGTTGACAGCTTTCCGGGCCGAGCCTGGGGCATTGCCAGGGCCGCCGGGACCGCCTCGACGACCAGCTCCGCCACCTGCGTTGCTCTCTCGTCGTTCAGAGCGTTCTACGCGCAGGGTGTTGCCATTGAAGTCCTTGCCGTTGAATTGCTCGATCAAAGCATCGGCAACTTTTTCGTCGTCAACATTGGCGAACCCAAAGCCACGACAGGCTCCCGTTTCTCGATCGAGCACGGTTTTGAAGCGGATTCCCTCCCCCACGCTGGTGAGTTGGGTCTCCAACTCTTTGGCTTCGAATGTTTGCGGCAAGTTGCCGATGTAAAGACGCACGCTCATGAGACGGGGGGGGAGAGAGAGAAGAAAACTGCCTATCAGGCCGATCGCTGTCGTTAAGGCAAGTCAGTTAATCACAGCGGCCTGTTAATCCAGTCGCGTGCGCGCTGAATGGCTTCGGCTTCGCTGCCAATCCGCCCGAAGGCCCGTTCAAGGCAAAGATGATGAATCAGCTCCCCCAGCTCGGGGCCTGGACGCAAGCCAAGTTCCGCCTGCAACGCTCGACCATTCAGGGGTGCACTGGGATGGAACAGGGTGTCCTCCTGGTCACGCCAGCGACTGAGCCATTCCTTTTGACGCTCCAACGGCCAGGCCAATGTGAAGGCCGGGAGATCCTCTTCAAGCTCTTGATGCAGTTTTAAGCGCTCCTGCTCTTCCAGGGTGTCAGCGCTTTGTTGTTGATCTCTCAACCACCAGGTTCTCAGTCGCAAGCAGCGTTGGATTTGCTTCCGGCTAAACCGCAAATCGCGCAAGCCTTGATCACTCAGTAACTGCGTTAAGCGCGCTAGCGGCAGGGCGAGTTGTTGTTCTTCTGTTGTTAAAGCGCGTGTGTTGAACGTTTTTGGCGATTGATCGGAACACCATGGCGCGATCAATTGCAAAGAGTGCAGCAAGCTGATCGCTTGATCGGCATTGTTGGCTTGAACAAGCTTCAGCAGCTCCGCTTGTATCCGTTCTGGTGCCACCTTGGGCAATTGCTGACGATGGCGCGCGATCATCTCGAGTGTTGCCTCGTCGATCCTCATCGAGAGCTCGGCGGCCAGTCTTGGAGCTCTCAGCAACCGCAGGGGATCATCCAGCAGGTTCTGTTCGTGAACGGCAGCAATGCGTTGATCGCGTAGATCCGCAAGTCCACCGCTGGGATCCAACAGTTTTGGTTCCGTCGTGAGGGTGAGAGCAATGGCGTTAATTCGATAGTCCCTTCGCAATAGATCAGCGGTGAGATCATCACCGTCCTGTCTTGCAAGATCGATGGTCCAACTTCCTAGAACCAGGCGGGCCATGTCCCTGTCTCGATCAAGCACCACACAGGCGCCTCCAAACTCTTGAGAGAGTTTTTGGACCAGTTCCAGCGCATCGTCCGGAACCACCATGTCGAGATCTGGATGCTCCGTTAAACGGTTAAGCAATCCGTCACGGACGGCTCCGCCCACCAGCACTGTTCCTGCGGGGAAGCGATCGAGAGGGATCGGCCAGCGTTGTGGCTGCAGCCGTGTCATGAGTTGACCTGCCATCTGGCCGGCATCCCCCTCCAGAATGGAGTCCTCTGCAGAGGTGGGGTGCATGTGCATCTGCGTGGATTGCCGCTGGGTGGATCGTTGTCAGGCCTATCACGCGGTGGAGCGGCAGCATGGTGTGGCTCATCTCAATGACAAGCCTGACGTGTGTCCTGAAGAACCTCGCATTCATATCAGTCTTCATGACCTGAACGAGGGTGGTGTTGGCGTGGAATGGGATGTGCGCGCTTGCACGAGCTTTGAGGCTGATTACGGACGATGGCAGCGGTTGCGCCCTGAGCAGGAGTTGCCTCGATGAGCCGTTGGCTGTTGGCTTTGCATAGTTCGAGCGAAACCCTTGGTCTTGCCGTTTGCGACGCTGAAAACCCTGCTGGGGGGACTCGCATCCTGTCTCGCTCGATGGGACGTCAGCTCACCAATGGTTTGATTTCTGCTGTTGAGGAGCTGCTCCCAAGAGCGGAATGGGCTTCGATTGGCCGTTTGGCTGTGAGCACAGGTCCTGGAGGGTTCACGGGAACTCGCTTGACCGTGGTCATGGCACGCACCCTGGCCCAGCAGTTGGGGTGCCCTTTGCACGGTGAGAGCAGTTTCGCTTTGATGGCCCCACGGTTATCCGTGGCCTTGCCGGCCAGTCAGGCTTTGGAGCCCTTCTCGATCGTGCAGACCCTTCCCCGTCGTGGTCGAGTGGCGGGTCGCTACCGCCTACTCTCTGGCTCCATTCCGGTGGAAGAGCTGGAACGTCCTCGTTTGCTCAGCGAGGACGAGGACCCCTCTCCAGCTCTCAGCATGGAGCTGGATGTTGCGTCGGATGTGCAGCATCTGCTCCAGCGTTGTTGTCACTGGGAGCAGGAGGCCGCTCCAGGGCCCTGGGAGCTTGTGCTGCCCATTTACCCCACGTCTCCGGTGGGACCTGTCTGATGGCCCGAGGCTGGCGTTCCACGTTTGTGATCCTTGCGGCTCTGGCGTGGGCAAGCACTGCAGGCCCCTTAAGGCCGTTTCGTCAGGCCCTCACCACCGTGCAGCCTCCTCAACGGATTCTCGTGCTGGGCGGAGACCTCGATCGCGAAAGGGTGGGACTGCGCTTGGCTCAGCAATTGTCTTTGCCCCTGGTTGTCAGTGGTGGCAGCAATCCGGAGTACGCACAGTGGCTCGTTAGGGATGCGGGGATGGATCAGGGCCGTGTCTTGCTGGATTACAGAGCTAAAGACACCTTCAGTAACTTCACCTCTTTGGTCGACGACTTGAAACGCGACGGTGTGCGGCACGTTTATTTGGTGACGAGTGAAGATCATTTGCCCCGCGCCATGACCGTGGGACGGCTTGTGGCAGGAAGCCGGGGGATTCGCTTAACGGGAGTGCCTGTGGCCTGTCAGCCCTCTTGTCGTGAGGAGACGTGGGGCAAGCGTTTGGGTGATGGCATTCGGGCGCTGACTTGGGTCATCACAGGTCGGGACCTCAAGCCTTGGGCGCTACGGAATTGGCCTCAAGGCTTCCCGACGCCTTGATCGATCAAGGCGTTGATGCGCTGCTGAAGCTCCCGGGTGGTGGCCTCTAGATCTGGCTTCCTGCGTCCTGTAGGAGCAGGGATTGGCTCTCCGATGCGAAGTTCAACAGGAACGAGTCTTGGCCAGCTTCTCCCCGCGCCTAGGGCGCGATGGCTATTGATGATGGCCACCGGGAGAAGGGGGGCTCCGCTGCGCGCTGCAAGGAGGGCTGCGCCTGGTCTTGGTTCATTCACGCGGCCGTCCGTTTGACGGGTGCCATCCAGAAAGACACCAATGGCCCAGCCTTCTTCCAGCCGAGCTGTTGCTGTACGAATTGCCTCTCGATCACTGGCACCCCGTTTCACCGGATACGCACCGCAGGCCCGAATCAGGGCCCCCAAGATTGGAATCCGGAAGAGCTCTGCCTTGGCCATAAAGGCCACAGGACGGCCCAAGGCGTGGCCAAGCAACGGTGGATCGAGATGGGAGCCATGATTCGCAACCACCACCAATGGCCCCTGAAGGGGCACCAAAGCGTTGCCGCTCGTGCGACCTTTTAAGAGTCCTCGAAAGACAGGAAAAACCAGCAAGTAGCTAACGAGTTGGTAGACCAGGCTGGGTTTAGGCGTGATGGATGTCACAACAGCCGAGCTGTCGTCCGTGGTCGGCACAAGGCGAGACATGGCTTTTTAGAGACCCAAATCAGCGGAGCTCGAGAGCTGGGCAGTTGTGACACCCGTCATGGACCTTTTAGCCAAGCCACTGAGCACTTTCCCTGGCCCGATCTCGATCAAAGTGTCGACTCCCGCTGAGTTCAGCGACTCCATGGTTTCTCTCCAGCGAACGCCCGTGGTCATTTGCTGAGACAAGCGCTGCTTCAGTTGACCGGCGTCGCTGCAGGGGGTGGGATCGGTATTGCTCAGCACGGGGACGCGAGCATCTTCGAAAGGCAGGCCCTCCAGATGGTCCTTGAAGGCTGCAGCCGCTTCTGCCATCAGGGGCGAGTGGAAGGCCCCGGAGACGGCGAGGGGAATCGCGCGCTTGCAGGTGAGTTGCTCACTCACGCTTTTGACAGCGTCCGGTGTCCCTGAGATCACCACCTGCGCAGCGCTGTTGTCATTGGCGATCACCACGCCGGCCGTGCTGTTGACAAGGCTTTCAAGCTGATCGCGGTCAAAGCCGATGACGGCAGTCATCGCTCCGCCTTCAGCGGCTGCCATCAGCTCTGAGCGCCGCTGCATCAACGCAAGGCCTGTGGTCACATCAAAGACACCAGCGGCATACAGGGCCACCAGTTCTCCGAGGCTATGGCCAGCGACAAATGCGGGCTCGCGCTCTTGCCTGCGGAGTTCATCCACAATCAGGCTTTCAACGACGAAGAGCGCTGGTTGCGTGTT
This sequence comes from Synechococcus sp. WH 8016, assembly GCF_000230675.1. NCBI lineage: Bacteria > Bacillati > Cyanobacteriota > Cyanophyceae > Synechococcales > Synechococcaceae > Synechococcus > Synechococcus sp. WH 8016. The sequence goes on along the minus strand of NZ_AGIK01000003.1, from coordinate 22,653 downwards.
GCTGGTGTCGTTGAGATCGGCTGGATCAGCGTCCCCATCGGGTTCTCCTTGGCAGATCGCCAGCAAATCTCGGCCAAGCAGACGGGAGGCGAGTGCAAATCGTTCTTCCGCTCCTGGAAGGGTCAGCACGGGCGCAGCCATGCCCGACTTCTGAGACCCCTGTCCGGGGAACACCCAGGCGATCGTCATCGGTTGGCAGGTAAAGATGGCTGGGAGCCTAAGCGGGACCTTGCCAACGCAACAATGCGGCTCCCCAACTGAGGCCAGCGCCAAAGCCACTACTGGCCAGTAGGTGACCAGGGGCTACGCGCCCGTCGCGCACAGCTTCATCAAGCATGAGCGGGATCGTGGAGGCAGAGGTGTTGCCGTAGTTCGCCAAGTTGCTCAAGACCTTGGAGTGAGGGATGGAAAATCGATCCGCCACGGCATCCAAAATGCGCTGGTTGGCTTGATGGAGCAGCAGCCAGTCCAGCTGCTCTGGGGTTGTGGATGTTTGTTCTAGAAGCTCCTTGAGGATGGCTGGCACTTCGCGCACGGCAAATTTGTACACCTCTTGTCCATTCATCTGAATCGGTAGATAGCCCCCGCATTGATGGCGCGTGGTGTTGACCAGGGGAAGACTGGTGGGGATCTGGGGCAAGGTCAGGGAATGGCCGCGGCTGCCATCGCTGCGCAGCCGAAAACCCAACAAGCCGTCCGCTTCTGCAGAAGTGGCTTCGAGGGCAACGGCGCCAGCCCCGTCACCAAACAGCACACAGGTGCTTCTGTCGTCCCAGTCGACAAATCGGCTCAACTGGTCGGCGCCGATCACCAGCACCCGTTGCATGGCGCCAGTGCGCAGATACTGGGCGGCTGTCACGAGCGCGAATAGAAAGCCGCTGCAGGCCGCCGTGAGGTCAAAGGCCACGGCATTGTGCGCTTTCAATCCGGCCTGAACCCTTGGTGCTGATCCAAAGAGGTCGTCAGGGGTGGAGGTGGCCAATAACACCATGTCGAGGGTGTCTGGCTCCCAGTGGGCCATCTCCAGGGCCTTTGCCCCAGCACGGATCGCCAGGTCGTTTAGCGACTCATCCGGAGTGCTGACACGCCGAGACTGAATTCCGGTGCGGGTGCGAATCCATTCATCGCTGGTCTGCACCCGCTCGCTGAGGTCAGCATTGCTGATGGTTTGGTTCGCCTGGGCGCTGCCACTTGCGACCAGAGCCATGCCACGGAAGGGTGGGGGAGATCCAGCCAATGTGGAAGCGCTGTGAGTGGCGTCAGTCAATCACAGTCCAGCGAGGGGGCTTCAGCTTTTGAGCGGTGCTGGCTTGCTGAGTTCGGCGAGATCGTCCATCACACCATGACTTGCAGCGGAGTGTGCCAAGCGCAGAGCGCTCACTACAGATAGGGCTTTGCTGCTTCCATGACCGATCACGCAAATCCCATTCACCCCAAGCAGAAGCGCGCCGCCGTGTTCCGCGTGGTCGAGCCGTTTTTTGATGCGTTTGAGATTGCTGCGTAGGAAGGCTGAGCCAACTTTGCCGCGGCGTCCCCGCGGTAATTCGGCCCTGAGCACACCGAGCAGAACACTGCCGACGGACTCAAGGAATTTCAGCAGCACATTGCCCGTAAAGCCATCGCAAACCACCACATCAAATTCCCCGGATAAAACATCTCTTCCTTCGCAATTTCCGGCGAAATGAAGACGGGTTTCCTCTTTCAGTAACTCGTGGGTGCGTAGGGCGAGTTCATTGCCTTTGCATTCTTCTTCGCCAATGTTGAGCAAGCCAATTCGAGGGCGATCGACTTGGAGAACGTCGCGCGAATAGATGTTGCCGAGCAACGCAAATTGATGCATATAGGCAGGCTTGCAGTCCATGTTGGCTCCTACATCCAGCACGAGCACCGGTTGGCCGGGGTCTTTGGTGGGAAACAGAGCTCCAATGGCAGGTCGATCGATACCCGCTAATCGACCGAGGCGAAAGATGGCCGAAGCCATCACAGCACCAGAATTTCCTGCGGAGTAAATCGCCAAGGCGTCTCCGCGCTTCACCAGGTCCATGGCGACATTGATGCTGGCATCGCGCTTCCGGCGCACAACCGTGGCTTCTTCGTGCATTTCCACGGAGGGGCCGCTGGGGATCAGCTCCAGGTGCCCTGCATTGATGGCGTTGTTGAGCGGTTCTGTGAGTCCAGAGGCCTCCGCAGCTTCCAGGACACGGTTTGTTTCGCCAACAAAGCGAATCCGCAAGGGCAGCCGATCGATGGCTTGAAGAGAGCCGTCCAGGATCTCCCCAGGGGAATGGTCTCCACCCATGCCATCCACGGCGACCCAAAGGCGATCACGCTCATGGATCAGCCCGTCAGCGCCGACCTCTGAACTTTGCAGGCGGCGTAGGGGGTCCATCACCGGTTGGAGCATCTGTCCCGCCATGCTTCCGGCGTTGGTGACGACGCTCCCTGCCATCGATCCAACCGATTCAGCCACATTGCCCGCGGCGCTGGCAGAGGTGGTAGCGGTATCAACAAGGGTGGTCACGGCGCTATTGCGCCGGTACCAAATCACCAGTCTTCTAACCGCCTTCGATCGGCGTGGTTTGCTCCTGGCTTCGTCGGCCGGGCTGAATTCAGGATCCTTCGGGTGCAACGGAATCGATGATGCGCTGGAACAAGTAACCGGTTCCCCGAGCCGTAAGGATCAGCTCGGGATTGGCCGGATCGTCTTCGAGTTTGGAGCGAAGCCGTGAGATGTGAACATCCACGACCCTCGTGTCCACGTGACGCTCAGGTGTATATCCCCACACATCCTTCAAGATTTCACCGCGGCTGAATGGTTCACCAGAGCGACCCACGAGCAGTTCGAGGAGACTGAACTCCATTCCGGTGAGGCGGATGCGTTCATCCGCACGGAACACCTGACGCTTATTGGTGTCGATGCGGAGATCTGCGACTTGAATCACCCCAGAGTTGGGGATGCCAGCCACCTGTTCTTTCTCAACGCGGCGAAGAACGCAGCGGATTCTTGCTTCTAGCTCTTTAGGACTAAACGGTTTGACGACATAGTCGTCAGCACCGAGCTCAAGGCCAGTAATCCTGTCTGCAACGTCACCCAAGGCGGTGAGCATCACGATCGGAACATCCGACTCCTTGCGCAATTCTTGGCAGACGCCGTAGCCGTCCAGCTTGGGCATCATCACGTCCAAGACCACCAGGTCTGGATTGCACTGTTCAAAGCTTTCGAGAGCTTCAGTGCCGTCGCAGGCGGTTACAACGTTGTAACCAATCATCGACAGACGAGTTTCCAGAATGCGTCGAATACTGGCCTCGTCGTCGACAACGAGAATCGTTTCCTTGCTGGCGGCTGTGGCCGTCATATCCGAACTTATTTCGTACAGGTATTGGCTACAGATAAGTGGACGGAGGCCCCGTTTTTTCACCGAAAGCCAACTTTCTTCATAGTTCGACGTGTCCCGACCCGCTTCAATCTTCGTTTGCCAGAGCTGTGGTGCCCAGACTCGACAGTTTTTTGGCCGCTGCAGCAGTTGCGGCAGCTGGAATTCTTTGGTTGAGCAAACAGCTCCGAAACCCGACGGCCGGCGCAGACGCGCGCCCGCCGAGTCAGCAGCAGCTCCAGTGGCGCGACGTTCCACCGCCATGTCTGATCTGGGTGATCGCCCGATTCAGCGGCTTGAGAGCGGTTATCCAGAATTGGATCGCGTCTTGGGCGGTGGCGTCGTCCCCGGCTCGCTCGTGCTCGTGGGGGGTGACCCAGGGATCGGCAAAAGCACGCTGCTGCTGCAAAGCGCATCGGTCATGGCGAACCGGCTGTCCGTTTTGTATGTGAGTGCTGAGGAATCAGCCCAGCAAGTGAAGTTGCGCTGGTTGCGTTTGGGTGGAGAGAGCGAGGGGCTTCAACTGCTTGCCGAGACAGACCTGGAGTTGGTGTTGGAAGAGCTTGAGGCTCTGCGGCCCGATGTGGCGATCATCGACAGCATTCAGGCCCTGCATGACGCCAACCTGTCGAGTGCTCCAGGGTCGGTTGCTCAAGTGAGGGAATGCGCCGCGTCTCTGCAGCGATTGGCCAAGCGCCAGAACACAGCTTTGCTGCTTGTCGGCCATGTGACCAAGGAGGGCATGTTGGCAGGGCCGAAGGTCCTAGAGCACTTGGTCGACGCCGTGCTCACGTTTGAGGGGGATCGTTTTGCCAGTCATCGACTTCTGCGTGCCGTAAAAAATCGCTTTGGTGCCACCCATGAACTGGGTGTGTTCGAAATGCAGGGCCAAGGTCTTGTTGAGGTCAACAATCCGAGTGAGTTGTTCCTGAGTGGAGATGAGGCCAGCGGTGTCGCCACGATCGTGGCCTGTGAGGGCACCAGGCCTCTTGTGGTGGATCTTCAGGCCTTGGTCAGCACCACGAGCTATGCGAGTCCAAGACGGACGGCTACAGGGATTGCCGTGAATCGATTGCATCAGATCCTTGCGGTGCTCGAAAAGCACATGGGCCTGCCCCTCTCACGTTTCGACTGCTACCTAGCTGTAGCGGGTGGTCTTGATGTGGAGGAGCCTGCGGCTGATTTGGGCGTGGCTGCAGCTGTTGTGGCGAGTTATCGCGATCTCATCTTGCCGGCAGGGACCGTCCTGCTGGGTGAACTTGGCCTTGGTGGTCAGCTCAGGCCTGTTGGGCAGTTGGAGTTGCGCTTGCAAGAGGCTGTCCGTCTTGGATTCAGACGAGCCGTGGTTCCCAAAGGCTGTGGACTCGCCAAAGGGCAGGCCAGCGTGGATTTGGAGCTGCACCAAGCTGGTTCGATCACGGAAGCGCTGGTTCTTGCCCTTGGCGTTAACCCTGCTGACGACCAAGCATGAGGTTCAGAAGTACACGTCGACGTTGCTGCGGCCAGTTGATTTCAGCCAGTTCTCGATATCGAGATAGCCACCAGGATTCAGCCTGACGGCTTGGGTCCAAACGTCAGCTGCCAGGTCAAACCAGCCATCGGCATCATCACGACGCCCCTCTTCCTCGGCTGTACGACCTCTTTTTTCATAAATCAGACCCATGTTTTTCAGGCATGACGGTTGCTTGGGGTTCTCATCCAAGGCCTTTTGGTAGGTCTCCAGCGCCCGCTCTTCCTCGCCATTGCTCATGTAAATGATGGCGATGTTTTTGAGGGTCTCGCCCCGGTCGATCGCGTTCTCCTCCAGCTTCAGGCTTTCCTCGTAGTTTTCCAAGGCTTCGGCGTAATCGCCGTCGTTCTGGGCGGAGAGGCCGTCGCGGTAGTACACATAAGCTTCTTTGGCACGGGCATTAATCGGCAGTAGCTTCACGATCAGATCGGCCATGACCGTGAAGCTTTTGTCGATAAAGTTGTCGTTTCGATTGCTGCGCGGCACAGGAAGCCAAAAAAGGTGTGTTCCCATCCTGACTGCAATCAGCAGCCCTGCCTAGCGTTCGTTGATGCGTTCTGCAGTTGTGACAAATTCCGCTAGCGCCACAAATTCACCACCCACGATGCTTTTGGACGTGGATGGCATGAAGTGTGGTGGTTGTGTTCGTTCGGTCGAACGCACACTTCTGGATCAACCCGGGGTCTGTGAAGCCAGCGTGAATCTGGTAACCCGCAGCGCTTGGCTTCGTTTTGAAGACGATGCCGTTGCGGATCTTGATGGTGTTGTTGAGGCTTTAACGGCGCGAGGTTTCCGTGCCCAGCCTCGTGAGACCAATGCATTTGGTGCAGCGGTTGAGGCTGATCGCAGTTGGGGGTGGTGGCAGCAGTGGCGTCAGTTAATCGTTGCGCTTGTGCTGCTCGTGTTGTCCGTGGTGGGGCATCTGGCTGAAGCCGGAACCGTCCACGTTCCACCTCTTGGTTCGCTCCCTTTTCACGCCGGCTTGGCCACGGTTGCTTTGGTGGGGCCTGGGCGACCCATTCTCATCGCCGGATGGCGAGCCGCCCGCATGGGGGTGCCGACGATGGACACCCTGGTGAGCCTGGGCGTTGGAAGTGCCTACCTGGCGAGCTTGGTCGCTTTGGCTTGGCCTCAGGTGGGTTGGCCCTGCTTCTTTAACGAGCCGGTCATGCTCCTGGGCTTTGTGTTGCTCGGCCGCTTTCTTGAAGAGCGGGCGCGCCGCCGCACGGGCCGGGCGCTGCAGGACTTAGCGGCTCTCCAGCCTGATGTGGCGCGGCTGTTGATGGACGATGGCACGATCCGTGAGGTGCCTGTTTCGGCGCTTCGGCCAGGAGAGCGTGTTCAGCTTTTGGCCGGCGACCGCGTCCCGGTGGATGGAATCGTGCGTGAGGGGCATTCGGCTGTGGATCTTTCCAGCCTGACGGGTGAACCCTTACCGCTGGATGCTTCTCCAGGCGCTGAGCTCAGTTCCGGCAGCCTCAATCTGGAAGCCACCCTGATGGTTGAGGTGCAGCGGATTGGTCGTGAAACCGCTCTGGCTCGGATCATTGATTTGGTGGAGCAAGCCCAGGCAAGAAAAGCGCCGATTCAGGGGCTTGCCGATCGTGTAGCCGGCCAGTTTTGTTATGCGGTGGTGAGTTTTGCCATTCTCACGTTCCTGTTCTGGTGGCAGGTCGGTTGTCGTCTTTGGCCTCAGGTCCTTGATGTCCCTGTGGCCTTGATGGATCACGGCCATGCGCATGGTCTCCACGGCTCTCTTGGTGCGGGAGCTGAGACGCCTCTTGGTCTCGCTCTCCAACTCTCCATTGCGGTGCTTGTGGTGGCTTGCCCTTGTGCTTTGGGATTAGCCACTCCCACCGTCATCACCGTCTCGTCAGGCTTGGCCGCGAAGCAGGGCTGGTTGTTTCGAGGCGGTGATGTGATCGAGCTGGCAGCCTCCGTGCAGCGCATGGTGTTCGATAAAACAGGCACGCTCACCCTTGGCCGGCCTCTGGTTGATTCGGTGTTGGCGAGCAAGGATCCACCGCAGACGCTTCAGTTGGCGGCCAGCCTTGAGCAGACCAGCCGGCATCCACTCGCCCATGCGCTGTTGCAGGAGGCACAGCGGCTTCAGTTGCCTCTTCTAGGGGTTGAGTCCAGCCGCACCACTCCGGGTGCGGGGATGGAAGGTCGTTTGCAGGGAGTGGAAGGTCTGGTCCGCGTTGGTTCTCCCGAATGGCTGCGGGATCAAGGGGTGTCCTGGACGGAGCAACAGCAACAAACCCTCGATTCGGCTGTCCAGCGTGGGCAGTCGTTAGTGGCTGTTGCTTTGGCTGAAAATCCACTGGGTCTCGTCACCGTCGACGATCGACTTCGCCCGGATGCATCGCTCGCTATCCAGCGCTTACGAGATCAGGGCCAGTCCGTCGCGATGCTGAGTGGAGACCGTCGCCAGACCGTGGAACGGGTGGGACGTGAGCTTGGCTTTGCAGACGCTGATCTGGCTTGGCAGCTCTTGCCGCATCAAAAGCTTGAACGGCTTGAGCTTTTGAGAGACCAGGGTGCTGTGGCGATGGTGGGTGACGGAATCAACGATGCCCCCGCTTTGGCGGCAGCCGACCTCGGCATCGCCGTCGGCACAGGCACGCAAATCGCTCAGGACACGGCTGATCTTGTGCTGCTTGGTGACCGGCTTGAAGCGGTGCCAGAGGCCCTTTGCTTGGCGAAGCGAACGATGTCCAAGATCCGTCAGAACTTGATTTGGGCTTTTGGTTACAACCTCATTGCCCTGCCGATTGCTGCTGGTGTGCTTCTGCCCGGCTTTGGACTTCTCCTGTCCCCGCCCTTAGCAGCGTTGCTTATGGCATTCAGCTCGGTGTCAGTTGTGCTGAATGCCCTCAGCCTGCGGCTTCGTTAACCATGGGCAGGAGCAAGGGACGACTGCTGGTGCTGGAGGGCATTGATGGTTGTGGCAAAACCACCCAGCTTCAGCAGCTATCGAGTTGGCTCCCGACGAGCGGACTGATGCCCGCGGGGTCTCAGCTGATTGTCACTCGAGAACCGGGAGGAACGGCCTTGGGGACAAGCCTGCGTGAGCTTCTGCTCCACCCCCCTCAAGATGCTGACCCGGGGCCAACAGCAGAGTTGTTGATGTATGCAGCGGATCGTGCTCAGCATGTGGACCGAGTGATTCAGCCTGCTTTGGAGAGGGGTGATTGGGTGCTCAGTGATCGGTTCACGGGATCGACGATGGCGTACCAGGGATATGGACGAAGTCTCGACCGTGTGCTTATCACTGAGCTTGAACGCATTGCCACGCGAGGGCTCAGCCCCGACATGACGATCTGGCTTGATCTCCCTTTGGAATTGAGCGTTCAGCGCCGCGGAAGTCGTGAGGAAGATCGAATGGAAGCGGAAGGTTTTGCTTTCTTAGAGCGCGTTGCCAAGGGTTTCTCTGATTTGGCTAAGACGCGAGGCTGGGTGTCGGTTGTGGCTGACCGTCCGCGTCTGGAGGTTGCGGAGGCGATTCAAACGGCCTTGCTCACCCGGGCGGCAGCTTGGCAGTCATGAGCCAGTTGTTGCGCGAAGAGCAGGATCTGTTTGCTGATTTGGTGGGCCAGCCTCTAGCTGAGACCCTTTTAAGGGCAGCTCTGCAGCAAGGCCGCCTCGCTCCTGCCTATCTTTTCGCTGGTCCAGAAGGCGTAGGCCGTCGCCTGGCTGTTTTGAGATTCCTCGAGGGTGTGCTCAGTGAAGGCCAGTGCAATCCGCGCCAGCGGCGTCGCTTGGCAGAGCGCAACCACCCTGATCTCCTCTGGGTCGAACCCAGCTACAGCCATCAGGGACGTTTGCTCTCCCGCTCTGAAGCTGAAGAGGCCGGCGTGAGTCGGCGAACCCCTCCCCTTGTGAGGTTGGATCAGATTCGCGACATCAGTCGTTTTTTGTCACGGCAACCGCTGGAGTCGTCGCGAGGTCTTGTTGTGCTTGAGGAGCCTGAAGCGATGGCGGAAGCCGCCGCGAATGCTCTGCTCAAAACGCTTGAGGAACCAGGCCATGGAGTGTTGATTTTGTTGTCAGCGGCTCCCGAACGGTTGCTCTCCACGATTCGATCCCGCTGTCAGTTGATTCGATTGATCCAGCTAAGTGTGGAAGACATGCAGTCCGTGCTCCAACGTTTGCCCGCTGAGGTCGACCAAGAGTCTGCAAAGCAAGCGCTCATGCAGCCTGAGTTGGTTGCAATGGCTGGGGGCTCTCCAGGCGCGCTATTGGGTCATGTCAAGCAGTGGTCCAGGGTTTCTGCCGATTTGATGGGACGTTTGCACGCCTTGCCAACCCAGCCGATTGAAGCCCTCGGCCTCGCTCGTGATCTCACTGAGGCCCTTGATGGTGAGCAACAGCTTTGGCTCATCAATTGGCTACAACAGCACCATTGGAGGGAGCAAAAGAACGAGCAAATTCTCAGAAAACTCGAGAAATTACGCGTTCAATTGCTTTCGTTTGTGCAACCCAGATTGGCCTGGGAAGTGACGTTTCTGGATTTGATGGGGCTCTAAGCGCTCAAGATCAAGCGGTTGCCCGATTCGTGGCTTCAGCTTTTTGCTCTCGATCTTGGCGCGCTTGAGCGAGCACATCTTGCAGTCCATCGAGTTGAGACCCGGTGGGCAGTTCAAGGCAGTACCCAGCTCCATAAACCGTTTTGATAAAACGGGGCTTGCGTGGGTCTGGTTCTAATTTGGTGCGTAGGTGACGGACGTGAACGCGAATTGTTTCGATATCGTCATCTGGCTCATAACCCCAAACCTCTTTGAGGATGAGAGAGGGAGCAACCGTTTGACCATGACGTTGGAGCAGGCAATGAAGAAGCTCGAATTCCAGGTGGGTGAGGCGGACGGGATGATCGAACCAAATGGCCTCAAAACGTTCTGGTACCAGGGTTAGCGGTCCATAACTAAGAATTTCGTGATGATTCCCGGATGTTCCGATAGGAGCTCTGTTGCTACGCCTCAGAAGTGCTTTCACGCGTGCTTGAAGCTCTTCGAGGTCGAAGGGTTTTGTGAGGTAATCATCAGCTCCTGAATTGAATCCGCTCACCTTGTCTTTCGTGCCACCTAAAGCTGTCAACATCAGGATTGGAATGGAAGCTGTTCTTTCATCTCTGCGCAGTCGTTGGCAGAGCGTGAGACCGTCCACATTGGGCAGCATTAAATCGAGAAGGATTAAATCAGGGGTGTATTGCAGTGCGAGAGCCTGACCCTTAATACCGTCGTCGGCGCGTTGAACATCAAAACCACTGTGCTCTAAGTGGCCGCCTACCAGTTCGCTCATGTCCCGGTCGTCTTCGATCAGCAGGATGGAAGGCTTCATCTAAATGCTGGCGAAAAAACAGTTGGACGAGGTAAGGCCGCGTCATTAAGGAGTAATTCTCTCAAGATCAACCAGTTTCTGCAGAATTCCGGTGCTTGCCTTCATGGTTGGCGTGCCCCTGGAAAATGAATGCCTGACTGGGTTTTGCTGGAGTAACGCGGAGATTGACGCCTGCGGCTCTACAGGAAATCTTCTGATTTGGAGGACGTTGGGTGGCAGTTTTTTTCTGAATGAAGAAAAACCATTGCTACCTAGACAAAAAAATGTCACCACCGTGAAGGTGATGACATTGGTTTGAAACTCCCCGGGCGGGATTCGAACCTGCGACCAATCGATTAACAGTCGACCGCTCTACCGCTGAGCTACCGAGGATTGAGACCAGGAGACCTTAACTGCCAGGCCCTGACTTAGGCAAGTGCCTTGAGTGTGCGGCGTAAGGCGAGGCCTTTTCCCCAGGGACCAATCCTGCCCTTTTCCATCAGTGCTGCGCCGTCAGCATGGTCCAGTTCATCCAGTCGATGCGTGATCCAAAGAGCTGTGAGTGGATTGAGTGAGCGGTGACAAAGCTGTTGAACGGTTGCCAGGACCGAGCTTTGGCTGGATGGGTCTAAAAGGGCTGTGGGCTCATCAAGCAGCAGAAGTTTGGCTTCGCTGGCTAGAGCACCAGCAATCGCTAGGCGCTGTTTTTGGCCTCCACTCAAGGTGTGAATTTGCCGGCCAGCCATACCGGCGAGCCCAACCTGTTCGAGCAGGTGGGCGATCCGCTTTCGTTTGAGGGCCGGGGTAAGCGTGGGGGGAAGGTTAAGGAGAAGATCGCTGCCGCAACTGGGAAGTAGCAGTTGATGGTCGGGATTTTGGAACACCAAGGCTGTTTGGACGTTGCAGTCCATTCGTCCTGACTGAGGTTGGATCAATCCTCCGATCATGCGAAAGAGAGTGCTCTTTCCGCTGCCGTTGCTCCCTACAAGCATCCAAAGGCCTGGCCCTGGAACGCTGAAGCTGCAGCGGTCCAGAGCGTGGGTGCCAGAGGGCCAGCAAAAACTCACGCTTTCAAACTGAAGAACCCGCTCGTTGGTGTCCGTTCCCACAGGGATTTAGCTGTCGAGTGAAAAGCCTGGGCGTTTGCTCCCCCCGGATGCTGCTGTCTTCTCGTAAATCCGAACCGCTAAAACGTCGCTCGTTAGAACGCTGAGTCGTTTGCCTTCTACTTTTTCGCAGGTCATTTCAAGCAAGCGTGGCTGTCCCTGCTCAAGGGCTTGCCGAACCTGCTGATACACAGATTCGGCATCTCCCGATTCCTTGCGTTGAACAGAGATAGGCATCGGGCTCATGCGAAGAGCTAATTCGACGACGTACACAGATAAAAGAGTGTTTGTGATTCCATTCTCCTCACTAGGAGCTGGAAACGGAGGCTTGAGTATTTTCACTCATCTATGGGTTTCTCGGCTGTGTAGCCCCTGCAAAAAGAGCCAAGGCCTCTAGGCTCACAAACGTAAAGCTTCATGAAGCTCTCTCATGACGATCGCTGCAGGTCGCATGCCGCAGCGGGGATGGTTCGACGTCCTCGATGACTGGCTCAAACGCGACCGATTTGTGTTTGTCGGCTGGTCCGGCATTCTCCTTCTTCCCACGGCCTACCTTTCGATTGGTGGCTGGTTAACGGGAACCACCTTTGTAACTTCCTGGTACACCCACGGCATTGCGTCGTCGTACCTCGAGGGTTGCAACTTTCTCACCGCTGCTGTGTCCACCCCCGCTGATGCGATGGGTCACAGCCTTCTCTTGCTCTGGGGCCCAGAAGCCCAGGGTGACTTCGTCCGCTGGTGTCAGCTCGGAGGCCTTTGGGCTTTCGTTGCTCTCCACGGCGCCTTTGCACTGATCGGCTTCATGCTGCGTCAGTTCGAAATTGCTCGTTTGGTCGGCATTCGTCCTTACAACGCCATCGCCTTCTCCGGTCCGATTGCGGTGTTCGTCAGTGTCTTCCTGATGTACCCCTTGGGACAGAGCAGCTGGTTCTTTGCACCCTCCTTTGGTGTGGCTGCAATTTTCCGCTTCCTGTTGTTCCTCCAGGGCTTCCATAACTGGACCCTGAATCCTTTCCACATGATGGGAGTGGCCGGCATTCTTGGCGGTGCACTGCTTTGCGCTATTCACGGCGCAACCGTGGAAAACACTCTTTTTGAGGATGGTGAACAGTCGAACACCTTTAAGGCGTTCGAACCCACCCAAGAAGAAGAGACCTATTCCATGGTCACCGCCAACCGTTTCTGGAGCCAAATCTTCGGAATTGCGTTCTCCAACAAGCGTTGGCTGCACTTCTTCATGCTGTTTGTGCCTGTGATGGGCCTGTGGACCAGCTCCATCGGCATCATTGGCCTTGCCCTCAACTTGCGTGCCTATGACTTCGTGTCACAGGAAATCCGCGCTGCTGAGGATCCTGAATTTGAGACCTTCTACACGAAGAACATTCTTCTGAATGAAGGCCTGCGTGCCTGGATGGCACCGGCTGACCAGCCGCACGAAAACTTCGTCTTCCCTGAAGAGGTTCTGCCCCGTGGAAACGCTCTCTGATTAAGTCGAAAAATTCGATTGTTTTTCTGATCACTTCAAGCGCTCAATTAATTGAGCGCTTTTTTGTTGTCTTCGTTAAAGGTCTCTTTCTTACTGTCGCTGAGTTGGCCATTAAAGTTTCTCAAAACTGATTAAGCCCTCATCTCTTCGTTGCTTTCTGGGCGTGCTTATGGATTTTTTGAGGCCCTATGGAGAATATTCAGTTAGGATGGGTGAGTACAGTTCGCAGCTTTGTGGCAGTTTTTTAGTGCTTCTAGCGCTGATTTCCTTCCGAATGCATTGCCGGCGATCACTTATCCCTTCAGGAGGAGGTGTCCATGAGTTCTAGTTCTTTGATTCAGGGTCTGCTGATCGTGGAGAAGGCCGTCTGATTACGGCGTCTAGTTCCTAGATCAATCGGTTCCGCGACAGAGCGGACCCGGCGAGAGCCCCTCAATGAGTGATTTAATCATTCATTGAGGGGCATCGTTTTGGGTTGACAAATTAATAATTAACTGGTCAAGCTCTTTCTCTAACTTTTTTGATTGCGATTTATGTTTTTGCATTAGGACAACGCCATCATTGATTGAATAAACGGAGTAAATGCTTCTGTTTTTCTGTAACTTAGATAAGCTCTTGTTGAGCATTTTCCGATCTCGTGGGAACGCAGATGCGAAATGGCTTAAATCCTTAAGGTCGACGGCAATCCAGTCCACTGATTTTTGAATGCCGGATTCGTCTTGAAAATTAAGTGAGTGGGGGAATCTTACAAGCACAGAGCGATTGGCTAGCCATGGGACGAGATTGGTGTTTGCGCTAACAGATGCTTGAGCCGGGATCTCCTTTATTGACGCGCGTGCAGATTGTCCATGCTTCCACTGCTGAACAGGGTTGTTGTAAAGCCAAGGTTGAATGCTATCGGGGATTAAAAATGAAAAACTACGATTTTGGTTTCCTGCGATTGCGAAAAGTAAGGATAGAACCATGCATCCAGTCCAGATTTGTCGAAATCGTTTTGACGAGAAGATCTTTTCTCTAGATCGCCACCAATAGATTGATCCTCCGAAAAGTCCTGGAACGACCAAAAATGTATATCGTATGTTGATAGAGAGTGGATCATTGCTGCCTTTTGCAAGTAGTAAGCCCAGTAGTGGAAATCCCATCATTAGCCAAGCATCAGTTGCAATCAATGGGATAAACAGAAGCGGGAGCCCTTGTCCGGCGAGGTACAACAGAGTGTCTCCTGGCGGACTCACTAGCTCGCGAAGCAAAGTGATGGGTTGGCGCAATACCTGGCCCAAGATGTCAAGGCTTGTGGCACGATCAACGCCGGGCGCAAACTGTCCAAAATTGGAAACCATGAATCTGCGCGCATTGTCATCGCCGAACATCGGCATTAAGACGTTGGTAACAATGACAACCCAGCTCACTCCGACCAAAAACATTGCTGTAGCGAGGGGCCGGCGTTGAGGTTGTTTTACTCCTAGCCAAAGAGCAATTCCTGCTAGAACAACGCCTGTATCTTCTCTGACTAATGGAATTAAGACAGTGCATATGAGCGTTAGTAATTTGTTGTGTGTTCTCAATCCATAGAGAAGAGCAAATACAAGCAGTGGTAGTTGGCAGAGATCGGTAAAGTTTGCAAGTGTTGGAGCGATGACGGCATTGGCAAAGTAGAAAGAAAATGTTATTTTTGCAGATAGTGATGGGCTGAGCTCAAGAGCTGCAAGCTTGTATAAAACGATTCCAGCGGCTGTAATCATTCCCACCTGAATGATTGGTAAACCCCAGATGCCAAGTAGGCCAATCAGTGGGATCCAGGTCACCAAAATGGGAGTGAAATGCTGACTTAGGCGCTGGTATCCAAGAGCTGGAAATTCCCCGCTATGGATCACGTTGGTGGATAGCTGTGATGAAAGCGTGCTTTCGAATGGATGACCGCTGAGCCCGTTCCACAAAATTTGAAAAAATATCCCTTGGTCGTAGCTTGCGTTCAAGCTCATGAGTCGCCACCACTGGAGTGTGATTGCGACAACGGCAAAAATCACTGCGGCTAAAGCAGCTTGCTTTTGGGGAGAGATCCTCTGCATTACAAATGGCCTAGCAAGCGAAGAGGTTGCTTGTGCGCCTACTCTTGCATCATCTCCAACCCTTGCTTAAGCCTTGATCGACCACGTATCGAGCCCTCGCATCATTCGAACCCCTTGGGGCGATCTGTCTCCAAAGGTTGATGTGTTCCCTCTTGTCTATCTTTTGCTTTTATATGGGGTCATTTACTTTCTTCCTTTTGGGGCTTTTGATGCTTGGCGTAAGGGAGAAGATGGTCTGGTTGAATGGTTACAATTTCTAGGTTATTTTTTTGCCGGTATTTCCGCTTTAGTTGTTATTTGGAAGGGAAGAATAACGAGTCATCCTCTTCAATTGTTTTGGTGGGTTTTGATTGCAATTTTTTGTCTTTACGTAGCGGGTGAGGAGATTAGCTGGGCAGAGCGCTTGACCGGATTTGGTATTGGTGCGTTGCGAGACATGAATGCTCAGGGTGAATCAAACTTGCATAATTTAGAAGGTGTTCAAAATTATCTTCATTTTTCATATATCGCTTCGGGATTATTTTTTGGATGGTTCGGTTGGCGATTCTTCCCCTCAATTGACGCATTCCCTGCTAAGCGCTTCAGCCTATTCTTTTTATTTGTGGCTGCTTTTTATGCTTATTGGGACCTGTCTTGGATTACGCTTGGTGATCGTATAAGGAATGATCAAGAAGCTATAGAATTATTGATGTCTCTTGGATTGTTTCTGCATTGTTTTGGTCATGCTAAGTCCTTGTTAACATCAGGACGTTTGCCTAATTCTTCTCGCCGTTGATTTGATTTTCAACGCTTTTGATGGCCGGGATGATGCTGTTTTTGAGACCTATTGGCCCTCTTGGGTCGAAACAAGTGGTTCTAGATAGATCGCGAAGTGCAACCAGTAAATTTATTTTCTCTCTGCCTTTTGATTCTTTTAGGTAAGTATCTGCTAGCCATGCAGCTTTGCATGATTTCCAGTCAGCAAGAAGTACAACAAGGTGATAGGCTCTCGCCCAGTTTTCTTCTGCATCTAACGCTTCAAGTTGTGTGAACCATCTGGCAGCATTTTCTGGCCTGTTTTGTAGCACTCCTAAAAGGGCAAGACTCCAAAGTGCGTCTGGATTATGGTTATTCTCTTTTAGTTTTTTCAGCGCCCAAGATTTAACTCGATCTTGATATTTAAAATCTGGATCAAGAAGATGTTGCACTTCTATTTCTTTGAAAATTGAATCTAGACTTCCTGGCCCAGATTCGAGGCTGCGTGCTAGTGATATAAATCGGTAGTCAAATGTTGTTGGCTTTTCTGCTGAATCTTTGCGTTTCCATAGTTCAACCTCGCGACCTTCAGTCCACCCCCAAGACTCTATTAATTCAAATCTCGGGTCTTTGCGTACCTTCCGGCCAAGTTTTCTGGCGGATTTTCGCGATGTCCCTTGATCACCCGTTGCAAGAATCCACCAGTTTGATTGATCCAATGCCATATCTTTTTGTCCAGGACTTCTGCCTAGACGACGAGCTTGGATGTCACGCCCATTGATTTGGCCGAGATAGCTCAAGGTTTGCTCGTTGAGGTTGCGATCACTGGATGTTATGAACACAGTCGTTGGCAATCCTTTCACTCTTTTATTAATGCTGTTTAAAGCATGAATGGCAGGTGAGCCTGCCTTTTTATCAATATCGCTCCAGCGCTGTTTGATGCTTAGTGTTGCTGATAATACGAGAATGGAGCAAAAAGCAATCAAGCTGTTTCTTTTGCCGGCTTTTTGGCTAGCAAAATTAATTAATACTAGCCACCCTTTTGCAAGGATTAATATGAGCAATGGAAGCACTGGAGCGATATATCTTGCGTCTTTGTTTGGACTTAGTGTTATGCAGATCCAGCCACTAAGAGTCACTCCAATCACCCAAGGCCAGCCATCAGCAAGGTTTAAAACCGGATGTTTGAATTCTCTTGTTAATCTAGTTTTGTTTTTCCATGCTAATAGGCCTAATCCCGCCAGCCCAAGTGTCAATACCAGTACACCTAGTTGGTTCGGCATAAGCTTTGGATACCAGATCCAGCTCTGCAGATTGAGGATTCCGGGATCCCCCTCCTCTGCTCCTGAGACCAATACAGCCCGCTGTGTTCCTCCAATGGTTGTGATCCAATTGTGATGAAGCCATGGCAACAACATGGAGATAACCACCGAGATCCCTGCGATGGTTTGACTTCGTCGCTTCTTGATCGAAAACGCCTGCCAGGCCGCCCAAAGCGACGGCATCGCTAGAACGAGTAATGAGCTCTGCTTGATAAGCAATGCTCCTCCGATTGAGACTGCTGCGGCAAAGGCCTGTTTCCAAGTTCCTCCCTCTGGAGAATTGCTTTGCCAGAGAAACAGAAGCCAGAGCGCAAGACTACTGCTTGTTGCTACAGCAAGATCGAGGCTAAATTCAACCCTGTGTTCCGCCATCGCTGGAGACAAGGCCAGCAATATTGCGGCAAGTAGACCAAGCTTCGTGCCACCCAGAGCACGACCCCACTGGGCCACAATTATCAGTAGTAACCCATGCCAAAGACTTAAGACCCAGCTCGCTTCGTCTGCGGCTTCTCCTGTGAAAGCCATCATGCTTCCGCTGATGAGTGCCGATAGGGGGGGGATTTTTGGAGACAAGTCCAGAAGTGCTTGCCATCCATTCCATTCTCTAGGGGGTAGAAGTCCTAGTCCCCTTCCGTGTTCCAAGGCACTGCTGAGATATTCCGCTTGATCCCAGGAGGGAAGTCTCTGATCATGAAACAACCAGGCTCTGTCGAACCAAGTGCTCAGTAGCCAGATCAGCAGTAGCGCACCCCACCAGAGCCAATTACTGAATGGGTGTTTTATGTAGTTTTTGACTGATTTTAACAAGTTTTTCGGCGACGCCATAAACGTGTGTGCAGGAAAAGTCCGATAGCGATTAAGAACTCGTAGATCTCTTGGTGATTTGCCACCGTAATTGGGCAAATACCATCCTCTCTGCAAAATTCAAAACTTATATACCAGATTGCTGGTATGAGGAAGTAAAGAGAGAGTTTTTTGTCAGGGAAAAGAGGTGAGTTTTTGATGATCCACGATCCGAGTCCCAGTAGGAGCCCTAAGGCCGCCCAGCCAAGATGGAGAAATCCTTTGAGCTGAAAAGCTCCAATGTTATGGAGATTAGTTTCCCCTTGAGTGTTAATTGCTTGTATAGACTCGATTCCGTAGCCATGTAGACGTTCCCCCCAGCTAATTTCTTCGGCAATGAAAATCACAAAAAATACTGTATAAAAAATCCAAACCAGTCGTTCTGTTAATGAAAGATGAGATTGTTTCAGGATGTTTATTGTATTGAACGCTGAGAAGCAGAGTAGTGCGACACTGCTCCACTCCATCAAGCCATCCTCATTTTGAATCCATCCGAATATTCCAAAAGGGAGCCATTTTATTAATGTGTATATAATTATCAACAAGTAAATTGGCCTTATGTCTAAATTCTTTCGAAGCTTCAGGAATTTTCTCTTGGACATGGTTCGTCTGAATGTGCGGAAGAGG
Source organism: Synechococcus sp. WH 8016 (assembly GCF_000230675.1). NCBI lineage: Bacteria > Bacillati > Cyanobacteriota > Cyanophyceae > Synechococcales > Synechococcaceae > Synechococcus > Synechococcus sp. WH 8016. Next base: position 4,262 of record NZ_AGIK01000003.1, on the reverse strand, counting down.
GAAGACTGGTCAAGTAAGCTTGGTCTCTTGACTTTGGGGATTGATGCTATTTTTGATAAACCGTGCAGAAGCTGACCACCAAAAATATAGCCATGTAGTGATTCCGAGGAATTTAACTCCTTCTTCGAAAAGCTGTAGTGACGCATAATTTATAGGTGTTATGTCGACAATATCGCGTTGAAATTTATCGGTAAGCACCGACAAAGCCAATAGAGTGGCTGCCAGGATGAACACCTCTCCACCATTCTTTACCAGCTGATCTCGGAACTTGAAAACAATGAGAAATGCAAATATCGCATAAACTACATACAGGAAAGTTTGACCAATGTATCTGTCGTGTAGCAAGAACATATCATCTATACAAAGTATGAATGAAAACCAGCCCCCGCAAAGCAGCATCTTCTTTAATTTGTGCTGGTTGTGTGTTGGCGTGGCGTATGCGCTAAAGAGCGCGATTGCTGCTGTTGCAATCCAGAGAAGGTAGCCCAGGTTTGATATCAGACCAACTCCAAGCAGAGAGTCGCAAGTTTGAGCCAGATCTCTGATGACCAGAATTCCCTTGATTCCTGCCAATGCGCTAAGGCTGATTGCCAAGACGTACACCAGAAGACCGGGAAGTACTGCAATGCTTAATGCCTTGCGGAGATTGCTGAGCTTTGTTTGAACCATTTGGCTGTCCATCTCAGCTCCATTATTACGTCACGACTGTATTGGCTATTAATTGGCTTGCTCAGGCGCTTTCTGCTGTTGATGCTTTTTTAAAAGGTGATATGGGTCGGTTTTGAGGGGGTGTCATTGTTGGATAAGCATTTATTGGTCGAGATCTTGACGTAACTTTATTGGACACCCCACAGAAGAAAGTTGTCTCTAGCGGTTTTAATCCGTCTATATTATCAAGTCCTCTGCAATTCTGGCCTTCTAAAACCTACTGGTCTTAACAGAAATCGCAGTAAAGCTGATAAATTATTGTTGCGCTTGTGCTTTTTAGTTGCTTTTTTGAGGAAATGTAAATTGGAGTCAGCTTGTTATTTGAAGCTTTCTAGTCAAATTAAATTCTAATCACTCTGCTGTGGGGATTTGAATAAAGTCTGCTTTTTGTCGTTATGCCGGTGATTCGGATTGGCGTGGCTGCCAGTCAAGGTTTTGTGAGGAGATTGCCTCTCAGTCTTTGGTGGATTCTCTGTGATTGGAGCCACTCTTTTGACTCCATGATGTAGTAGCTCTGGAAAAGCAAGTCATGGGCCAGGTGTTGTGGAGAGTGACGTGTATGCAGTGGCTCAATGTGCTCAATATTGCGAGCTTTGGCGTATATGTTTGTGGTGATACACATCTGGCAAATTTAGTATCAAGTGCTACTTAAACTGGTCTTAATGTGCCCTTTGATGCAATCCAGGGTCTTTTCTGTCACAGCGATAATTGCGTTGAATATTGCTGTACGTAATTTGTACAGGACGCCATGCGTCTCGATACCTCAATTTTTTGGTGTGAGGACCGAAAATGAAACTTTTCCATCAACTGCTGGTGGCCCCAGCCGCCCTGGGCCTTTTGGCTCCTGTGGCCGCGAATGCCACTGAGCTGAACATCAACGGTGTTTCTGACTACGCCGCCACTGGCGAGCAAGTCACCAGCATCACTCAGTTTTCCGACGTTTACCCAACCGACTGGGCTTATCAGGCTCTTAGTAACCTGATCGAGCGCTACGGCTGTGTGGCTGGTTACCCCAACGGCACCTATCGCGGTAACAGGGCCATGACCCGCTATGAAGCGGCTGCTCTGTTGAACGCTTGTCTTGACCGCGTCACCGAAGTGACCGACGAGCTGAAGCGCCTGATGAAAGAGTTCGAAAAGGAACTCGCCATCCTCAAGGGCCGTGTTGACGGTTTGGAAGCTCGCGTTGGCGAACTGGAAGCCACTCAGTTCTCCACCACCACCAAACTGAAGGGACAAGCCACCTTCGTGATCGGTGCTAACAGCTTCGGTGGTAATGCCGAGCAAGGTGCTGCCGATCTTTTCCTTGGAACACCTTCTACAGATGCCTTTGGCTTTACTGATGGGGGCATCGGTACCAAGCGTGCCACTGCAGCTGCTGCAACTTCAGGAGCTACGTCCTTCAACTATGACCTGCGTCTCTTCCTAGATACAAGCTTCACCGGAAAGGATTTGCTGCGCACCATGTTGCGTGCAGGTAACTTCGGCAACTCTGCCTTCGGTGGCGGTGAGTATGTCGGTTTGACTGGTCTTGAAACTGCCTTTGAAGAGCCCTCTGGTGCAAACAGCGTTGCTGTAAACCGCCTTTGGTATCAGTTCCCCATTGGTGACAGCTTCACCGCAACCGTTGGTGGACTTGTTCGTCAGGACGACATGCTGGCTGTATGGCCAAGTGCATATCCTGCTGACACCGTTCTCGACTTCTTCACCTACGCCGGTGCACCTGCGACTTACAACCTCGGCCTAGGCCAAGGTGCTGGTATCTCTTGGGAATCTGATGATTTCAGCGTTAGTGCTAATTACCTGAGCACAAACGGTTTCCTGTCAGATCCAAATGCTGGTGGTATTGCTACTGACGGAGCTGGTTCAAACGGTACCGTTCAGATTGCTTACGCACCTGAAAACTGGGGTTTAGCTGCTGCTTACAACTACACCTCTCAAAACGCTGGCACTCTTTACGGCGGAAATGGAACACCTCTTGCGGTTCTTGCAACCGGAGATGGTAACAATTCCTCCTTCGGCCTGAGTGCTTGGTGGTCTCCTGAAGAAGCTGGTTGGATTCCTAGCGTTAGTGCTGGTTACGGCTTCAACAGCATCACAAATGATGACTCCAATATTTACCGGTCTGTTGATACTCAGTCTTGGTACGTGGGTCTTCAGTGGGCTGATGCCTTCATTAAGGGCAACACTCTGGGTATGGCCGTTGGTCAACCCACGTTTGTTACTGGCATCGACTACAGAGATGCTGCAGAAGACGCAGGCTTCTCTGACTTCGTTGCTGACGGCAACTACGCTTGGGAGTGGTGGTACCAGTTCCAAGTTACAGACAACATCTCTGTGACTCCAGCGATCTACTACCTCAGCCGTCCCTATGGCGATCTGACTGATGGCCGTGGAAACGTTGTTGGTGGCGATCGTTCTAACGACACCTTCAACAACTTCGGCGGTCTCCTGAAGACCACCTTCAAGTTCTGATCCCTTACTTGAATAAGCGCTCATCTAGAGCACTTATTCAACAGATCTAAATCATTAATCGCCCCCTGGATGACATTTAGTCCTCCAGGGGGCTTTTTATTTTCTGATTGTTGAGTAATTGCCGTTTCGATTTGAAATGCGCTTGTTCTCTTGACATTGCTTTTATCGAATTTCGACAAGCAGGTCTGCTCTTGCCTCTTGGGTCAATTGATCAACTGTCATGCACTCGTGCTGTCTGCTGAGCGTGTGCAAGGTGTCTTTTTTTAAGGCTGGGATTGGAGAGTGAAGCGCTTCATGGATCAATGAAGCCAGGGATGCATGACGGTGTGCCATTCCCTCGTCTGGTACGCAAGGAATGGGCTTCCCTGCCACTTGGTATCAAATTACACACGACGCCATGCGTCTCGATACCTCAATTTTTTGGTGTGAGGACCGAAAATGAAACTTTTCCATCAACTGCTGGTGGCCCCAGCCGCCCTGGGCCTTTTGGCTCCTGTGGCCGCGAATGCCACTGAGCTGAACATCAACGGTGTGTCTGACTACGCTGCCACTGGCGAGCAAGTCACCAGCATCACTCAGTTTTCCGACGTTTACCCAACCGATTGGGCTTATCAGGCTCTTAGCAACCTGATCGAGCGCTACGGCTGTGTGGCTGGTTACCCCAACGGCACCTACCGCGGTAACAGGGCGATGACCCGCTTTGAAGCGGCTGCTCTGTTGAACGCTTGTCTCGACCGCGTCACTGAAGTGACCGACGAGCTCAAGCGCTTGATGAAAGAGTTCGAAAAAGAACTCGCCATCCTCAAGGGCCGTGTTGACGGTTTGGAAGCTCGCGTTGGCGAACTGGAAGCAACTCAGTTCTCCACCACCACCAAGCTGAAGGGTCAAGCCACCTTCGTGATCGGTGCTAACAGCTTCGGTGGTAACGCTGATCAGCTCAATGGTGCGAAGCGTGCTGCTGCTGCTGCCGCTCAGTCTGGTGCTGTGAGTTTCAACTACGACCTCCAGATAACTCTCGACACGAGCTTTACCGGTAAGGATCTTTTCCGCACCATGCTCCGTGCCGGGAACTTCGGTAA